>JBNKZT010000336.1:0-6767 GCA_050301775.1 Promineifilaceae bacterium (SeqCode)
GCCAAAACATTCGGCGCCGATGTGGACGGCCTGAATTTGCAAGTGCTGGACAGTACCGACGCCGATGCTGTCCAGGCCAGAGCCAACAGCGTTGACCTGCGCCGCACGCTGTTCGTCGTCTCCACCAAATCGGGTGGCACGGTGGAAACCTTTTCGTTTTTCAAATATTTTTATAATCGTGTGGCGGCGTTGGTTGGTTTGGAAAAGGCCGGAAGCCATTTTATCGCCATCACCGATCCGGGCAGCGGGCTGCAAACGGTGGCGGAACGCTATCATTTTCGTGATACGTTCCTCAACACCCCCAATATTGGCGGCCGGTATTCGGTGCTTTCCTTCTTTGGTCTGGTTCCGGCGGCGTTGGTGGGGCTGGATGTGGCCGAATTGGTGGCGCGGGCGCAGCAGGCAGCAGCCAACGCGCAGCGCCCAGGTGACGATAATATCAGTGCCCATTTGGGTGCGATTATGGGCGTCCTGGCCCAGGCCGGCCGCGATAAAGTAACGATTGTCACGTCGCCGGCTGTCGAGAGCTTTGGTGATTGGGTAGAGCAGCTTATCGCCGAGAGCACGGGTAAAGAAGGAAAAGGCATCCTGCCGGTGGTTGGCGAGCCGTTGACCGGGCCGGAAAGTTATGGCGTGGATCGCTTGTTTGTTTATCTGCGACTGACTGGGGATATAACCCACGATATGGAATTTGAGTCATTAGTTGCGGCCGGTCAGCCGGCGATCATCTTCTCGTTGGCCGATAAATATGATGTGGGCGATCAATTTTTCACCTGGGAGATGGCTACGGCCGTTGCCGGACACCTCCTCAATATCCAACCCTTTGACCAACCTAATGTGGAATCGGCCAAAGTGCTGGCTCGCCAGATGGTGGCTGAGTACATGGAAAAAGGACAACTGCCACCTGTTGAATCGGAACCGGTTACGGCCGTTGCCTTACAAAAATTCCTGACTCAGGCCCAGCCCGGTGACTACATCTCGCTGCAAGCCTACGTCCATCCCACGGCTGAAACAGATGAAGCTTTGCTGGCGCTGCGCACCCATCTGCGTGACAAATATCGCCTGGCGACGACTATAGGTTATGGACCGCGCTTTTTGCATTCTACTGGCCAATTACACAAAGGAGATGGCGGCAATGGTCTGTTCATCCAGTTTACGTCTGATCCGTTTGTTGACGCCGACATTCCTGATGAAGCCGGACTGCCTGGCTCGACGATGAGCTTTGGCATCCTGAAAACGGCCCAGGCGTTGGGCGACGGCCAGGCTTTGCTGGATGCGGGGCGTCGTTTTATCCGTTTCAATTTGGGAACGGATGTGGTCGGCGGTTTGCACGCTTTGATTTCGTAAACGTATGGGCCGTAATTCGTGTCCTCGCAGGCAGTCGGAAAAGTCAAAACAGGACGCAGATTAACGCTGATAAACGCAGATTTTATTAACATAAAAGCAAAACATCTGCGTTAATCCTGGGAATCTGCGTCCCATAAATTTTTTCTGACAAGCTGCTCGATGTGGGTTACGGCCGTTCCCACAACCTATTTGAACAGTTGGAGGCATTATGACTGCCCAAAACAGCGCAAAAGTCGAAACAAAAGAAGACGGCGACGAATTGGCTCGCAAGCAAGCGCTTGAAGAAGCGATCTACAGGATTTTATCCTTGATTGGTGAAGATCCGGAGCGTGATGGTTTGCAGCGCACGCCGGAACGTATTGCCCGCATGTATGATGAAATTCTGGCCGGTTATCACGTAGACCCGGCGGAATTGATCAACGATGCGCTTTTTGAAGTGGAATACGACGAGATGATCGTCGTCAAGGACATTGAGTTTTTCAGCATGTGTGAACATCACATGCTGCCCTTTTATGGCCGGGCGCACGTTGCCTATCTGCCGCGCGACAAGGTTGTGGGCCTATCCAAGATTCCGCGCATTGTGGAGATGTACGGCCGTCGCCTGCAAGTTCAGGAGCGGATGACCCGGCAAATTGCCGAATTGATACGGGAAATGCTGAATCCGCTTGGCGTGGCGGTTGTGGTTGAAGCCTCGCATATGTGCTCCATGATGCGCGGTGTGAAAAAGGAACATGCCCGGATGGTCACCAGTGCCATGTTAGGCGCTTTCCGCAAAGACCCTAAAACCCGCAATGAGTTTATGCAGCATCTGCACAACGGAATGAAAACACAAATATAGATGATGCGGGGATTAGGGGATTTGGGGATAAGAAGATGAAAAAATCCCCTAATCCCCGCCCGCACAATGGAGCGAAAATACAAATTTAGGTGATGGGGAGGCAGGGATTAGGAGGTTTGGGGATCAGAAGATGAAAAAAATCCCCTAATCCCTTAATCCCCGCCCAGATCAAAGGAAAATCAATTTATGAGCAGTGAAAAACCGGTAACAATTGTCATTTTTGGGGCTTCGGGAGACTTGACAAAGCGCAAATTAATTCCAGCATTGTTTAACTCTTATCGCAAGGGTCGCTTGCCGCAAAAGGTGAATATTATCGGTTTTGCCCGGCGTCCCTGGAGCCATGATGATTTTCGGGCGATTCTGTTGGAAGGGATGCAGGCGTTTGCGGCCGAGGTTTTGGATGAGGCTGTTTGGTCGGCTTTTGTTGATTCGATTTGGTATGTGCAGGGGAATCTGGACACGGCCGTTGACTATCAAAATCTCCACGCCTACCTTAGTGAACTGGAGGAAAGTCCTACCAACCGGTTGTACTACATGGCCACCTCGCCCAACTTTTTCGTACCCATTGTCGAAAACCTGGGTGAGGCCGGGATGGTGGCCGAAGACGGCGGCTGGCGCCATGTTGTTGTCGAAAAGCCGTTTGGCACCGATTTAGCATCGGCTCAGGCGCTCAACAGAGCTATTCACGCCGTTTTTCAGGAGCATCAAGTTTACCGTATCGACCATTACCTGGGTAAAGAGACTGCCCAAAATATTCTCTTTTTCCGCTTTGCTAACACCATTTTTGAGCCGGTTTGGAATCGTAACTATGTCGATAATGTGCAAATTACGGTGACAGAGACTGTTGATGTGGGCCACCGTGCCGGCTATTATGACCAGGCTGGCGTGGTGCGTGATATGTTCCAAAACCACCTGTTTCAACTGCTCTCATTGATCGCTATGGAACCACCGGCATCATTTGAAGCCGACGCTGTGCGCAACGAGAAGGCGAAATTATTAACGGCCATACGTCCCATTAAACTAAAGGATACGGTTCGCGCCCAATATGAAGGGTACAGCCAGGCGGAAGGGGTGGCCGCAGGGTCGCAAACACCCACTTATGCTGCTTTGAAACTACATATCGACAATTGGCGCTGGCAGGGGGTTCCGTTTTATTTGCGTTCTGGCAAGGCGCTGGCAGCTAAGGCGTCGGAAGTCATCATTGAATTCCAAAAGCCGCCGCATTTGATGTTTGACTTTGTCGAAGATGATGATTTTACACCCAATATTCTGTCGATTTGCATTCAGCCAGATGAAGGGATTCATCTGAAATTCGAGGCCAAAGTACCCGATCAACTGGAGACCCGGTCTGTTGATATGGAATTCCATTACCAATCATCTTTCAAAGGGGAAGTGCTGCCAGATGCGTATGAGCGGTTGTTGATGAATGCGATCAAGGGCGATGCGGCGCTGTTCACCCGCAGTGACGGTATTGAAGCGGCCTGGAAATTGGTTGATCCGGTCATCCAGGGTTGGGAATCAAGTCCGAATGTGTCATCGTTGGCCCTTTACCGACGTCAATCATGGGGGCCGGTGGAGGCGGATCGGTTGCTGGAACGGAACGGCCGTACCTGGCGGCACGCTTGTAGTGATCATTAGTCCCGACAAATCCGGTTTTTCGACACGAATGACACGAATGAAGCGTCTTTATTCGTGCCATTCGTGTCAGATTTTGGATTAGCTAAACCAGTTCGCCGGAACTTCGTTGGGCAACAGAGTTGAAAATAGCCAGACTCTTTTTGGCAATCCCTGTCCAGCCAAAATTGCGTCTGGCAAACCGCGCCCCTTCAACAGAAAGCTGGTGGGCCAGGTCGGGATACAACATCGGAAAGGCCAGCATTGTGCCAAACTCAATGGGCCGGTTGGGGTCGGCGTAGAGGGCTTGCTTGCCAAAGTTGACCAGCTCAAACAGCCCGCCATGCACGGTAATCACGGCCGGTGTGCCGCAAGCCATGGCTTCAATAGCTACCATACCAAACGGTTCATAACGCGATGACATGGAGAAAACGGCCGTTGCCCGATAATAATCAGCCAAATCCTCGTCAGCCACATACTGCACCCACATAATTTTGTCACCCACCCCCAGTTCTTCGGCCAGCTTCTTTAATTCAGCAACGCCGGCATCATCCTGTGCCGAGCCTTCACCGCCAATGGCCGCTACCAGCCTGGCTGTTGGCACAAGCTCAAACAAAGTAGGCAGAGCGCGGATCAGTAAATCGTAGCCTTTGTTATGGGCCATACGCCCCAACGTCAGCACGTCATGCTCTTGTAAATTGTGCTTTTCACGCAAAGCTTTGACATCGGCCTGGCGAACTGGTGAGAAATTATCTTCATCCATACCTGGAGGAACGACGGTCAATCTGTTTTCCAACAAGTCATACTGTTCTTTAAGCAGATCAGCCTGCGGGTCTGTCGTAGCAATGACATGATCACACATCTGGTAGACGAGAAACTCCTTGCGAATTCGTTCCTCAAACCGGTAGGCGGCCTCCATTTCCTCGGCGCTCATGTCCGTTCCCATGGAATGCTGTTTCCACCAGCCTAATGAGTGAGGCGTATGCACGTGGGGAATCTCCAGTTCTTCGGCGATTTTTTGCCCGGCCCAACCGGCATCCCAGTAATGGGAGTAAACGATGTCGTATCGGCTGCTGCTGTTTCTGATGGCTGACAGCGCGTTGGTGACAAAATCCCCCAGATGATCGTGCATGTCTTCTTTGCGGATGAATGTTTTACCGCCAAACGGAATGCGCCAGACGCGCAAATTGTCATTAATTTCGTCAAATTCCGGCTGGTCTTCGAAGCGGCGGGTGATGAGATCGACACGGCGACCCAGCCGGCTGAATCGTTTAGCCAGTTCCAGGACAAAGACAACCTGTCCCCCTGTGTCTGGTTTGCCTAATTCCGGTGGGTAGGCGACGTAGCCATGTAGTGAAATCATCAAAATATTGTTAGTACCTATGTCTAATAAATCCATAATGGTTAATTCCTCATAGGAATCGTTTACAAATAACTTCTCAAAATGAAAACGATTCCTCTTAAGCCAGCGCAGTTTTTTCCGCTCAAAATGCACAAGTTAAAAACTGCGCTGGTCATAAATAGTTTGTCAGGCAACGATGTGAAGATCGTGGCAGGTCCGGATAAATTCGGAGGCGGACCAGGCCTGGTAGGCTTTGCCCATTGGACGGCCTGTTACACCGTGCATCCACTCATTAAATTCCCACTCGTTATAAATGCCTAGTTTGTTTAATTCAGTTAAGCGATACATTTCTTGCAGCGCCAGGTCGCGCAGGCCCAATTTGTTGATGAAGCGAATCCAATGCCCACCTACAAACGGCCAAATGCCACCGTTGTGGTAGTGATGGGGTAAATTGAGCAGATTCACGGTGTAGTAGGATCGCCAATCGCTGTCACCGGCAGTGACGACGGGGTAGAGATTGGCAATCGGATAGGGTTCGTTGACGCCAACGCCCCACAAAAAGCGAAATGTCTGGCTGGCGTGCCGGGCATCACTCACATCATAAAGGAAAGCGAGCAAGTTGCCAAATGTGTCACAGCGCCAGCTAAAGTCAAACGGTGTTATTTGGGCGATGAGATAGCTGGCATCACCCAGGGAGAATTGTTTTTCAGCAAAGGAAACAGGTTGATTGGCATATTGTTGGGTGGTAGGCCAGAAGGTGTCAAGAATTTTGCGCTTGATAACACGTGACCAGCGTAAATAGTCACCGGCGCGCTGTTCGTCTCCCAGCATTTGCAGAAGTCGCCCGAAGCAGATGTTGCAGCGATACCAGAGTACTTCATCATAGAGAACGTTATAGCTGCGGCCAAACAGGTCGGTCCAGTCGCCCGCTTCCGGGATTTCGAGCAAGGCATCGTTGTTGCTGTCGTGGGCGCTGAGCCAGTCCATTGCTTGCTGCAGCAGGTGTATGTGGCGGCGTAAAAAGTCGTGATTGTGTGTTTGTTGGATGTAGGCGTAAAAGGTAATGATAACCCACAGGCCACTGTCAATGGAGGCAATGCCGCCAACGCCAGAGTAATCCGGGCGCTGGTCGGCTATTCTGACGTTGGCCGGTATCTGGCCGTTGGGTGATATATTTTCTAACAAGGTGATGAGGGTCTGGCGCTGGCATTGATGAATGGCCTCGTCCTGGTTTTGGAGGGGTAGGGAACCAAGAATGGTCAGCGCGCCATCTCGCGCCCAGATGCTGCGGTAATTTTCGTCTGTGCCGGTGACTTCATTGTCTTCTAAGGAGCAGGCAGAGAATCCCAGCGGGGTGATGTTGCGTTTGAGGGCTTCAATTGCTTTGTGGTAGCCTTGACGAATGAAATCGAGTTGTTCGTGGGAGAGGTGTTCTATGTCTTCGCCGCCGGAGGTGCGAATGGTGTCGTAGAGTTTGGCTTGTTCGGGAGGAATTTCGGCTTTTTCGATGGTTTCGATGAGGTGGAAGTTCTGTAATCCGGCGAGGACGGCGTTGGCGCATATTTGGTGGGGTGGGGCGACGTAGAGGGAACGGCCGTTTACCAAATTCACTAATTCCGGCTGAGC
>JBNKZT010000337.1:0-6749 GCA_050301775.1 Promineifilaceae bacterium (SeqCode)
TGAACCGAGGAACCGGTAGCGCGCGGCAGGCGGGTTAAGCCTTGTTCGATACCTTGCCGCAGCATTCCCATATCGCCGCCGATATGTTTGATGAGGGAGGGAACGACACCCCCTTCCTGCTCGATTAAGGCTTGCAGCAGATGTTCTGGCTCAACGGCCGTATGGTGGCTTTGTTCGGCCAGATTCTGGCTCTCCAAGATGGCCTCTTGCCCCTTTTGGGTGAACTTGTCGAATCGCATATCCAATACTCCTCTAATTGATCTTTTCTGTAGAATAAGTGCTTGTCATAAACATGTCCATTATCATGCCGGGGTGTCAGAAACGAATTAGACGATTGTTAGAGGTGTGTATGATGATAACCAGCAAAGCAAAAGGCGCTGGACAACTGTCCAGCGCCTCTGATGGTTGTGTGATGTTTTGATGGTTAGCCTTCAAGCGTTTTGCGTTCTTTTTGTACCTGAACGGCAATACGTTTGGGCTTGACTTCTTCCGCTTTGGGGATATGCAGGGTCAGGATGCCGGCGTCGTAGCTGGCCCCAATGGCTTCCCGGTCAACCTGCGATGGCAGGGTCACGCTGCGGCAGAAGCTGCCGGTGCGGCGTTCGCGCATCCGGTACTGGTTCTCATTGATTTCTGTGTCTTCCTTAAACTCGCCACCAATGGAGAGTGTGTTTTCAGACAAAGTGATTTCCAGATCGTCCGGGTCAATGCCGGGCACGGACGCTTTGACGATATAGGCATCATCTTTTTCGACCAGGTCGAGGGCCAACCCCCAAGTGGTAACGGATTCGCCGCCAAAGCCAGGTATATCCAGCGCATTTTCAAATAGGCGGTCAAATTCACGACGCAAATCCATCATGTCCCGCATAGGATTCCAACGAACTAAAGTACTCATGATTTTTACCTCCAAATTTTTTAATATATCCAAAGATAGTTCAATGTTGATATTGTTTTGATATGGTTATATTTTTTTTGCGGCGTGTAAGAATTGTATTAGATGAAAGTAAAAAATTTGTCTGAAATTCAAAGATTCGATTTCATGGAAGTTCAGAAAATAAATCGGTAATCCACAGATTGCGCAGATTAGGTGTCATTACCAGACAAAAATCTGCGTAATCGGGGAAATCTGTGAATAAATCCTATTACCGAAATAATTCTTTAGCTTCCATCAAATCGAATCAACTTAGTTACTTTTGTGAAAAAATGGCGACGTATCAATCAAAAGGAGTAATCGATTATCATTCACCGAAGACTTTTTGTTGCCAATCGTATTCCATTTATATTATTGAGCGGGTTTATTGGCTTATTGGCCATCGCGGTTGCCCTGGTTTATGCGGGCCAAGTATCTGAAGCTGATTTGCCCCCACCTCCAGTTGAACATGGCGAAGGTGGTCTGGCGTCAACGGCCGTTTTCCTTCCAGCCATCTTAACCCCCCAAATCCCACTGCCAATCCCTAAGGATGAGCCAATCCATTTCGCCGTCATTGGTGATTATGGCAACGGATCGGGCAATGAAGCCGCCGTCGCCAGCTTGGTTCACAGTTGGCCGATTGATTTTATCATCACAACGGGCGACAACAATTATCCCGACGGCACTGCGGGGACGATTGATACCAATATCGGGCAGTTTTACGGCCGTTACATTTATCCATACCAGGGCAGCTATCAGGGCGGGACGGCCCCCAACCGGTTTTTCCCCTCCCCCGGGAATCATGATTGGAAGGCAGCAGATTTACGGCCGTATCGCGACTACTTCCCCATCGACAGCAGCCAAACCAACACCGGCAGCAGCGGCAATGAGCGCTATTACGATTTTACCCAAGGCCCGGTTCACTTTTTTGTCATCGACTCCGGTGGCGCGGAACCAGACGGGAATGGGGTCAATTCCATCCAAGCCACCTGGTTGAAGACGCAGCTAGCCCAATCCCAACTCCCTTGGCAGATTGTCTACTTCCACCATCCACCCTATTCTTCGAGTTCGCATGGCTCGAATGCGACGATGAAGTGGCCCTTTGCCGAGTGGGGGGCAGATGCTGTCTTCAATGGGCACGATCATACCTACGAGCGAATAGAAGTGGGTGGCATCCCTTATTTTGTCAATGGGTTGGGCGGCATGAGTATCTACAATTTTGGAACGCCAGTTGCCGGCAGCCAGGTTCGTTACAATGGGAATTATGGCGCAATGCTGGTCGAAGCGACCGAAACTTATGTGACGTTTGAATTTTATGCGATCTCTGGCGGGGGCACGCTGGTTGATCGGCACACAATCCTGGCAAATGGGCAATCATGCAGCGGACAAAATGGGACGACATTGCTTCCCGCTGGATCGGTTTGGCGCTATCTGGATGATGGTTCTGATGTGGGCACGGGCTGGTATGCGCCTAACTTCAACGACACAACCTGGTCAATGGGAACGGCCGTACTCGGTTTTGGTGATAATCAAACGACAAAAATATGGTCGCGTCAAATCAGTTACTATTTTCGAAAGACATTTACCGTGCCCACTTCGGCAGATTTTGATTATGTCAATATAAACTTACTCAGAGATGATGGGGCCGTTGTTTACCTGAATGGTGTGGAGATCCTGCGCTCCAACATGCCTGACGGGCCAATCGTTCCTTCCACATTGGCGCTAGAATCTGTTGGGGGGAATGAAGAAACCAGTTTTCTAACCATTTCCATCCCATCAAACCTGATTTTGAATGGAACCAATGTGCTGGCAGTGCAAGTCCACCAGGTAAGTACGAGCAGTTCCGACATCAGTTTTGATCTGGCAGTGACGGCTGGTAAATCGTCCTGCCCTGGCTTGATCATGACAGGAAGTGTTGAGCCAACGGCCGTTTCCGTTAGCGAAACGGTCACGTTCACTTACCAGATTTCCAACGTAGGCACAGTTGATTTGCATGCAATTCAGGCGACAAGCAGTTTGTTGGGGGACGTGCCGCTCATCTCCAACACCCTGGCGTTGGGAGAAGGCATGATGGGCATCCTGACTTACACGGTAAAGTCTGTAGACTTGCCAGGGCCACTTATGAATACAATTAGCGTGATTGGCACACCACCTGTCGGCCAGCCAATTTCGGCCGTTCACACGATCCGTGTGACAGTTTTGCCTTCCCCGTAGATCGCAGCAAAAAAAGCTGTCGGATTCAATCTTCGACAGCTTTTTCTGTTAGTGGAAATTTGGAACCTAACCCACTTTGGATTTGCCTCGCATCCCCTGGAAGAGGACGTAGAGGCCCAGCAGGATGAGAAAGACGGGCCAGATTTGCCCCAGCAAGGTCAACCCTTGCATGAAGATGCCGCCAAAGAGGATGCCGCCGCCGATGAGGGCCATGATGCCGCCGGGGATGAGGGGCCACCAGTGGGTTTCTGTGGTGAACACGGCCGTTAACACCGTAATCAATGCCCAACCCGCGGCAAACACCAGCATAAAAACGCCACCTTCTACATCACCCGTGTCCGAGAACGGCCCAGTTATCAAGACCGAACCCCAACCAATACCGCTGATAATGCCACCGGGGATGATGAGGCCCGCCTGCCGGGTAACAATGCCCGCCAGGAGAAAAATCGCGCCTAACGCCGGCAAAAAATAGATGCCCACGCTGTCCCAATTGAAGTCAATAAATTGGTTGACCAGGAAAAAGAGGCCCAAACCAATCAAAATCACGCCGCCGACCCATTCATTCCGATTTTCTTTCAACTGCTTTTCCATTTCCATACTCCTTCAAGGTGTCCTGTTTATAATCTGTTTTCTGTACGCAAGTTATGACCCAAGGTTACAGGATTTGCGCCTGAATTGGATGTGCCGGAAGTCATGGCACGGTCATATTTCTCGCTATGACTTGAAGCTATGATCTGATGTAACCAAGTCGTGTTGATTTGAATCTAATAATCGCATAGTAGACTGCACAGTTAGAGTGGCGGGTGATTTTCTGAATTCAACCCTAAATCCTTCAATCCCCGCCTTTTTCATGGAGTTAAGAAATGAGTTCGAACGTAATCGAAGTTAATCAAGCGAATTTTCAAACGGCCGTTATCCAACGCTCTCATCAAGTGCCGGTATTGGTCGATTTTTGGGCGCCCTGGTGTGGTCCCTGCCGGATGCTGGGGCCAGTGTTGGAGAAGTTAGCGGGTGAGTTTAACGGCCGTTTCATCCTGTGCGCCGTACCATGAACCAGATCAAAAAACTCATCCGCTGTCACCCGGCTGGAACAAGAAGCCATCACCAATCGGCCTTTGGGAGACAAAACCGCCAACCCCAGACGAACCAATCGGGCATACGCGGCCAGCGCTCCGTCAATCTCCGACTTTTGTTTGGCAAAAGAAGGCGGATCAATGATTACCATGTCAAACGTTTTCCGGTCTTTGCCGAAACGGGTCAGTTTTTGGAAGGCATCCCCCTGGATGAGCTTGTGGGGCACGCGGGAAAGGGCCGGATTTAGGGCAAAATTGCGTTCGGCGGCCAGTAGTGCCGGTTCGCTCACATCGATACTGGTGACGGCCGTTGTCCCACCCCGCGCCGCATACAACGAAAAACCACCTGTGTAAGCAAACACATTCAAAACTGACCTGCCCTGCGCCATCTTTTCCACCATCGCCCGATTTTCCCGCTGATCCAGGAAAAAGCCGGTTTTTTGCCCGGCAATGACATCCGCCTCAAAGTGCAAACCGTTTTCCCGGAACTGCACCGGGCCGTCCGGCGGGCTGCCGAAAATGGTTGAACCATCTTGCAAACCAGCCAATAAATCTTCTTGTTTGATCACATCACGGTTGAGACGCAAGACGATGCGCTGCGGCGCGGCAACATCAACCAAAGCCTTGACCACATCCGGCAAAAAAGGCAGCCAGGCAGCCGTGTACAATTTCATCACAAACGTCCGGTCGTAGCGGTCGATGACCAGGCCGGGCAGGCCATCATTTTCGCCATGAACCAGCCGGTAGCCGGTCGTTTTGGCTGCCGCCAGCGCCGCCCGTCCTCGTGCCGCCGCTTCGATCTTGGCCTGAAACCATTCACGGTCAATCGTCGCCGACTGGCCCTGCTGCAAAATACGTACTCGAATCATGGAATCGGGATCGTACAACCCCACCGCCAGGAATCGTTTTTTACGGTCAAAGATGATGGCCAGATCGCCGGAACGGCCGTCTCCACTCACCGACTGAATGCCCGACTCAAACAACCAGGGATGACCACTTTTAATCGCCCGTTCAGCAACCGGGGTTACTCGGACGGCCAGCCGCTTCTGAATATTTGCCTGATTTTGTGATACCATGAGGTGCATTGTAACATCTCTTAAGTGCCAGGCACAGGGCAGAACGGCCTGGTTTAAATAAAACCAGGCGCCCTGTGCCTGGCACTTCCTATTAAATACGAGGTAAACCCATGACCAATTCAACGCACCCCCATCTGGGTACGCTGGCTGTTTGGGCTGGCGAGGATGAATATTTACTGCAAGGAGCGACCCAGGTTCCGGTCGTTCACAGCGTTTCTTTTGGCTACAATAACGTGGATGAGTGGCTGGACGTGGCTCTGGAGAGGAAGGTGGGGCATATTTACGGCCGTAACACCAACCCCACCGTCCACGTCTTTGAAGAAAAAGTGCGCCTGCTGGAAGGAGCCGAAGCCGCCACCAGCTTCTCCACCGGCATGGCCGCCATCAGCAACACGCTGTATACGCTGCTGCGCCCCGGCGACCGCGTCGTCTCCGCCAAAGACACCTACGGCGGCACCAACGTCATCTTCACCGAGTTTTTGCCCCGGCTAAACATTGACGTGGCCCTGTGCGACACAACCGATTTTGCCGCCATCGAAGCCGAAATCGCCAAAGGCTGCAACGTCGTTTATTTGGAAAGTCCGACAAATCCCACACTCAAAGTGATGGATTTGGCGCGGCTGGCCAAAGCAGGTAAAGCGGTGGGCGCTAAAGTTGTCGTCGATAACACTTTCGCCACGCCCATCAATCAAAATCCTCTGGCACTGGGAGCCGATCTGGTTCTGCACAGCGCCACCAAATTCCTGGGCGGCCACGCCGACGCGCTGGGCGGCATCGTTTGCGGCCCTAAAGAGCTGGTCAAACAAATCTACCATTACCGCGAAATCAACGGGGCAACCCTGCATCCGATGGCTGCCTATTTGATGATTCGGGGTATGAAAACACTGCATCTGCGCGTCCGGCAGCAAAACGAAAGCGCCCAGCAAATCGCCGAATTTTTGGCGGCCCATCCGTTTGTGCGCAATGTGTACTATCCCGGCCTGCCTTCACACACCCATCATGAAGTCGCCCGGAAGCAGATGCGCGGTTTTGGCGGCGTGTTGAGTTTTGAACTGCAAGGGGATTTTGACACGGTGCGCGATTTCCTGCCCCGGCTGAATTACGCCCACGCAGCCGCCAATCTGGGGTCGGTAGAGACGATTGCCGGACCACCGGCGACAACCAGCCACGTGGAATGCACGCTGGAAGAACGGCAGGCAATGGGGATTCCGGAAACGCTAATTCGTTACTCGGTAGGCATTGAAGACACGGCCGATCTCATCGCCGATTTGCAGCAGGCGTTAGAGGCCGTTAGTTCCACCCGGTAGGGACGAGGCGGTTGGCCATAATCTAAGGTATGGTGAATCATTTTCAATCCAACCGCCTCGCCAGATTTGGCCCATGAACGGGCGAGGCAATCGGTGACCAGGCCGTTCGTTTTATCCACCATTATTCCCGATTGCCTTGCCCCTACCGCATTATCTTGTCTTCTTCGCC
>JBNKZT010000338.1:0-6748 GCA_050301775.1 Promineifilaceae bacterium (SeqCode)
CGCAAATCCAGCTTGAATCGGAAGGTGGTGGACGGCGGATGTCGCGGGCTTTTGTCCTCGGCATTGGCTTGCTGGTCGTTATCTGTCTGGGCATTGTCGGCGGCGGGATTTGGGTCGTTGCCAATCTCATCCCCACCACGGTACCGGCCACTGAGAACGCGCCACGGGTTGTGACAGTGGAAGCGGTAGAAATCGATCCGGCGGCCACGGAAACGGCCGTATCCCTCATCGCCACCCGTGACCAGCAAACTTTGAACGCCACCTTAGCCGCCGAACTAATAGCATCGGAATCGGCCGTTCCGTTCACCGCCACCCCCACTCCGGGCCGCGAAACCGACCTTCTGGCCACCCGCCAGGCGCTGGAAACCGCTGCTACCGCTGCCGCCGCAGACAGCAGCGAAATCGTCCGGCCGGTCAGTGAACAAAAACCCATCTTCGGCCCCAGCAGCGGCGACATGCCCCACGATGTCGAAGACACCTTCCTGGAATCAATCTACGCCGACCCCAGCCCATCCGACTTCATCACCAGCGCCACCTTCACCAATCCTTTCGTCGGCTCATGGGATTTCGGCCTCATCTTTCGCCAGTTGGACGCCGATGATGAAATGCGGCTCGTCGTTCATTCTGATGGGTTTTGGAACCTGAATGATCGGACCGACGCTAAAGACAATTTTGTCAACGAAGGCGACATCAGCGGCCTGTTGGATTTGAGCGAAAACGGGCAGAACGAATTGATTTTGGTAGCAATCGGCGAGCAGGGCTACTTTTTCCTGAACGGCCGTTTCATCGCCACCCTTGACCTCTCCAGCCGCACCACAGCCGGCAATTTAGCCGTCGCCACCGGCTTTTACACCGACAGCGAACAGCCCGGCGCCAGCACTGTCTACACCGATTTTACAGTCTGGCCGGCCGATCCCATCTTTGGCCCCGCCAGCGGCGAAATGGAACACGTTGACGACGGTTTTGTCAAAGATTTTGTAGCCGGTATTGACGTTTACAACTTCATTGCTGAGGCGGAATTTGGCAATCCGTATGCCAGCGACGCCGGTTCCTGGGATGCCGGATTCACCTTCCGTGACGCCGATACCGCCAATCAATTCTGGTTTGTCGTCGAATCAAGCAGCGACTGGTCATTTATCAACCGTGAAGCAGGCGATGATGATTTCCTGACCAAAGGGATGGTGAGTACCCTGAACCTGGGTGAAAATGACAGCAATCGGCTGCGGCTCATTGCTCTGGACGATATCGGTTATGTTTTCATCAATGACGAACTGGTCAGCGAACTAGATTTATCGCCGCGCTCTCACAGTGGAGATGTCAGTGTCATCACCACCTTCTTCACTGGCGACGAAATTGAAGGCAGTGTCACAACATTTTCCGATTTTACGGTCTGGGAAATGCCCTGATAGGCCAGTCAGCTAGTCAGCATTTCAGCTTGTCAGCAATTATGAACATTGCCGTACGCACTGCCGCCTTTTTAATGATTGTACTCATGGTGACGGTCGGGTGTGAACGGCCGTCACCCCCGACATCCACCAGCACGCCCATCCCCACCACAGCGGTCACGCCCACCCTGGCCAGCACCAGCACCGCAACCGCCACAGTAACAGCCACGGTGACACCTGTCAACACCCCCACCGCCACCCCCTTTTTCACCGCCTCAGTTACCGACTGCGGCCAGATTTTGCCCATCCTGCCCACCTACGACAGTCCGCTGGTGACAACCCTCAACCCCCAGCCACAGGCACTGGCCGATTTGCAAGCCATCGTGCCCGACACCGCACAAATCGCCCTTAACCGGCTGCTGACCGAACCGGGCACGGTCGGACTGGCCGCCTACCGCGTCGGGCAGGAAACCGATGGTGTTTACCTCAACGCCGACGCGCCCATGCCGCTGGCCTCGGTCGTCAAGCTGATCGATCTGGTAGCCTACGCCGAAGCAGTGGCCGTCGGGCAGCTAGCCCCCACCAGCACGGTCACACTGGACGAACTGGAAGCGTACTATCTGCCCAATCTCGACCTGAACGCCCACAACAAAGCCATCGCCAATCTGGAAAGCAACGGCCGTGTCTTCGGCAACCCACCCACGATTCTGCTCGACGAAGTGCCGGGCATGATGATTGAGTTCAGCTCTAACGCGGCGACCGATTATTTGCATATGCTGCTGGGACAAACGGTGATTGAGGAAACGGCCGTTTCCCTCAACCTCAGCAGCCAAACCGCGCCCTGTCCCTGGACCGGCCAGTTTTTAGCGATGGCCAACCACACCCGTGCCCTGGAAAGTGACGAAATCGCCATCCAGAACTACATCAACGACCCGGTCCGCTACGGCCACGAGGTCATGCTGCTCACCGCCGCCTTCAGCACCGACCCCGCTTTCCGCCAGACGGCCATCGATTGGCGGCGCGACACACGGCGGCCCAACGGCCAGACCCAGCGCCTCTTCAGCGATAATCTCAATGCCCAGGGCAGCGCCCGCGATTACGCCAACTTGATGGCCCGCATCGCGCTCAACGGCCTCAGCAGCGGCGACAGCAGTTTCATCGTTCGCCGCTACCTGGAATGGCCGATGCGTTTCACCGCCAATCAGGAATTGTTCAGCAATCTGGGTTACAAAGGCGGATCGCTGCCCGGCGTCCTGACTATCGTTTATTACGCCTACCCCATTGGCGAGGACACGCCGGTGGTCGTTGCTCTGTTTTACCGGGGATTGAACGGCCGTACCTACCAACAATGGCGCGACAACCTCACCTACGACGAACTGGCCCGCTGGCTGCTGTATGACCCGGCGGCTATTCCGGCGTTGAATGCGGTTTTGGAGTGATTTAACGAACCATAGAGACGCAGAGAACGCTGAGACTTTTTTATTTTTCTCTACGCCCTCCGCGCCTCTGCGGTTAATTCCTAAAATGAACGACTCACTAACGAAATTACATGAAGAAATGCGCGCCTGCCGCCTTTGTCTGGATGCGGGGCACGCCATCACGCCAGGAGCTGTTTTCCACGGCGGATCGGGTGCAAAAGCCCTGCTGATTGGCCAGGCGCCAGGGGTGACGGAGGTGGAAGCGAAACGGCCGTTCAACGCCGGCAGCGGCACGCGGTTATTCCAATGGCTGGGTCAGGCCGGTTGGGATGAAACCGAGTTCCGAGAAAGACATTACATGACGGCCGTTACCAAATGCTATCCTGGTAAAGACAAAGGCGGAAAGGGCGACCGCGTCCCCAGCAAAGCCGAGCAAAAACTATGCCGCCCCTTCCTGGAACGCGAAATCACCCTGGTCAACCCCCAATTGATAATTCTGGTCGGTGGATTGGCGATCAAACTCCTCTATCCAACCAAAATGAAACTAAATGAGGTCGTGGGAACGGCCGTCTACTTCCCCCCCGAAACCCTCACCCATCCCGTCAACTTCAACTTCGCCGACGGCCAAACATTGACACCAACCAGTCTCCAGTCCCTAGTCTCCAGTCTCCCCAAAGGCCGTTTCATCATCCCCCTGCCCCACCCTTCCGGCGCCAGCCTCTGGCCCAACAAACCAGCCAACCAGCGCCTCATCGCCCAGGCCGTCCAAATGCTGCAAACCATCCGCGCCACCTTCAACTTATGAGGAATTACACCCTGATGAACAAAAAAATCTGCGTTCATCTGCGTTAATCCGCGTCCCAATTCTTAGGAACCATCAATCATGACCAACCAACCCATCCCCGATCCCGTCGAACTGCTGCAAACGCTCATTCGTTTCGACACCACCAATCCCCCCGGCAGCGAAATTGCCGCCATCACCTACCTGGACGACCTGCTGCAAAGCCAGGGCATCGCCACCACCATCCTGGCCAAAGACCCCCAGCGGCCCAACCTCATCGCGCACCTGCCGGGACGCGGCGACACGCCCCGCCGCTGCTCCTCTACGGCCACGTCGATGTCGTCAGCACGGCCGATCAGACCTGGACCCATCCCCCCTTCTCCGGCAGCCTGATTGACGGCTTTGTCTGGGGCCGGGGCGCGCTGGACATGAAAGGCGGCATCGCCATGATGGTCTGCGCCTTTCTGCGAGCTGCTGCCGCGGACCAACCGCTGCCCGGCGACCTCATCCTGGCCATCCTCAGCGATGAAGAAGCCGATGGCGCTTTTGGCGCTGATTTTCTGGTCAGCCAGCACGCTAATTTATTCACCGGCGTGCGTTACGCCATTGGCGAAGGCGGCGGCTTTTCGGTGCAAATGGCCGAACGCAAGTTTTACCCCATCATGGTCGGCGAAAAGCAGGTCTGTTCGGTGCAGGCCGTTTTGCGCGGCGCGGGCGGGCACGGTTCCGTCCCCCTGCGCGATGGGGCGATGGCTCGATTGGGCGACCTGCTGACGACGCTGACCCAAAAGCGGCTGCCGGTTCACATCACCCCCGTCACCCGGCAAATGCTGACCACCATCAGCCGCGGTCTGCCCCGGCTGCAAGGAATGGCCATGCGCCAACTGCTCAATCCGGCTCTCACCGACCGAGTGTTGGATTTCATGGGCGGGCAAGGCACGATGATTGACCCGCTGCTGCACAACACGGTCAGTCCCACCATCGTGCGCGGCGGGCACAAGATTAACGTCAATCCCGGCGAGATTACGTTGGAGTTGGACGGCCGTTTACTTCCCAATTTCACCCCCGACGACATGCTAACCGAACTGCGCCAACTCGCGGGCAGCGACATCGAATGGCGTGTCACCCGCCACGACCCCGGCCCCGGCGACCCCGACATGGCCCTCTACGACAGCCTCGCCGCCACCGTCCGCGCCGCCGACCCATCCGGTGTGCCTTTTCCGTATTTGTTGAGTGGGGTAACGGACGGCCGTTTCTTCGCCCGCCTGGGCATCCAGACCTACGGCTTCCTCCCCCTCGATTTGCCCGATGGCCTGATCGAAACCATCCACGCCGCCGACGAACGCGTCCCCGCTGCCGCTCTGACAACCGGAACCCAAACACTCTATCAAGCTATCCAACACACTACCACCCAACTACAAATCCGCTAAAATACAAACAAGATTCTTCAGGAATCAAGAAAGTTTACAAAGCGTGAAACGTCAGGCGTGACCCAAAATTCTTCCCGTTTCACGCATCACGTTTCAAAAAAACACCCATTCTAGGAGGGTATTCATGAACATCACCAAAGCCGTTATCACTGCCGCCGGGCGTGGCCAGCGCACACTCCCCCTGCAAACCCTGATTGACAGCGACGGAACCGAAAAGTCCGTCTTAAGCATCATTATCGAAGAGGTTTTACGGGCCGGGATTGAGGAAATTTGTCTGGTGGTAAGGCCGGGCGATGAACGGCCGTATGCCGCAGAAGCCGGTCACCACGCCGGGCGACTCCACTTCGTCCATCAGGAAACCCGGCTGGGCTATGGCCACGCCATCCACTGCGCCCGCGATTTCGTCGGCGACGAGCCATTTCTACATCTGGTTGGCGACCACGTTTACGTCAGCCGGGACAGCGAAGGCTGCGCCTGTCGCCTGGTAAAAATTGCCCAGGCCGAAGCGTGTGCCGTCTCGGCCGTGCAGGCCACCCGCGAAAACCTGCTGCCCTACTACGGCGCTGTCGGCGGCCAGCGCGTTCGCGACCGGGCCGATTTGTACCGCATCGACACCGTCATCGAGAAACCCACCCCCACCAAAGCCGAGCAGCAGCTCATCGTCCCCGGACTGCGGGCTGGCCATTATCTCTGCTTCTTCGGCATGCACGTTTTGACCCCGGCCATCTTCGGCATTTTGGGGCAAAAAATCGCCGCTGCCGGCGAGCAGGGCGGCGTTACGCTGGCCGATGCTCTCAACGACCTGGCCCAGCGTGAACAAGTTTTGGCCCTGGAAATGCACGATTGGCGCTACGACTTGGGCGTCAAATACGGCCTGATGACGGCCCAGATGGCGCTGGCGCTCAACGGGCAGGATCGGGATGAAGTGCTGGCCAATCTGCTGGAACTGCTGGCTGCCCGCGAGATGGGCCACAATCGGAAATAGGGGCACACCATGAGTCAACTCATCGACATCATCACCAGCAGTGATCCCGCCGTTCGCAATCGTTCTCTCGATGCCTTTGGCCGCAGCGCCTCATTTGACACGCTCCTGGCCGAATGTGCCGCCCTGGATACGTTCCGGCGGCAGAGCGACAATTTGTACGAGCGGGTGCGGGCGCTGTTTTTCTTGTACGCACTGCATCGTTTTCATCTGCCGACGAAACCGGAACTGGCCAGCAACGGCCGTATCCCCTTTGAAGGCTACCTCAACCTGCTCAACCGCCGCTTTGAAGAAGCCATCGACATCTTCCTGGCCGCGCAAGCCGCCGACGGCCCCAACGACTCCATCTCCAGCGCCCTGGCCGCCGCCTACCACCGGCTGGGCTTCCAAACGCTGGCCGACCAGGTGCGGCGCAGCGTGCGCTCGGTGCGCGGCAACCAATGGATGTTCCGCACCGGCCATCCCGCCGACCATCCGCTGCGGGTGCGGCCAGAACTGCGCCAAAAGCAGAACGGCCTGTTCCCCATCCTGCGCGAAGCCACGCCGGTGCGCATGGATTTGACCCACAGCGGCTGGAGCGACATCTTCTTCCTGGGGATGGATTTCCCGGAAGGGGCGCGGGTGATCAATACCTCGATTGATTTGAGTGTCAGGAGAAACGGCCGTGCCCCATCTCCCACTCCCCCCATCGAAGCCTACTTCCGCGTCATCGACGAACCCGTTTTGCGGCTGGCCAGCGTCGATTTAGGGGC
>JBNKZT010000339.1:0-6747 GCA_050301775.1 Promineifilaceae bacterium (SeqCode)
AAGTCTCAAGCAAAGATATGGCTAAAGCGATGACGTGCGGAGTTAGATTGATAATCTCGGCATCCTGAACATCTTTGGACAGATATTGCTTAATCGCGCTGTATTGATCCGGCGAAAGAATCTGTTCTCGTGTGCGCCGGTTGAGCGCCGACATAATTTCCGGCACACAGATGATGCTCAAAGCCAGTTCAGAGGCTTCAAGGCAAATCGTATCAACTTTCTGGCTTCCGGCTTCCTCGACATACCGCTTAACGAAAGCGGACGCGTCAAAGAATGTTTTCATGTTCCCGTTCCTCCATGATGGCGGCTGAGAGGTTGGCGCCGCTTACGGCGAGCCTCAAACCGGGGCGTTTCCAGGAAGGAACGGCCGTTTTCTCAACAACTGGCCTAATTTCAGCAACCGGCTTTCCGTGACGCAAAATGGTAATAATCTCGCCCTTTTCAACAGCCGAAAAGAAACTGGAAGCATTTTTACGAAATTCAGTAAACGTGATAGTTCTCATCGCTTAACCCCTTATGCATTTGCACATCAATGTACATTTTTATGTACAGAATGTCAAGTGAGCAGCGCATCGCGTAGGATTTCGGCGGGGTGGTGGGCGGTACGGCCGTCTGCCCCATCCTTAATTTGATGCCGACAACTTGTACCGGCCGCCGCCACAATCGTCCCTTTCTCGGCGGCGCGGACGGCCGGCAGCAGGCGGCGTTCGGCCATTTGCCGGGAAATGGCGTAATGTTCTGCCTCATAGCCAAACGCCCCGGCCATACCGCAGCAGCCGGAATCGACCTCCTCGACGGTGTAGTTGGGCGGCAGCGATAAAATCTGCTTGCTGGGGCCGGTGCCGACCAGCGCCTTTTGATGGCAGTGACCGTGCAGGAGGATGTGGCGCGGTTCATCCGTGAAATTCAAATTCAGTTCACCAGCATCGGCCAGTTGGGCGATGAATTCCTCGAAAGTGTAGGCATGGTCGGCCACTTGTTGGACACGGCCGTCGCCGCGCAGCAGGTACAGATATTCGTCGCGTAAACTGAGCAGACTGCTCGGTTCCAGGCCGACGATGGGGATGCCTTGTTTTGCAAAAGGGGCTAATTTGTTGACCGTGTCACGGGCGCGGCTGCGGGCTTTGTCTACCAGACCTTTGGAAATGGTGGAACGGCCGTCATCCCCCGCCACGACTTCAAGTCCAAACCCGGCCGCTTCCAGCACTGCCACGGCCGCCTGAGCAATACCCGGCTCGGTGAAATTGGTGAACGGATCAACGAACAGGACAACGTGACGGGAAACATCTTGCGTGGCTCGTGATACTTGATGTTCCTTAAACCATGTGGTGAATGGTTTGCGGGCGAAAGCGGGCAGGTCGCGCTTGGCCGAAATGCCCAGGAAGCGTTCCATCCCGGCACGAACGAGGCCATTTTGCAGCGACCAATTGGCCACAGGAGCCAGCGCACCGCTGCCCAGCCGGTTCAATTGGCCAATGTCGGCAAAGAGGCGAGCGCGCAGGGGGACGCCGTGAGCGTCGTAGTATTGGGCCAGGAACTCAAACTTGATTTTGGCCATGTCCACCGACGACGGGCATTCCGCTTTACAGGCTTTGCACTCGATACACAGATCCATCGCTTCGTACAACATTTGCCAATGTTGAGACTGGAGATTGGAGATCGGAGATTGATCAGTCTCAGGTCTCAAGTCTCCAGTCCCTAATTTGCCAGAATACGCGGCCCGCAATAAATTGGCCCGGCCGCGCGTGCTGTGCATCTCTTCCCGCGTCACCTGGAAACTGGGGCACATCGTGTCCATCGTCCGTTTGCGGCAAATGCCGGCCCCATTGCACATTTCCACCGCCTGGTCAAAACCGCCAGATGGTGATGGCCCGGTTTTGCCTGTCTCGTGTTCGCTGAAGTCGATGTGGGGCGTAATCGGGCCGAACTGGTAGCTCGCGCCATAGCGCAAATTTTCGGTCATTGGCCCGGCGTTGACGATGTTGCCCGGATTGAGGATGTTGTCGGGATCGAAAATTTGTTTGACCTGCCGGTAAAGACCGTACAAATCAGGACCATAGAACGTTTCATTGAGCCAACTACGGGAACGGCCGTCACCATGTTCGCTGGAAAATGAGCCGCCGTATCCCTTGAGCAGGTCCACCGAAAATTGGCTAATTTGCGGCAGCTTGGCCACTTCATTGGCCTGTTTGCTGTTGATGAGGGGTCGGATGTGCAGGCAGCCAGCGCTGGCGTGGGCGTAGTAGGCCACGTCGGTGCCGATGTCGTGGCAGAACTGCTCCACTTTTTGCACGTATTCGGCTAGATGCTCTACGGGAACGGCCGCATCCTCGATGAACGGAATTGGCTTATGGTCGCCTTTGATGGACATGAGCAGTCCCAGCCCCACCTTGCGCACCTTCCACACGTCGGCCTGACGTTCTGGTGTGAAGGCAGTGGTGATGGCGATGTGTCCCACACGCTGTTTTTGCAAATGTGCCTGCAATCTTTCAACCTTCGATCTTAATTCTTTCTCGTTCTCGCCGTAAAATTCGGTTATCAACACACAGTTGGGTTGACCCTCAATGAAATGGGTCAACAGCCGGGCATATTCCGGCACTTCGCGGCAGAGGGTCAGGCCCAGATTGTCCAGCAGTTCTACGGCTGATGGTTCGACTTCGAGGATGGTGGGCACAGCCGTTAACGCCGTCTGCAAATGATCAAAGTGAATAATTGCCAGCGCTGTCTGCGTGGGGCGCGGCACCAGGTTGAGCTTCAAGTCGGTGATGACGGCCAGCGTCCCTTCCGCGCCGCTGATCAACTTGGCAAGATTAAATCGCGCATCCAACGGCCACTGAAAACTTAATGTCTCCCCTGCCCCTCCGCTCCCATGCTCCCCTGCGATTAACCGATCCAGGTTGTAGCCACCGCAGCGCCGCCAATGACGGGGGGTGTTTTGTTGGATGGTTTGCTGATTGGCTGGGTCGGTAGTCAGTTGGTGGAGTTGGCGGTAGATGGTGGCGGCACGGCCGTTGCCATTCATCTTTTGCCCCAGTTCCGCCGGTGTGAGCGGGGCAAAATGGGCCGTCGAACCATCGTTTAGAATGACGTTCATCTCCAGGACGTGATCGGCCGTCATCCCGTACAAAATCGAGTGAGCGCCGGTCGAGTTGTTGGAGACGATGCCGCCCATCGCTGCCCGATTGCTGCTGGCCGGATCAGGGCCAAATTGCAGGCCAAACTGGCGCAAATGGAGATTCAACTCATCAAGGACAATCCCTGGCTGCACCCGCACCCACTGTTCTTCCTGGTTCACTTCCAGCACCTGAGCCAGATGGCGCGTAAAGTCGATGACCAGGGCTTCGTTGATTGCCTGCCCGGCCAGACTGCTGCCGGCCGTGCGCGGCAGCAGCGGCACTTGATATTGCGCCGCCAATTCAACAGCGGCATGGACATCTTTTATCGTTTGGGGGATGAGGACGCCATACGGTTTGACCTGGTAAATGCTGGCGTCGGTGCTGTAGAGGATGCGGCTGTAATCGTCCGTCCGCACGTCGCCGCGCACATTCTTTTGTAGGTCACCTAAAAAATCAGCCAGTTTGGGGTTTTGGGTATTCATTTTTACCTCCGATGATACGGGGCGGGCGTGCTGCAACGTTTATGATGCAGCGCGATTTTCATCTGCCCGTCGTAAAACTGCGGTGGAAACTGTGATGTGTGCCAGATAATAAGTAGGAAGTATCAGCCAGTTTAAGGCTTTGTACTGCAAGAATTCGTTGAAGGAAATGATGGTGTCGGAAAAGAGGATGAAGAAGATACCAATGACGTACAGCCATTTCACCAGACCGGTGAGGCGCAGGCCAAAAGCGGCGGCGAAGGCCACGCAGGAGATGAGCAGGTAAAGGAGCACGGCCGTTGACAACACGCCATCATCAATTGCCGGATTCAGGGCCAGAAAATAATAGGCCAGATAACCGACAAGCAGGACAGCCAGAGCCACCCAACTGATACGGCCGTTGCCTAAGGCAAAGGTCAGATAGCCAATATGCGCCAGAAAAAACAGCCCGATGCCAATCACAAAATAGGATTCATTTCCGCTTTTGTTAGACAAGAAATAATCGCCGATGGCCGAAAAAACGAAGGCAGCGATAAGCCAGAACAAGTCACGGCGTTGGGGTCGGTCAAGCAAGTAGACACCCAGAACAATCAGCGCACAAACCAATGGAACACCCATTTTGAATGGCAGGTAATCGGTTGAGTTTGCCGCAATTCCCAGGATGATGGGAATGATTAAAACAATATAGCGTCGCATCTTCATCTCCTTACTTAAGACAAAGATTCTAACTGGACTTGGCTCTTATGACTAATAGTTGCCGTGTGAAAATGTTCCCTACAAGCGTGGGTCAATAGGTTCGCTTTCTAAGGCCAAGACGCCAAAAACGCACTCGTGCACGCGCCGAATTGGTTCACGGCGTACAAAGCGTTCGAGGGCTTCAATACCTAAGGCGAACTCGCGCAGAGCAAGGGAGCGTTTACGAGAAACGCCACGTTGACGCAGTCGTTCGATGTTTTCTGGCAGTGAGTATTCTGGCCCATAAATGATGCGGAGGTAGTTTTTCCCACGGCATTTAATTGCTGGTTGAAGCAAGCTGTGGTTTTGTTTTGCTTCAAATTCAAGAGGCTTGACAACCATGCCTTCGCCCCCGGCGGCTGTAAGCTGCTCCCACCAGAGAACACTATCATGCCAACTGGCCTCATCGTCTAAATTAACAATTTGGTGATCTGTGACCATCAAGCAATCATCGGCAACGACCATTGCCAAACGAGTGATTTCAGCCATGTGCCATAAATGATCACGATCCGTATGCACCGCACCTTCTGTTGCCAAAATATGGAAGGGAGCCAACTTTAAATCAGATATATTTTTTACAGGCCAGCAATATTGTTGGTATGCTTCCACGTAACTCGTGGATAATGCTGCCCGCTGTTGATAATGTTTCTGTAATTCTGAAACAGGGACATCATTGGTTAATGCTTGTTGGAAAATGCCCGCTATAGCAGAAAATGCGGCTATTGCAGCAGCACCCACCGGTGCATATTGTTCCTGCAACAGCCCCTGGGCTTTGGCTGACCAGGGCATTAATTCGCAATCCAAACATACCCAATCACTGTCGAATCGCTGCCAGAAATCGGTCGCATCTAGTGCCGTGCGAACCTGTTCCAGTAAGGCGCTTTCTACGTTTGCCTGTTCAAAGAAGCGTCGGCCAGTTCGCGTGTAACATATCCCGGCACTTCCATCTGTAATACCAAATCGCTGTTGAGCCGCATCGGCATCACGACAAACGATGATAACTGCACGAGATCCCATATGTTTTTCTTCGCAAATCACTGTAGAGATGCCATGTTTTTGGTAGTAAGTGAATGCTTCTGTCGGATATTCTAATAATTGAGGCAGATTGCTGGTTTCTGGCGGCGACATGGTTGGAGGCAGGTAAATAAGCCATTTCGGATCAACGGCAAAGCGGCTCATCACTTCCAAAGCAGCAATGTTGTTTTCTTCGCGAAGCGTAATCTTGGGGCGCAGCCGTGTGTGAACAATGCGCTTGCCCATGACGTCACTCAGATCGAGGACATCATCGTGTTGTTGCTGCAATGTAAGTTCATGCGCGATGGGTTGTAACGGCCGTATCGGGTCCGCATATTCTCGTTTTGCCGGCACAGACACTAGTTCCTGTTCCGGATAACGAAGTGCCGTTAGCTCGCCCCCGAAAACACAGCCAGTATCCACATTGATGGTATTGTTCAACCATTCAGCCTTGGGGACAGGCGTATGTCCGTACACCACCGCAGCCTGGCCCCGGTACTCGGCCGCCCAATTGTGTCGAATGGGCAGCCCAAATTCATCTGTTTCGCCGCTCGTTTCGCCATAAAGGGCAAATTCGCGCACACGCCCGGAGGCACGGCCGTGCATTTCTTCCCGTAGCCCCGCGTGAGCGACAACCAACTTCCTGTCATCAAAAACATAATGACTGACCAGCGACCATATGAAATCCGCCATTTCTTTTGAGAATTGGGGCTGCATGTTTTCTGGTAAATTTTCTAGTTCGGATAACGTCTCCGCTAATCCATGCTGCACTTTAACCCGTTTGCCGCGTAGGTGGCGCAGCAGTTTGATATCATGATTTCCAGGCACACAATAGGCACTGCCAACCTCAACCATGTGACGCACCAATTGATAACTATCCAAGATACGCGGGCCACGGTCAACGAGATCGCCAACAAAAATCGCTTTGCGGCCAGCCGGGTGGGTGTAAATACGATGGTAGGTAGCCGTTTCATGCTCTATTTCCTGCCAGACATACCCTAAAGTTTCCAGCAATTGCTCCAACTCGTCGCCACAACCATGCACATCGCCGATGATGTCGAAGGGGCCATGTTCTGATTTTCGATCATTCCACAAAGGTTGACGCTCGACGGTCACTGCCGAAATGGTCTCCTCCGAATCGAGCACAAAGATTCGGTTGAACCCCTCTCGTTTCAGTCCGCGCAAGGATTGTTTCAGTTGTTGGTGCTGACGCCGGACAACGCCAGTGCCAAAGTTGCGATTAGAGCGTGATTGATTGCGCTCGCGGCAAACGGAAACCGGCAGTTTCAAGACAATGGCGACTGGCAGACAATGATATTCTCGCGCCAGATTCAATAATGATTGGCGCGACTCGCGTTGCACGTTTGTGGCGTCGATGACTGTTAAACGACCAGCCGCCAGTC
>JBNKZT010000340.1:0-6636 GCA_050301775.1 Promineifilaceae bacterium (SeqCode)
ACAGCCGAAACAGCATCCGTAACGCCGTCACTACCAGCACCAGCGCCAGCAACTGCTGTAAGCGCACCGGCTCCAGCCACCGGCTGCCTAATTCCGCACCCAGCCAGGCCCCACTGCCGGCCACCAGGAGCCAGAGGAGAATCTGGCCCGGCCATGCCTGGGCTACAGAAAGGTTGCCGGCCAACCCGGCGATTGAATTGACCAGGACAAAGGCGGCGGTAATTCCCATCGTTTGCCGCGTGTCTGACCAGCCGCTTAGCAGCAGCAGCGGTCCCAGGAAAATGCCTCCACCCATGCCTACCAGGCCAGAAATCAGGCCAATTGCGGCGCCGGCGATGAGGACAGTCCACGGGGAAAAAACGGCCGTTTTCCTCCCTGAACCTGCTTTCCCATTGGTACTCAACCAGAGCCGTGCGGCGGCATACAGCAGCACGACGCCTACTATGGCGTGATACAGCGTGCCAGGCAGGGTTAAGCGGCCGCCGATGAAGGCCAGGGGGATGGAGATGAGGGCGATTGGCCAGAACAGGCGGGCGGAGAACTGCCCGGCGCGCACGTGTTTCCACGC
Source organism: Promineifilaceae bacterium (SeqCode) (assembly GCA_050301775.1). Classification (GTDB taxonomy): domain Bacteria; phylum Chloroflexota; class Anaerolineae; order Promineifilales; family Promineifilaceae; genus JACKCC01. The sequence continues at coordinate 569 of JBNKZT010000340.1, forward strand.
GCCAATTCCGGCTACCAGCGTATTCAAGGCCAACGATACGGGGCGCATAATTTCCGGCGCTATCCCCATCAACTCCATGACCGCCAGATAGCCGGAACCACCGCCCAGACCGACGGCCGCATAGAGCACGGCCGTTACAAAAAATAGAACAGAGAGGATTGTTGTCGCCAATATCCGCGGCCTTGCCTGTCGCCTTATCCAAGCAGCCCGTTTGCCAACGCAAAACGTACCAGAGCGGCCCGGCTGCGCAGGCCCAGCTTTTCCATCCCCCGCGCCCGGTAAGTGTCCACGGTCTTGGCGCTCAAGGCTAACTGGTCGGCAATCTCCTTGCTGGTATGGCCCAGGGCCACCAACTGCAATACCTCCTGTTCCCGCTCACTTAATGTTGTCCAGCGGCCTTCTTCGCCAGGCAAAAGGCGATCGTCCTCGGCAACCATATCGTCGAGCAGCGCCCTGGTCATGGAGGGGTGGACGTAGACATCGCCGCGCATGACGGCCTGAATGGCGGCGATCAGTTCCACGTCGGCCGCTTTTTTCAGCACGTATCCTGCCGCGCCATTTTTCAATGCCTGGCGCAGATAACTCTCGTCATGATGCATGGTGAGGATAAGCACGCGGGCATCAGGAACGCGTTGACGCAGCAGCGGCAGCACCTCCAGTCCACCTAATCGGGGCATCGTCAGGTCAAGCAGGATCAGGTCTGGCCGGCTTTGTTGGGCCAGCGTGAGAAGTTCAGCCCCATCGGCTGCTTCGCCGACAACCGTGATATCGCTGCGGGCATTGAGCAATGCGGCCAGCCCACTGCGCAGAACAGCATGATCATCGGCCAACAAAATACGAATTTGCGTCACAGCGGCACCTCAACGAAGATACTTGTTCCCTGCCCTGGTTCTGACTCGATAGTGAAGGTCCCGTCGAGTAGTTCGGCCCGTTCCCGCATCCCATATAAGCCCAACCGGCCACTGCCGGCCACTTGCTGCAAGGCAAACCCTTGACCGTCATCTTCGATAATGACGCGGACACGGCCGTTTCGCCGCTCCAACAAAACACTGGCCGTGCGCGCCTGAGCATGGCGGGCAATATTGGTCAACCCTTCCTGAACAATACGATAAAGCGCCGTCTCCGTGGCCGGTGGCAACCGCTCATCCAGTCCAATTGCGACGAGGTCGATCTCCAGGTGAAATCGGCGGCGGTAATCCTGAACATGGCGCTGCACGGCCGCTTCTAATCCTAGATCATCTAGTACGCTGGGTCGTAACTCAACAGCCAGATTATGTACGTCGTCCAGCGTTTGGGCAATAAGCTGGCGAACTTCTTCCATTTGAGGTTTCAATTCCGGCACCGGGCACTGCTGATTCATCGTTTGCAAGCGGACCATCAGCGACGTGAGCGATTGGCCCGTTTCGTCGTGCAGCTCACGAGCGATGCGCTTCCGTTCTTCTTCTTGGGCGGTGATCACCTGCTCTAACAGCCGGGTTCGCAACTGCTCCCGCTCTTTACGTTCATGGTCGACCTGGGCCAGATCAGCCGTCATGGCATTAAAAGCCTGAGCCAGTTCCCCGATTTCATCCCCGGCCCAGGGTGTCACATATTGGCTGAAGTCACCCCGGCCAACCGCCTGAGCAGCTTGCTTCAGGTTCAAAATAGGGCGAGTCACAATCCAGGTGAGCAAGGCTGCTGCGGCAATGCCCACAGCCGAGACCATCACCGTTGTCAGCAACATCTGGCTGGTAAGTGTCGTTACAGTCGCCTGAATGCTTTCCTCGGACAGGCCAACACGAGCCACGCCTGCCTGCCCGTCGAAGATAGGAACGGCCGTATCCCAAATCCGTCCTTGATCCGTCACCAACGCCCGCGTTTCGTGATGGGCTTCAGGAGCAACGCCGTTTGCCGCCAGAAGACCCGCCGGAAACCCACTGCCAAACGTATGGGCGATGATCTCCCCTTCCTCATCAACGATAAAGGCATACCGGACATCCGGGTTATTGGTCTGGGTTTCGACCAGGAGTTGGTGCAAGGCAAACAGATCATTGATCAGGATCAGATCAGTTGCCCGCGCCGCCACATCGCGGGTGATGGAAACGCTTTGCTCTTGCAGCTTGCTCACAAGCGCATTTTGTAAAACGATACGCACCTGGACCGTGATGCCCACCCCCAATAACACAACCAACACCAAAACAATCCCCAGAATCTTGGTGCGGACGCTAAACGCACCAGCGAAGCCCCAAAGCTTCCGAAAAATAGCAGCGAGTATGTTTCTTCCGGGAATTGACATCATGTTTCAGGTGACGTAGCAGTGGCCTCTTCCAACTCGCGCACAGAGTCGTAAACCTCATCGGTGATGGGCACAAAACGCTCAAACCCGGCGGCTGCCAGCGCTTCCTGGCCAGCAGCATCGTCGGCCATCTCAATCAGGATAGTCTGCAATTGGGCCGCAAGCTGCGGCCGGACGTGAGGGCCGACGACGACAGGGGGAATGCCAAATGCCGGTGAGCGGTGAATAATCCGCGTGCGTTCGCCCAATTCCGGATGGCGGGCCAGTACGTAATCGTAAACGAGGCTGTCCACCGCTGCGCCATCGGCTACGTGATTGGCCACGGCGCGGATGGCGTCGTCATGGCTGTACGTATAAAACGTGCGCCCGAAAAATCGCTCCGGCGTCTCGTCCAACTGCTGTACCAGATAAGTGGGATAGTTACGGCCGGTATTGGACATGGGATCGGTAAAGGCAAACGTGCCGCCGCGCAAATCTTCGATGCTTTGGGCCGGGCTGTCGGCGGGCACGATTAAGACGGAGTAATAGACTGTTTCCCCATCAACCTGGGGGGCAGCCAGCAGTTCCATGCCAAAATCGCGCACGCCAGCCACGTAGGCGCTGGTACAAACGAAGGCCATATCCACGTCCCCAGCTTCAATCAGATCGTTGACTTCGGCATAAGTGCGGCGCTGTACCAGTTCTACCGGCCGTTCCAGCTCATCACTCAGATAGTCGAGTAGTGGCCCGTAGCTGTTCACATTGCCTTGTGGAGAGATGACGGCGGCGACAGCAACGCGAAGCGGGACCACTTCGGTGGAAACCGCAACGGCCAATGGTTCCAAATGGGAGAGATTGATAACGGCCGTTTCCGGCTGAGGCGCACAACTCACCAGTCCAATGACTACCAATAACAGGCAAAAGAATGGCAGGTAACGCATAAACAGTCCTCTTGTCAATAGGCAGAGCCTAAGGACATCTTCCGTTTCTCCAATGATTTGTTCATTGTAGCAATAAATCCCCCTCGGCAATAAGGCCGTTCTTCTCCCTCTGGGATGACAAATGTCATGAGTTAATCAACAGGCACAAGAGCGAATGGTGCTGAAGGCAGCACGATTTGCGAAACGGCATAGTAGGCTGGCTGGGAACACGCCCGGCACAGAGGCTCATTGCCCCGCCAGACCTCTCGTTCGTTCATGATCTCTTCACCGCAGATGGTACAGTTGACACGAACCCCGGCCCGGCTAACGATTTCCTCAATGGGCGTCGTTAATTGGACCAGTTGAATCGTCAATAATGCCTGTTCAGGCATACGCTGGTAGCCGACCAGTTGGGCAAAATAATGCTTTTCCTCTTCCGGAGCGTAGGCCAACGCTTTTTCACGAATATCAAGTTGGGGAGCGATGCGCACGGCCGTTCCCGTCTTCACATCCACAAACGTCGCCGCAACCTTGCCATAATCGGCTACCCGCAATGTGCGATGGCGCACTGAACAGCCCGTCGCCGCCTCCAGGCCGCTGGTAAAACAGCCATCCGTTTCCACAATCGCCAGCAAGCGCTTGTCCTGGCGCGGAACTTCCAGGCCCAGCGCGGCGGCCCCGGCCAGTCCAATGCGTACCCCCAACACCTGGCGCGGGCACAGATGTTTGTGCCCGCTTGACGAAAGGTCCAGAATCGTTTGTAGGTCATTCATCTTATTTTGACTCCTCGTCTAAATAGTGGCGCTTCCGCTGCGCTTTGGCCAGTTCAACCTGAGCCGCTTCGTGTTGATTGAGCCTTTGCAGGCAGTGCGCTTTGGCTTCGTTAATTTCCGGCTCCAGCCAGTCACGTGCTTCAGCCTGTTCCAGGGCCGCCAGCGCCTCGTGGCAGCGGTTGGTTTGCGCATAACAGAGAGCTTGAATGTAATGCATCCAGCGAATCTCGTGACCCGACTGCTTCATCGCCCGCAAATCACGCAGCGCTTGAACCGGTTTCTCCAGAGCGAACCAGGCACGCGCCCGTTCACCGTGCAGCGCAGGTAGGGTACGGCCGTTTTTTCCCACCAGCTTCACCACATCCCCCGGCCGATTCCGCGCATTCAACGCCGTCGCCAGATGAAGCTGGAACGCCTGCCGTATGCTTGGCTCCTGACCCTGCGCCGCCAATCCCGCCTGAGCAATCACAAAGGCCTCATCCAACCGGGTTTGATCTTCCAGGCAGCCCAGCATATGCAGGAACCAACGGCCGTTCACCGCTCCATTCGCCCGCTGCTGCGACAAATTCTGCAGGGCAATTTCAGTGCCGGTCATCGGCGCAGGCGGGCGTTCTTCTGATTGAAAAAAGTCCGTGTCCGCCAGCAGGGTGGCATGAACTTCGCCCAGGTGCGGCCGCATCTTTGGGTAAGGGCCAGCCGCTTCAACGATGGTATCGGCCGTTACCGGCGACAATCCTTCGCTCACCGTAAAGTGGAAGCGCGGCGCATGAACCACGCCTTGTGGCGTCCGGTACAACACCTCCCGCTCTTCGATCCGAATGCCAAATCGCGCCGGCTCTTTCGCCATCGGCGAGCCAAGCAGCAGCACAAACGATGAACTATCCATGGGATGACGTTTGAGGAAGGTAATCTCTTCTTGTAGTTCAGCTTCGGTTGTGCCGGGTAAACCAATGATGAAAGAAAGCTGCGGCGTCACGCCAACCTCACGGCAGGTGGTAATCAGCCGTTCGACGCGCTCAATCGTGATGCCCTTTTCAATCAAATCCAGCAGCCGTTGGTTGGCCGATTCGATGCCCACGTAAATCCAGCGCAGCCCCGCCCGGTGGGCCAGCCGCAGCAGCTCTTCGTCAAACGCTTCCTCGACGCGCACCCCTTCCATGCCAAACTGCACGTCCAGCCCACGATCTAAAATTTCCTGGCTCAAGTGGCGCATCATGCGCGGCGAGATGGCTTCATCCACAAACAAGAAACGGCGCACGCCATACGTTTTTATTTGCGCGGCCATTTCGTCAATGACCTGCTCTGGTTGGCGGACGCGCACCTGGGGACCATACGGCCGTGTATGGCTGCAAAATGTACATTTTCCCCAGTAACAGCCCCGGCTGGTGATGATGGGCAGGACCGGCTCCGGGGCGATGTAATCGTGCAGAGGGTAATCGCTGAAATCGGGGTGAGGTAAATTGGCTAAGTTGAGGGGAGACGGCCGTTCCGCCACCCGTACCTCTTCTCCCTCCCGATAGGCTAATCCGCGTATCTCGCTCAAATCCCCAGCCAACCCGGCGGCTACAAATTGGGCCAGACTTTCCTCTGCTTCACCAAAAAAGACATAATCCAGCCAGGGGTAAGCGGCCAGCAGTTCCACCGGTTCCAGATGGGACATCATCGCCCCGCCCAGAGCAATGGGAATATCAAACCGCTGTTTGATGACCTGTCCCAACACCAGTGCATAGAGCAGGTTGTGTTCGGTTAAGATGGAAAAGCCGACGACATCCGGTTTTTCGGCTGCGACTTCGGCCAATTCCGCACCAAAAATGGCATCAGCAGCCGAGTCGTTCAATTTTTGCCGTCCTTCCGCGACCGGAAAGAGAATGTCGTGATAAAAGCGGGACAACCGGGTGTAAAAATCATCCAGGATGCGGGCGGCCTGCATGTAACGAGCTTGTGCCTCCGGCGTCGTGGGCAGTTGAGTCAAATCGGCCAGCAGTTGTTGGCCTTCTTCCAGATTGGAGGTTTTCCCGGCCAACTCCACCATTTTCCCGCCAACGGTAAGGCAGTGCTCGCGGAAATCGGGGGGGCCGCCGCCGTGCAGGGTGTCGATAGCCTCACGGACTTCCAGTGCAT
>JBNKZT010000341.1:0-6635 GCA_050301775.1 Promineifilaceae bacterium (SeqCode)
CAGAATTGGAAGTCATCGGCGTGGAAGTGCCCGACCCGTATGGGCCGTATGGGGCCAAGGGCGTGGGCGAGATTGGCCTGGTTCCCACCGCTGGGGCTGTGGCCAATGCGCTGTACCAGTTTGATGGTGTGCGTCGTTATAAGTTACCAATGAAGATGAAGAAGCGGCGGTAGAGTATGAGGGCGATTTCTTTTCGGCAGATGTTGGATCAGGAGAATGCGCTTCGTGTGCGATTTGAAACAGAGCGCGGCGTGATTGTTAAGTTTGTGGTGCAGTTGGAATGTTTGTTTGCATCGTAGTGGACGGCCGTTATCCGTTACGACACCGCGCATGACTTTGCCCATTGTGATAAACTACATCCATATCAGGCGACCGAGAAGACCGTTTTGGAAACGCAAGATTATAATGAAGCGTTGACGTTTGCCCTGAACGATTTGCAAGATAATTGGCCGCGTTACCGGCAGAGGTATGAAAAATGGCTCAAAAAAATATAAAACAACCGCAAGATGTTGTGAAGCGCAATTTACAACTGGTTCAGGAGCTAATGCAATATCTGTACCAAAATCCGCACCTGCTGCAATCCTTGCCGGAAGATTTTGAACTGGTTGTTTTGCCGGACGACGACCCGGAAATACGCTTGTTTAATCTTGAATTGTTGGATACGCAAAGGGATATAGGGAAACCGATTGTGTTTGCGCGGATGCACTCTGCCTTGAGAGGTGCAGCCAGCCAGCAATGGCGTCCTGATTTGTATGTGCCGATTGCGGCGTAGCGATGGCAAAACGCGCTGCACCAGTTTGATGGTATCCGCCGCACCAAACTGCCGATGGAACTGCCCAAGAAACAGCCGGTTGTTAAGCGTAAGTAATACTCTTATCTGTGTGATCGATCCTTCTTCGACGCCTTGAGAAGGTCCGCTTTTCTTTGAGAGGAGCGGACCTTTTTTATTTCTGGTAATGTGTTTGTTGACAATACCATACTGTATGGTATGATTTGTGGCGAAACATACCATAAGGTACGGTTATAGATATGACCCGAAAAACACAGCGCGATTGGTTGGAAACGGCTGTACACCTCCTGGCCGAAACCGGATTCACCGGCTTAACCATTGACGCCCTGACCCAGCGGCTGGATGTGACCAAAGGCTCTTTCTACCATCACTTCGGCAGCTACCAGGGGTTCAAAACGCGCTTCCTGGAATATTACGAAGAGGCGGGAACGCTGGCCGTTATCGAACGGACAGAGGAGGCGGCAACGCCACAAGAGAAACTGCGCCGTTTATTCGAGATAGTTGTCACTTATTCCGAATTGAGCGCGCGCCCGGAGGTGGCTCTGCGGGCCTGGGCCTTGCAGGATGACGATGTACGCCAGGTACAGCAGCACGTTGATGAACGGCGCACCGGCTATGTGCAGGCTTTGCTTAATCAAGTCATGGAAGATGAAGCTCAGGCATTGACGGCGGCGCGTCTTTTGTATGCGACTCTGGTCGGTGCGGAGCAAATGCAGCCGCCGGTTACAGGTGCGGATTTGCAAAAACTCTTTGATGAAATCTTGCGTTTTTATGGCATCGATTAGGGTAGGGGATGACGGGGGCGCTTGCCTGCCATGATGAATGAAAATCGTTGGACAAGACGCCGGTTTTGTCCTACGACTTGAAAGGAGAGAAATGAAACAGTTAACCGAACGTGCGCCGGTATTGCAACCCTTACTGGTGAAAGCGAATCATGTTGATGTCAAGACGATTGACAGCGCCGCTGATATGCGGACGTTTATCGCCGGGATGTTGTCTTACTCCCCATTTTGGTTGAAGTTTTTGTATGAGGTGCGCTGGCTGTTTGTGCGGCTGTTGGGGATGCGGCAGGAAGGGGTTCCATTGGCACGGCCGTTACGCCCCACCGACATCTCACTCACCCCCGGCGACCCGGCCACATTCTTCACCGTGACCATGGCCGAAGCGGATCGGTACTGGGTGGCCGAAGCAGCCGATACCCATTTGACGGCGTATGTTGGCGTGATTGTGGAATCGTTGACCGAGGGGAATCGTTTTCATGTGGTTACGATTGTTCATTACCATCATTGGACAGGGCCAGTGTATTTTAATGTGATACGGCCGTTCCACCACATCGTCGTGCGGCAAATGATGAAAGCCGGTGCGCAATATAAATCAATTACAGGAGAATTCGCATGAAATATCGTTGGACTGGGCCATTGTTGATGGGAACGGCCGTTTTACACAACGTCGTCGGCATCCTTTACTTCAAAGAGCCACTGCTGGCCATTATGCGGGATGGTGTCGTCAATGCCATATCACCCAATCAGATGCAGCCGAATTTTGACCGGGAAGCGGCATTTTGGTTCCTGTTAGTAGGCATAGCCCTTTTCATGTTGGGCCAATTGGCCCATTGGATGCAGCAAAAAACCGGCACTTTGCCGGACGCTTTAGGTTGGTGGCTCCTGGGACTGGCGCTTGTGGGTGTCGTGATGATGCCTGTCTCCGGTTTTTGGCTGATTTTGCCGCAGGCCGCGTACATTTTGTATGCTAACCGGTCAACACGCCGTGTGGCGCTGCTGTAAATGTTTATGCTGTAAGCGCCTCGGCAACGTATCATGACTGTTAACGGCCGTTTCTATTCCAGAACGACCGTTTTGTTTGTTGGGTAAGGATGGGGGGAAGAATCGCTGCTTATCGCCCTAACCAGGTGAATTTCTGTGATAAAATTTATGGTATGGTAACAATTTTGGGAGGGGAAACGGCCGTATTCCCATCTTTCATCTTTTGTAATGCCTGCATGTGGCAAAGGAGATGATGCAATGCAAATAGACATGGACGAACCAAGAACCTTGAACGGTATACGTGGCGCCGCCATCTTTTATCTACTTGCCTATGTGTTGAGCTGGTCGATTTGGGGAACATTCATTCTCATTTCGCAAATTGTTGATTTTGCGCCGCTGCTCATCATGCTTGGCGCTTACGGCCCGCTATTTGCTGCGCTCATCTTGAACCGAGTTGGGGGCGGACGGGGGGCCGGGCGCAAATGGTTCCGTTCTGTTTTTCGCTGGCGGCTTGTGTGGCGCTGGATCGTGTTGGGCGGGCTGCTGCTGCCCCTGCTGATTGCCCTGGTGCATCTTGCTTTATACCGATCATTTGTCGGCTCATTTGCTCTTTCGACTGACCCGCCCTGGTATTGGGCTGTGTCCGTTGTGCCGGTCAATGTGTTGGTGTTGGCCTGGTTTAGCAGTGCCGTCGAAGAATTTGGCTGGCAGGGGTTTGCTTTGCCCCGATTGACGGAACAAATGCATCCGTTGATGGCCAATTTATTGCATGGCGTCTTGTGGGCAACTTGGCACTTGCCGCTCTATCTTTCAGAAGATTGGAGCGGGAACAATCAGGCGATCTGGCTGTTGTACGGCATCACGTTGAGTTTAGCGCCGATGATGTATTGGTTAACCCGGCGGGCCAATGGTAGTGTTGTCCCGGCGGTGCTGTTGCACGCGGCCACCAATCTTTACAGCGATTTGTACGAAGGGGAAGACGTCTTTGCCGGGTCGCTGGCTGACAGTTTTGTGGCGATCAAGACAGGCATTTATGTCGTAATTGCCTTGATTTTGATTGCAGCAACGCGGAGCTGGTTGGGTTCCAATGGCACTGTTGACCAGTGATTCTCATCTCATTTTTGAAACCCCTGTGACGGAAACGACTTTATTGGTGGGGGGAGCTGATCTTCATTTGCCGGGAAGCGGCCGTTTTCTTTGCCGGGTAAAGTTGGTGAAAAATGCAGGATGGTGGGGAAGAACGGCCGTAGCCAAGAAATCATCCTATGCCTGTGTCAACAATGACAAAAATCCACTTGATATACACATACGTATATGTATAATTATGGCATGACATTTGTCTGGGATGAAGCCAAGCGTCAAGCTAACCTGAATAAGCATCAAATGGATTTTGTCGATGCAGAAAAGGTGTTTGAGGAGGTAACATTGACGTTTGAAGATGACCGCTTTGATTATGGTGAGCAGCGCTTCATCACGATTGGCCTGTTAAACGGCGAATTTATCGTTATTGCTCATGCTGAAGATGCCAGTAAAAATGATTTGACCCGTGTCATCTCCATGCGAAAGGCGACGAAATATGAACAACAATTATTCTTCCGAACATTCAGAAACTGATTGGGAAACCATCAAAAATCTTCAAGATAGCGATATCGATCTGTCTGACATCCCTGAAATTACGGAGGAGCAGATGGCCAGGGCAGTCATGCGTGTTGGCGGTGAACCTGTCCCCCAGGGTAAGGTACGGATCAATATGTACCTGGATGCTGATATTGTCGCTTTTTTCAAGGCAAAGGCGGGGGGGCGTGGCTATCAAACGCTCATCAATGATACGCTGCGGGAAACGGTGGGCAGTGAGAATCTGGAAACGCTTTTGCGCCGTGTTATTCGTGAAGAGATGGGCAGGTATGATGCCTGAGTTACCTGATTAAAATGATGAAGAAGTAACGGCCGTTTTCTTTGTTGGTTATGGGTGGTGGGGGAGGAACGGCCGTAGCCGGGGAGAAAAATAGAAATGTGGAACAAGTTATTGATTACATTACTGATTCTTAGTGGCGCAATAAGCGCATGTGGTCCTACATCGTATACTGGTTTGTTTCCTGATCCCACTCCCACACCACCAAATGGCTTTATTGACCTAAATGAGTTAGCTCCACCATCCAGACAGATTCTGAAATTCCCCTCTTTAAGTGCAGATGGCCATATTCTTGTTGCAATAAGAAACCGCTCCTCGCAAGATGAGAGTTGGGGTCAATTATTTGTAATTGACACGGATAATGCTCAAGTGTTATTCAACACTGAAGATGAAGAAAGATGGGTGTCTTTTGTCCTGTCTCCAGATGGTGAGCGAATAGCAACTTGTGATGGTGTGGACATACATTTAGTCGATTGGAAGACTGGTGTAACTACTTATTTAACGAGTGGTTGTTGGCCTGCTTGGTCACCCAATGGCAATCAATTAGCCTACATATATTATACTGATGACCTAGATCAGATTCGAGTTCGTGATTTGGCAACAAATATGGAGGAAATTGTTTACGAATCTCCATCTACACAAAATTTTCTTGGAAAATTGGTTTGGTCTCCTACACAAGACAAACTGGCATTTGTTCAAACAATGGAATCCTCATCCAGAACAATTTATACACTTTGTACCGTTGATGTAGATGGAAGTAATTATCGAGAAATAACCGACCATTCTCAAAAAGTATACTCTTTCACTTTTACGCCAGACGGGAATAAGTTTTTATATATTGATGGATATAGCCCAGATTCAATAAGAATGGTTGATCTTGAAGGTCAATATTACCGTTTCGAATTCCATGTATCTGGCCTGGAAGAAATAGCTTTATCCTCATTTGGCAATAAGATTGTTTATCAGACAAGATATGGCCTCTTAGTCGCTGATACCAAGACTGCTTTTGGCGAAAAATTTTGGGAAACTAAGCCAAGAAGTTGAGCTGTTTCGGGATTTCCAAATCCCGAAACGATTGGGCTGGCGCGTGTATCGAGAATACCAATTCCTGATATATGACCCAAAACTGGTCAATTGCTAAATTAGTTCGTGGATGTGGACCACGGCCGTTCCCGTTTCCTCACCACTCACCACCAAACTAATACTACATTCCGAAGACCCCTGAGCGATGGCGATGATATTGACGCCGTTGTTCCCCAACGCGCTGAACAGGCGGCCGGCAATGCCCGGCGTGCCCCGCATTCCCGCGCCGACAACGGTGACAATCGACACGTCATGATCGGCCCAAATGCGGTCGATGTCGCGTCGTTCAATCTCCGTGGCAAACTCGGCTTCCAGCGCGGCAATCACCGTGTCCGACGTCTCCTCCGGTGTGGCAAAGCAGATGGACTGCTCCGACGAGGCCTGGCTGATGAGCAGGACGCTGACCTGGCTGCGGGCCACTGCGCCAAAGGTGCGGGCGGCGATGCCGGGCACGCCCAGCATCCCCTTGCCTTCCACCGTCAGCAGGCTCAGGTTTTTGATTGCTGTCACTGCCTTGACGCCGCCGTTGCCAGCGCCGTTGTCGGGCACGATGACCGTGCCATCGTGAGTGGGGTTGAAGGTGTTTTTGATGCGCAGTGGGATGCCGTTTTCCACGCACGGCCGTATCGTCTTGGGATGCAGCACTTTGGCCCCGTAAAAAGCCAGTTCCGACACTTCGCGGAAGGTCAGTGTGGGGATGTTGCGGGCGTTAGGCACGATGCGCGGGTCGGCGGTCATGACGCCGTCCACGTCGGTCCAAATCCACACTTCGTCGGCATGCAGCGCCTGCCCCAAAATGGCGGCGCTGAAATCGGAGCCGCCGCGCCCCAGTGTGGTGGTAATGCCATCCTCCGTTGCGCCGATAAAGCCGGTAACAATGGGGGTGATGCCTTTATCGAGTAGTGGTTGCAATCGGGCCGTCACTTTGGCTTCGGTCAAATCCATGTACGGGTTGGCCGAGAGGAAATTATCGTCGGTCACAACCAGTTCGGTGGCGTCGATGGCTTCCGCCGGGTATCCAATCTGGCGCAAATAGGCGGCCAGGATGCGTACGCTCATCTGCTCGCCCATACCGCTGATGGCGTCG
>JBNKZT010000342.1:0-6631 GCA_050301775.1 Promineifilaceae bacterium (SeqCode)
CGCCATCTGGGGAGAAGCTGACGGCCGTGTACAAGGTTCCATCGGATGCATCAGCCCACAAGCCCCAACTATGAATCACATCGGGTAAATTGCGAAATTTGGTAAACGCGGCCTCGGTCGGGGTATAGACGTAAGTGTTGCCCAGTTCCCAGCCATCGGCACAGCAGGGATCGACGCCAGGGATGATCAGTGTGCTGCTGAGGTTGGTCATGCCGATGAAGCCTTGTTCGGTCAGGGTGGATACGGTCGTGACCGTCACCCCATCTGATTGAGCCAGCAGGGAGCCATCAACATCGGCCGGTCGGCCCGCGCCAAAGCCAATGTACAGGGTGTTGCTGATGGGTGCAAGGGCGTATGCGCCAAAATAGGCCGGATCGTGGGAATGGCCGGTTTGCTGTTCAAACCATTGGCTGTAATCGGTCAGATTGGTTAACGGGAGCAGTTCGCCGCTGTCGGCAGTTGCAGTGTAAACTGTTTGGGATAGCGGGATGAGTAAGAGTGTGGCCAGGAAAACGGCCGTTACCAGGTAAACGGTACGGGACATCGTCTCATTATAACATTGCGCCGCGGATCATTGACCATTACTCATTGGCTATTATAATCGCAGGATGGAAGCACTCAACCCGGACATGCCTATCGCTGAATTGGGCCGGCAGATGTTGGCGGCGCAGTTGGCGATCATGCAAACGTATTTGCCCATTTTGCAGCAGGGGCCAGAGGTCACGGCCGTTCACGAAACCCGTAAAGCCATCCGCCGCACCTACACGGCCGTTCGCATTTTCCACCCTTATTTTGAACCGGGCTTACTGGATGGTTACCGCAAACGGCTGCGCAAGTTGATGAAACGACTGGCTCCCTGCCGCGATACGGCCGTGTTCCTGGATAAGTTGCAGCTTTTTGCCGCCGAATCGGGAGTCGAGTTAGCTGAATTGATTGCGTACTGGCAGGTCCAGAAAACGGCCGTTGACGCCAACTTGCAGCAATACCTGGGCCGAGAGAAGTGGGCTGCGTTTTGGCCGCAGTATGCCGAATTCACCAGCACAACCGGACGCGGGGCGCTGGCCTTGCCGCCGCTGGCTCCGGTCAAGGCCAGGCATTTAATTCCGGGGCTGTTGTACGAGCGAGTGGCAGGTGTGCGGGCATTTGATGCGTACGGCCATTGCGGACGGCTGCCGTCCGACCACCACACCGCTGCCGGCCTCCACCAGATGCACCAGATTCGCATCCAGTGTAAAGAGCTGCGTTATGCTTTTGAGTTTTTCAGCCCGCTGCTAGGGCCGGAAATCGAGCCGGTCATTGTGGTTTTGGAGCAGTTGCAGGATAATTTAGGCGCGCTGAACGACGCCCGTGTGGCCCTGGAGATGTTGACCCATACGCCGGGACGAGAAACGGCCGTGGCCCAATATCGGCAAGAAAAACAGGCTGAAATCAACCGGCTTCTGACTGAATTCCCGCCGCTGTGGGAAGCCTTAAATGGGATCGAATGGCGGCGTAATCTGGCGTTGGCGTTGGCGGTTTTGTGAGACTGGAGATTGGAGACTAGAGGCTAAATGGTCTCCCAGTCTCTAATCTCCAGTTTCTAATCAGGAGAAAATGATGGGATTCCTCAAACGAATATTTGGTGGCGAGAAGGGTGATAAACCTTACGTGGATGAGCGCGGCATCTATTTTTATGCCCAATGTGACAAGTGCGGCAGTCTGGTTCGGGTACGGGCCGATAAACAGTATGATTTGGAGCAGGTGGATGGCGGCTATGTCTGGCACAAGACGCTCGTAGACAGCAAATGTTTCCAGCGAATGCAGGCCGTGGTTCATTTGGATGGCAGTTATCGGGTGACGAGTCAGGAGTTGAGCAACGGCCGTTTCCTCACTCAAGAAGAATACGACGGCCTCAACACACCAGTCGTAAGCGCCCCTACAGACGAAAACAGCGAGACTGGGTAAAAAGTGGCAAGGTGGCAAAGTTAGCAAGTAGCAAAGTCGTTTCACCTTGCAACGTTGCAACTTGCTTTCCTTAAGGATTACTAATGACATCAACTGATAACTCTATCGCGCTGTACACGTCCCGTTTTTGCGGCCACTCCCTGGCTGTGGAACAGTTCATGAAAAAGCACCAGATTCCCTTTGACCAGATCAACATCGACGACAGTGACGCCGCTCGCGAACGGGTAAAAGCGATCAATAATGGCTATGCCAGCGTGCCCACGCTCATCTTCCCCGATGGCAGCACACTTACCGAACCTTCTTTTCGGCAGCTTCGCGCCAAATTGGGAATGGACTCGCCCAGTTTAGGGCAGCGGTTAAGCCGTATTTGGGGCAAGTAGTACCATATCAGTGAGATTCTTGCATGGTGTACAAGAATTTTTCGCCACGAATTTCACGAATCACACTAATTTTTTCTTCATTCGTAACTGCTAACTCAGATTGGACCAATTTTCTCTGGAAGTACGACTCATTTGAGCGTAAAAATTGGTCCAATCTTTGGAGAGGCTTGGTAGTTACCTTCATTCGTGAAATTCGTGGAATTCGTGCCAGACTCTTTTCTGGTTTATCCAGGTTAGGAACATAGAACCTTTTCTCCGCGCCGTCTCGCCCATATCGGCTGCAAATTGGGGCGAGATGACCGGGAGATAGCGCCACTTGCTCGGCCAAGATACACCCCGGTCATCCCGCCCCTACCAAAAAATGCGCGGCCACAAAATCCGTTAGAAATAGCAAAAATTAAATTGGGGTATTGAGGGGAACGGCCGTTTCCCCTATACTTGGTTTGCACGATTCTGTTTTAACGATTGACAGGAGACTATTATGCCCGCCAAAGTATTTCTTAGTGTCGGCAGCACCGCCAACGATACCCAGGAAGATTTCGTCCGCTTGATGGAACAGTTTTTGGAAAGCAGCGGCCTGACGCCGCAAACCGTTGGCCGATCTTATTTTTCCAGCAAGCAGCCGTTGGTAGCCATCGACGAACTGTTGCAGGAATGTGTCGGTACAGTCATCATTGCCTACGAGCGTATTCATTTGGCAACGGCCGTTGAAAAACGGGGCAGTCCCAAAGAAAAAACACTCGACGGACTGAACCTGCCTACCGTCTGGAACCAGATCGAAGCCACGATGGCCTACACATTGGGCCACCCGCTGCTGGTTTTGGTGGAGAAAGGCTTGAAACAAGAAGGGCTGCTGGAGATGGGCTACGACTGGTTCGTACAAGAAATCGACCTGGACCAATCCGTCCTCGACAACCGAATGTTTCAAGGTGTCTTTGCCGATTGGAAAAAGCGCATCGCCCAGTACCAGCAAGAACAAAAACGCCGCCTGACCGCCGGTGAAACCGAGCAGCAAGCCGCCGCCGTTTTAGCCGGGCCGCGCGATGATGCCGCCGCCCAGCGCCGCTATTTGACCCGCCTGCGCAAACTGCTCGCCGAGCATTTCAGTGATGAAGAATTGCAGGCGCTTTATTTCGACCTGGGCATTGATTACGCCGATTTACCGGGCAAGACAAAAATCGTTAAAGCAATGGAATTAGTCGCCGACCTGCACCGTAAAGATCGTCTGGCAGAACTCGTGGCAGCGGCCAGTGAAATGCGGCCTGGTTTGAACTGGGAGTAAACAAAATGACCCAAGAAATGGATTCAAATCAAGGATCAACCACACTCAGTGAAGAGGCGCGGCAGTTGGTGGCGGCCAACCGGCGTGGTGTGTTGGGGACGCTGCTGCCCAAAGATGGCTACCCGTATGCCTCGATGGTTGATTATGCACCGCTGCCCGATGGCGACGTGATTCTGTTTCTCAGCCGTCTGGCCGAACATCAAAAATATTTAACGGCCGATTCCCGTGTTTCGCTGCTCATTGCGCCGGACATCATGGCCGAAAATGCGCTGGCCCAGGCCCGTGTCAGTCTGGTGGGCCGGGCGGAACTGGTTGAAGACCGGCCGGCGATGGCGGCAATTTATTTGCAATATCATCCCAGCGCCCAGCAGTACATCAATTTTGGCGATTTCCAGTTTTACCGGCTGCGGGTGGAGAAAGCGCGCTACATTGCCGGGTTTGGCCGGATGGGCTGGATACCGGACGGCCGTTACCATGAAATTTAAGCCACATTAATTTGTCTGACTGACAGTTTTTCACCGCAAAGGACGCAGAGGTCACAAAGATTTTCAAGGACTTTGCCTTTGCGTTCTTCGCGCCCTTTGCGGTTTAATAAGCCAGTCAACCAGTCACAAAGCATATTTCTATGAGTCCCAACAAACGCATTCTCCTGGTCGATGATGAACAGTCGATTACCAGTGCCTTATCGCTGTTGTTTGAGCGGTCGGGGTATGAGGTGATGGTGGCTGGCAACGGCCGTATCGCCCTGCAGCGCCTCGACGACAATCCTGATCTGGTCGTCCTGGACATTATGATGCCGGAGATGGATGGCTTTGAAGTGGCGCGGCGGATTCGGGAACGGCCGTCCTACATTCCCATCCTCATGCTCACCGCCAGAGATACCTCGCTGGACAAAGTGACCGGTCTGGAACTGGGCGCCGATGCCTACTTGACCAAACCGTTTGAACCGGGCGAACTGCTGGCCCAGGTGCGGGCCTTGTTCCGGTTAATGGCTAAAGGGGGGCAAATGATGGATGCGGCACGGCCGTTACTTTGCGGCCCCCTCACTTTATGGACAGAAAAGCACCGGGTGGAACTGGCAGGGCAGGAAATTGAACTGACGCCCAAAGAATTTGCGCTGCTGGACCTGTTTATGCGCCGCCCTGGCTATGTTTTTGGCCGGGAAACCTTGCTGCGCGAGGTGTGGGGTTATGATTATCTGGGGGATTCACGCACGGTGGATGTACACATCCAGCGGCTGCGGGCCAAAATCGAAGCCGATAGCAGTCAGCCACAGTTTTTGCACACTGTACGCGGCTTCGGCTATCGGCTTGTTGCGGCGGATTAACAGCGACTCTCCCGGAGGCTCAAGTCAACCTCCGGGATGGTTAAAGCAGTATTGTCATCGTTACAGCCGTTTCCCCGCCAACTTACCGGCTAACAGGACTACACCAACCAGAACCACAGCCAACACACCCACAATCACAGCCCAATTGAATGAAGGGGTATCGTTGTTTGTGGGATTGATGGTTGACGGGTTGGTTGTGTTTGGTTCAGTGGGCACGGCCGTTTCGCCACCCAGTGCCGTCCCATTTTCCGGTTCACTGATCAGTTCTGGTTCGGGCAGGGTGATGGTTGAATCGCCGGCGCCGGGCACAATCTGGTAGACCTGGTCTTCGTAGACGACCAGCACCTGTTCACCGATGGCCAGATACTGACCGAGTTGGGGCACGGCCGTTAGCAAATCAAAGTACGCATCCGAAGCGAAGCCCACTTCCTGCGGCCTCTGCCCGTCACTGTCATAAGCTGTGTCCATCCAGACGCCATCGCGCAGGACGAAGGTTTTGCTGCCCACAAGCTGGACCATCTCTTCCACGGCCACAGCTTGAGCCGGTTCGCCGGAAGCGGCAACGCCGGGCGCAGGTGTGGCGGCCATCGTGGGCAAGGCCATTGGCGCTTCGGCGGCGGCCATGTCGGCCGAGGCGGCGGCTTCGGCAATCATTTCTTCGGCGGCCGGCATTTCCATTGTCGTTTCTGTTTCAACCACATCGTCCGCAATCGTGTTGCGCCCGCTCTGGCTGAAGATGTCCTTCTCTTCAATGAGGTAGCTGGTGTAGGGGGTGATGATACCGTAGCGGATGCTCAAATTGACGACGCTCTGCACCAGTTCGGGGTCTTCGCCGCGCAGCCGGATTTCGGTGAGCAGGTGGCCGATGGCCCGCGTGGCCCACAAGCGGGGGATGAAGTCGTCGCCGCCGCTGTTACGGAAGTTGTTGTCGCGGTAGGTGAAGGTTTGAGTACGGCCGTTCACTTCACCTTCCAATGTAATCGCTGCCGGGCCGCCATCGCGGTAACGGCCGGTTAAGACAAGCTGGGTCCCGGCAAACAGGTCGGGCAGTTCTTGCGGATACATCTGCTCGACGGTGATCCCATCAAAATCCAAACTGATGTTGGCTAAAACAGGCATACTGACTTTGGCGTAGAAGCTGCTCACTTCCTCCTCGATGCTCTCGAACGGCCGTACATAGCTGGTAGTGCCCCGGTGATTTTGGGTCAGGCTGTCCAGCAGGACGGGATCGACATCGTTACCCACGCCAAAAGCAAAGATACGCACGTTGCGCGGCGCGGCTTGCTTGACTGCATCCAGCAGCAGCGGCGTGTCGGTGATGCCTTCGGTGGCCAGACCGTCGGTGAGGAAGATGATGGTCGTGGACCGTTCGGTATCGGCCTGGGCCACTGCTTCCAGCAGCGATTGGCTGATGTTGGTGCCGCCAATCGCCTCTAAACTGTTGATGAATGCGCGGCTGCCCGGTTCGTTGGCGGGAACCAATCCCGGCGCAAAACTGCGCGTGCCGGTGCTGAAGCTGACGATATTGAAGCGGTCGGCCGGATTGAGGTGTTCGACGACGTAGAGGGCCGCTTCTTTGGCCTGGGCCATCTTTTCGCCTTCCATGCTGCCAGAGGTATCGACGACCAGGAGCACGTCTTTGGCAACGACCTCATCGACCTGGACGCTGGGGGCGACCAGGAGCAGGAAGAAGCCGTC
>JBNKZT010000343.1:0-6619 GCA_050301775.1 Promineifilaceae bacterium (SeqCode)
ATGGCGATGCTGGCTCCTTCACGCTCGATACCCAATCTTAACACTTTTTGGATGGCTCTGTACAGCGATTCAATTTCGGCCGATGACAAGGAATCTGAGCGCCGTTCCGGGTGCAGGCCGGCATAATAAAGTGCCTCATCGGCGTAAATATTGCCAATGCCAGCCACAAAGGTTTGATCTAACAAGAGCGGTTTCAGGACTCGTTTCTTATTTTTTAACCGTTCTTGTAAAACATCTGCGGTAAAGGTGCTTTCCAGTGGTTCCGGTCCCAAATGACCCAAAATATCAGACGGGTCTTGCACAAGATAAACCCGGCCAAATTTACGGGTATCGCGAAACCGCAGTTCCTGTTCGTTGTCCAACTTAAAAATTGTGTGGGCATATTTGTCGGGCGGCGCATCTGAGTCAACAACGGCCAAATGACCAGACATTTTCAAGTGGATGATTAAGATTTCTCCGTCACTAAGGGTAAATACCAGGTATTTGGCGCGGCGGTTGATACTGAGGATGGTACGGCCGTGTATCCTACGCTGCAACGCTGCCAAAGACGGCGTGACAATGTGGCGCGGCCAATAATTACGCACCTCGGTAAACGTGCGCCCCACCAAAGGCGCTCGCAGCGCCCGAACAACCGTTTCTACTTCAGGTAATTCTGGCATAGTCCAGTGTGTACGTGGCCAGTTTGCAAGTCTTCAGCACTCATCACTCAGTCCTCATCACTACAAAATCACAAACTTGCCACTATCATAAAACAACTCATCATCCACCCAAATTTTACCGCCGTCACGCATATCACAAATCATATCCCAATGAACCACCGATTTATTCTTGCTGCCCGTTTCCGGGTAGCCATTGCCCACGGCCATATGAATAGTACCGCCTATTTTCTCATCATAAAGGATTGATTTGGTGAACCGTTGAATGCCGTTATTCGTGCCCACAGCCCATTCGCCCAGATAACGAGCGCCCGGATCTGAGTCCAGAACACTGATTAAGAAGGCTTCATTTTTCTTGGCAGTCGCATCTACAACTTTGCCATCCTCAAAACGAAGTTCAATTCCCTCTACCTCACGGCCGCTGTAAATGGCCGGATAGGTGAAACGTACCCAACCGTTCACCGACTCTTCTACTGGCCCGGTAAAAATCTCGCCGCTGGGCATATTCTTTTGTCCGTCGGAGTTGATGAAGGTACGGCCGTCAATCGACAAAGTCAGATCAACATTCGGTCCCTGCACCTTGACATCCTTTTTACCCACCAGCCAATCCACTAGTTTTTGCTGCATAGCGCTTATTTTGCGCCATTCGGCGACCGGATCATCCTGATCAACAAAACAGGCCCCATAGACAAAATCTTCAAAGTCACTGAGAGACATATCTGCTTCCTGCGCCTGGGCATTCGTCGGGAACATCGTTCCCACCCAGCGGAATTCACCGGCCGCGCTGCGCTGCATAAATGTTTGCATTAACTCGCGACCTGCACTGCGAGCCAACGTTTGGCGGGCCGGATCGATACCACTCAATGTACGCGTATTATCCGTGCCGCCCAGGCTAATCAGGCAATCATACTCTTCAAAAATGACTTTACTGGGTGGCGCAACATGCTGTAACTGTTCATCATTACCGTTTTTCAGCATAATCTCACCAAACTGATCTTCTTGCCACACAGCTATGGGATGGCCTCCCGCCCGGATGACCTCCCGGTATGTTTCGGTAACCAGGGGCAGGGAAGCAGTACTGCCCCGTACAGCCACTTTATCGCCCGATTTAACTTTTACACTGTAATTAACAAGCAGATGAGCCAGTTTTTGAACGCGGGGATCGACCATATTTACCTCGTAAGTTTCTATTTAATCTTATGTTATTAGAATGGAGCCGAATTATACCGAAAAAATAGTAAAGTTGATACCTTTGGACGATTGTCTGGAACCAACAATCTTTTTACACTATTGAAGTATGTATCCTGAAGATCGGGTTTTGGTGGCGTATGTACCGCGTCCGGCAGATTTTGCCATTGTGCAAAACGAGGGCTGGTATCGCATTCCGCAGCAGTTTGCCCCCAAAGGATTATATGCAGAGTATTTTGCTTTTTATTTTGGCCGTCATTTCGGGGCGGATAAGTGGGCAATTCATTATTTTGCACCTAATCTGGGACATGAATTAGTAACGCGGCTGGCCTTGTTCCCCGATGAGCCGGCCCATCCCCGGGCACAGAATTGGTATTACAAAGTGCAGTTGGGGCCGCTGCAACACCTGGAACGGCCGATTTTAAGCCTGCGCTGGCGGCGGGTGACATTTATCCATTCCACCTGGGACCGTTTTACCCATGCTGTCGAAATTAATGATTTGTTTGTGGATGGCGATGAATTTGTCGACCGGCTGTACGCAGCGCTGAAAGAACGCGGCATCCAGGCCGAGCGCAATTACCGGATCGAAGAACCCGGCCCTGAATATGAAGTGGCGCTGGCGGTGTTTGGGCAGAACGGCCGTATCGATATCCCATCAACCCAAATCCCCCAAACAAGCGCCGCAATCAATAATCTGGCCGACCAAATTGCTGCTATGAGCCAGGATTGACGGACATTTCCAGGCGGCCCCATTAGCCCGATCACCTGCGATGTGCGACAATTTTGGTCATTCATTGAAGTAAAGAAGTGAACATAACGTGATTTATTTACAACACATTGTTGATGAAATTGATGCCCAACTGCCTGACTCGCCGTCAGTCCGCAAGGGTGGCAGCCTGCTCATGATGGTTGGTCTGCCAGGCACAGGAAAATCCTCCATCGTCCGCAGTCTAATGACTTATTTCCCCTGTATTGTCGTTAGTACCGACAGTATTCGCGCTAAAATGCGCCGCCAACCCACCTACACGGCCGCCGAAATGGGTCTGATCTACGAAGTATGTTATGCCATCATTGAAAAACGGCTTGGCCTGGGGCAGCGTGTTGTTTTTGATGCCTCCAATTATCTGGAGTCACGCCGTGAATATGTTGCCAGATTGGCCACCGGATGCGGGGCACCGGCAGCTACCTGCTATGTCCAGGCTTCACAAGAGACCATAGGCTACCGGCTGTCACAGCGCATCAGCGGCAAACGGCAGACCGGCGACCTCTCCGATGCGGATTGGGTGGTCTATAAATGGATGGTGGAAGCACAGGAACCCATCGTGGGCGAACATCTGATTTTAGATACCACAACAACCCCGGCTGAAGAATTGGCCAAAAGGCTGTACAATTACTGGTCAAAGATTGAAGCCGATGCTGAAAGCAACCCTGATTTACAACCCCCTAGCTGGGCCAGCCAACTTAGCCGCGCCAATCGCGCTGGCAGCTGACGCCTGGCGCACTCACGGTTGGCAAGTCTCCGTAAAACCAACACAATTTGCCGGACACGCAACAAATTTAGCCCATGAGGCCGTAATGGCCGGGCATCAATTGGTGCTGGCCGGCGGTGGTGATGGCACACTGGGCGAGGTGGCTAATGGGCTGGCGGGCACAGACACCGTGTTGGGCCTGCTGCCGCTGGGAACCGGAAACTCATTAGCCAAGGAGCTGCAAATCCCCCGCCCGAAACGATGGAACCAACACAGATTACTACAAGCGGCCGATGCGCTGGCTGGCGGTCGTGTCCAACGGATTGATCTGGGGCGGCGAACGGTTGTTGCTGAGGGTAACGGCCGTTACTTTGTCTTATGGGCCGGTGTCGGAGCTGATGGTTATCTGTCCCACCGGCTGGAACCACGTCCCAAATGGTCGAAGAAGCTGGGTGTTGTCGGTTACGCGCTGCAAGGGTTGGCTGTCACCCCGCGCGCACCGGTTTTTCGGGCCAGGGTTGAAGTGGACGGCCGTATCTACGAAGATAGCTACGTCCTGGTACTTATCAGCAACTGCCGCCGCTATGCCGGGGGCGAACTGCTGCTCAACCCACAAGCCAGGCTGGATGATGGCTTGTTCGAGGTTTGCCTGTTTCGTGGTGAGCACATTGCCCGTGTGTTCCGCTATTTGCCGGAAATGATGCTGGGGCGGCACCTGGAGGATGATGGATTGATGGTGGTGAACGGCCGTCACATCACCATCCACACCGACTCCCCCATTCCCGCCCAAACCGATGGCGATCGCGCCGGGCACAGCCCGCTCACTGTCTCCATCCAGCCAGGCGCTTTACGTCTCCTCGTTCCCGACACTGCACCGGCCGATTTGTTCAGCCTCCCCGGCGAACCGCTTGTCATTTAAGACATCACGGCACTATCCCACGCCTCACTATTTTCAATACAGACCAGAGCAACAACGTAGGGTAACGTAGGAAAATCAACTTGGCTGCGTCAGGCAAATAGACGCCGTTATTTTGTAAACTACAGGCAATCCATTCACTGCTTATTCCATAGGATAGACAACCTCCCGGAGGTTTATCACCAGGAGAACCGTTTCGCGCTAGAAACCTCCGGGAGGTTGTTTCCAATTTATGAGGTGGTAGCCATGAAACGTCTCCTTTTTTCCGTCTGGTTTGCATTGATATTAGCGGCTTGCTCGTCACCATCTACGACAATCACACATATTGTCATGACAGCGACGCCATCGCCCACGACACCCCCAACGGCGACGGTCAGAAACACGGCCGTTCCCCCCACCTCCACAGCTTCAGCCACAACTTCTGCCACCCCAACAGCATCACCCGTATCCCCACAAGTCATCGACAGCGCGCCCACTCGCCAACCCGCCATCACTATCTCACCCCACGACAGATACGGGTTTCATCCCACCGAACCCATTCGCATAGATTTTGGCCAGCCGGTCAACCGTGCTTCCGTCGAAACGGCTTTCAGCTTTTCCCGCGTCGAAGGCGACATCACCTGGGAAGGCAACGTTTTGATATTTACACCCCAAAACGGCCGTTTCGCCGACTTTACCCACTACACCCTAACAATAGACACAACGGCCGTCAACACAGCCGGCAATCCATTATTCACCACCCCTTATTACGACCACTTGTACACAGACCACTACGCCGACACTGCCGATTTTGGCGGCGGGCCTGACATTCAAGTTGTAGCCGTCAACGGCCGTCGCGCCGTCCATTATCGGGGCTTCAACCGGGGCATACGCGACGTTCAGTTCGATCTTTACCATATCCCCACCGAAAAATTTGCCGAACGCTACGCCGCCAGAAATTGGAACACCGACGCGCTCCTCCTGGCCAAAAGCTGGAGCGAACAAACCCGCGCCGAAGGAGAATACTATCTCAACCCCCAAGAACTCATCATCCCCGCCGATGTGCCGCCGGGAGCGTACATACTCAATTTAAGCGGGAACTATCTAAACGACCAACTGTTCATCCTGCTAACCGGGCATCAGCTCACGCTCAAACAAAGCGCAGGACAAATCGCCGCCTGGGTAGACGGTCCGGCACGAGCGGAGAGCTTCGTCCGTCTCTACGCCGACGACGGCGCTTTACTGGCCGAAGGCCGGGCCAACGCCGACGGCCTTTTCACGGCCGATTTAGCCAACGCCATCCCCGCATTTGCAACCGCCCAGCAAGGATCGGAAATTATCATGACCGGCTTCTCCTATGCCTGGGGCGGGTACGACGGCCGTTACCGCCCATCGCCATACCAAATCCACATCGCCACCGACCGCCCCATATACAAGCCGGGCGACACCGTTTACTTCAAAGCGATTTTGCGGAGCGATGAAGATGCGGCATTGGCGCCCATACCGGAAGGTACGGCCGTAACCGCCCGATTATTTGACGCGCGTGGCAATCGAGTCCAAACGTTGGAACTCAGCAGCAGCGATTACGGCACAGCTCATGGTTCATTCCTCATCGGCGACGGGGCGACCGTAGGCAACTACAAAATAGAAATTACGCTGGATGGCGTCACGCGCGATCTGGAATTCAAAGTTGAAGATTACCGCAAACCCGATTACCAGGTAACGGCCGTCACCGATTCCCACGCCTATCTAGTGGGGGACGAAATTGCCTTCACCGTAGACAGCCAATACTTTTTTGGCGAACCATTAGCTAACGCCGAAACGACGCTGATCATTTATGATCGGACATGGTATTACAATGAAACCGATTTACCGGCAGGACAAACGGTGCAGTTGGATGAAAACGGCCGTTTCACAACCACCATCCCCGCCAAAAAAGCCGGACAACTCATCATTGAAGCAATTGTAGACGACGGCAGCAGCCAGGCCGTAGCCGCCCAGGCAATTGTCCAGGTACATGACGTCGCCGAAACGATGACCATTCAACGCGGCAACTACCTCAAAACGCCAGGGACCGCCTTCACCGTTAACGGCAGCGTCCAGGATATCTGGCAAGAACCGGTCAACGGCCGTTCCGTGACCCTCAAATTAACCCGCTACAGTCGCTCCACATTTAGTTACAGCGCCCTGGTTGATAAACAAACAGTCGTCACCGATGAAAACGGCCGTTTCACCACCCAAATCACGCCCGACGAATCCGGCTACTACAAACTCATCGCCACCGCTACCGACCGGCTCGGCAGCACCATAGAATCCACAAGCTGGATCGTCGCCTACAGCAGCGGCTATCGTAATTGGACACGCCGCAGCGACGACATCGGCATCACCCCCGACCAGGACAGCTACCAGCC
>JBNKZT010000344.1:0-6615 GCA_050301775.1 Promineifilaceae bacterium (SeqCode)
ATAACTGTTCGATAACTTTTCAGTTCCACTAATATGTTACCGTTTTTGTCAAGCACGCGAGCATTGAATGCTTGCCCGTTATTCACTGCTTCAACGACGGCATAGAGACGGCCGTTTCCCAACCCCGCATAGGCCATCGCCAATAAATTTACACAAGCCGTTACCCCGGAACCACAGTAAAAAACAGCTTCATCCGGGTTGGTTTCGCCTAAAACAGCCTGCATCTGCTGCCGGATTTGTGCCGGGGACAGGTAACGGCCGTTTTCCGACCAACTATCCTGGTAATAATAATTGACCGCGCCAGGAATATGCCCGGCCACCCGATCAATCGGTTCCACCTCACCGCGATATCGCTCCGGCGCACGGGAATCGACCAGCAGCGCCGCATCCGGGACGTTATCGACCAGGACGACCCAATCCGCGCGCGGCGCTCCGGCAAACTGAACCATCGCATTTTCTTCTGTGCCACTGTACTGCAGCTGACCCGCTGCCAGCCAGGCCGCCCAACCGCCATCCAAAACGGCCACTGCCTCATGACCCAAATAGCGCAGCAGCCACCACAGGCGGGAAGCAACCATGCCGTTTTTGTCATCGTAGGCTATGACTTGTTTGCTGCTGTCAATGCCCAACCGCCCCATCCGTTCAATCAAGATTTCGGCAGGGGGTAAGGGGTGACGGCCGTTATCCGTCGTCGGTGGGTTGCTCAACACTTCATCCAAATGGGCGTAAACCGCGCCGGGAATGTGACCAGATTCATACGCGTGGCGGCCAAATTCCGTGTCGCTCAGTTGGAAGCGGCAGTCCACAATCACCCAATCCGGATCGGCCAGATGTGCAACCAAATTTTCAACGTCAATCAATGTCGTGAACATCTTCATCCTTATATTTTTGAAACTTGCGAATTTTACGGCTGTTGGTCACAAACCAATAGTGGCCGCCTTGAGTACGCACCCACACAGCCGGTGATTCGTGCTGAACGACAATTCCGGTCAGCCAACCCAAATCGGCCATCTCAATTTCAACAACAGTGCCAGTGGGAAATCGTTCAATCAAGCGTTTGGGCATTGGGAGCAAGTCGGCGGATTAAAAACCAAATCGGCGCAATGTGCGATCGACTGAATGGACGTAGCTGCCGCCAAATAACCGAACGTGAACAAGCAATGGGTACAAATTATAAATAGCGCGCCGTTCCTCAAAAAAGCCAGGGGGAATCGGCCGAAGTTCCTGGTAACGGTCAAAAAATGGTTGATCAAATGTACCAAATAACGTGGTAAAGGCCAGTTCGATCTCCGGGTGGCCGTAGTAGATGGCCGGATCAACAAAGCCGGTGATTTGGCCGCCCACAGCCAGCACGTTAGTCGTCCAAACGTCGCCATGCAGGAGTGACGGCCGTTCCGGTTCCACCAACCACTCGTCCATCCGCGTACAAAATTTCTCCAACCGGGGCCAAATTGACTGCGGCAAACGGCCAGCGCGAATTCCTTCATTGGCCATGTACAACAAACGGTGGTCGCGGAAAAAATCAAGCCAGGATTCAGTCCAGGGATTGGGCTGGTGCAGGCCGCCAATGAGCGTGGCCTGTTCCAAACCAAAAGCAGGCGCAGTGATGGAATGCAGCGCCGCCAACAGTTCGGCGGCATGGGCCTGCGCTTGCCGGTTGAAGTGGCTGTCACCCGACAAATAGCTCATCAGCAGCAGCCAGTCGGTGCAATGGATAATCGCCGGAACAGGCAAATCGGAATGTTCGGCCAGGTAACGCAGCATGAATCCTTCCGTCGCCAAAACCGGCTGGGCGCTTTCATCCACTTTGGCCACGAGTGTTTCACCGTCCGCCAACCGCACCCGATATACCTGCCCGACACAGCCGCCGCTTAATGGGGAAATGTCGCGGATTGAGGTGGTCGGACGGCTGCCGTCCGCTATGGCCGTTTCAATCGCTTCCCTAACATTCATCCTTTTACCTTCTAATTTCTACCTTTCCCCAGCTACGGATTACGCACAACCAGATTATCAAACGCCACTTCCAGCCCTCCCCGGCCAAACGTACCGGCATCCAATGCAATTTGACCGGCGGCAAAACTGCCATCATTTACCTGCTGCAACAATTGATCATTCACGTAAAAAGAGAGCAGCGGCCCCTGCGCCACCACTTTCAACCGGTTGGTGACGGTTAACCCTTGTTTGATGGCCGCCGATTCGACCCAATCATCCAGAAAACGAGTCCAGGTGCCGTCACCATTGTGCCGCTCCATCACATACAGGCCGCTGCCGGTAATGTCGAAGCGGTAAAACTGGCCCGGATTTTGCATCCGAAACAGCAAACCATAACTGCTTTCCAAATCGCCGGCCAACTGAGTCACATCAACTTCGAGGGCAAAATCAGCAAAAATGGGTTCCGTTAAGGTCGTGTATTGCACTAAGTTGGGTTCTTCAATGCTGATGATGAGCTGCTCATTGAGTACGGCCGTTCGCCCCGCGTCATCCCCCTCTACCAGCCATTCACCCGTTTGCCCGGCCACAAACGCATCGGCAAAAACCACGTCCGGCCCCTCCAACACTACCCGATCATTGCCGCAAGCAGCCAGGAACATTAGAAAGCTAAAGGCTGAAAGCAAAAAAAGGCGCCGCCACTTGCCACTCATCACTCGCCGCTCATCACTTGCCACTTGCACCTTCCCCCTACGGCGCTAACACTTGCAACTGGTCAAATTCGACAACGGCCGTTCCCGGTTCCAGCGTACTCACCCCGACACCAATATCGCCGGTAACAAAAGTCGGATCAACCACACTGACCAGCGGCAGCCCATTAACAGCCAGGCTTAATTCATTGCCGATACAGCTGGCCCGCAGTTGATTCGTCGCCACGCCTTGATTGATATTTTCTGAGAATTGGAAACGGCCGTCACCCGACAAATAAATAATCTGGTCACTGCCCGACTGATATTTACCAATCGCATAATAACCATCCCCGCTAATTAAAAACAGGTAAAAATTCTCTTCATTTTGGTAACGGCAAATAACGCCATAGGCATTATCATCCGGCCCGCTGACCTGGCGCGCCTGAGTTGTGATCACCACATCCGTAAACATACGTCCCGGATTGCTCCACCAAATCTGCCCCGGCTGGCTGGTGCTGATCCGAAATGCACCTTCCTCAATTGTCGTTACCGCCCCGCTTTGGCTGTACAACACCCAGCCACAGTCCTGTTCGCCGCTAAAATCATCATAGAACAAGGCACCACCTTCGTTACACGGGTCTGGCTCAGAACCACCGATGGAACAAGCCGCCAACAGCAAAACACCCAACACCATCGCCACCAACAAATGAAATTTACGCATGAAATGATCCCTCCGACTGCTTAGGCCCGTTCGCCCAAACCGCTAACTTATTTGCGAACAGGCGCTTAACTATTCTGTTTTTCAGTCTCATCCAACATTTCACGCAGGGATTCGATATTTTTTTGTAGATCAGTCTGCTGGCGCGACGTAACTAAATAATAAACCAGGGCACCCACCCACATAATCATAATGACGACAGCAATCAATAACAGGTTTTCCAACATTCCTTGCCTCCGGGAAACGGCCGTAATATCGTTTAAGAAAATAATCGGGTAACGTTGTAGAACGAATTGCCAATTCGTTCAGGCGATTTACCAAATCGCCCTACATTGATTACCCGAATTAATATTTATAGACGAAAACGGCCGTTCAAATATTCTGTTAAAGTGTATCCAAAAAATGGGAACCTGACACCTACTTAACCGTCAGCGGCAAGCCGGACACCATAAACAGCACATGATCCGCCTGCGCCGCCAACCGTTGATTGGCCCGCCCCAACGCATCCCGATAAACGCGCCCCAAAGGATACGCCGGCACAATCCCCAGCCCAACTTCATTAGAAACGATAACCCATTCGGCATCGCCGGCCTGATAGGCCTCAAGCAAGGCGTCGATTTCGGCGTTCAAAGCCGATTCGGCCGCAGCGGCATCAATCGGTTCGGGCAGGGGGGCGATGATGTTGTTAGCCAGCACCGTCAGGCAGTCGAGTAAAACCAAATCAGTTGACGGCGCGTGGCTGATGGCCAGGCCGGTTTGGGTTGGTGCTTCGAGCGTTTGCCAGTGGGACGGCCGTTCCGCCCGGTGCCGGGCAATCCGAACACGCATTTCCTCATCAAAAGCGACAGCAGTCGCCACGTACAACACCGATCCACCCTGCTCAGCGGCCAATTTCTCGGCAAACGTACTCTTCCCACTGCGCGCCCCGCCCAAAACCAATGTCAATCGCCGTCCCATCCGATCCTTTTTTGACACGAATGACACGAATTGCACGAATAGTTTTTAATTCGTGTCATTCGTGTCATTCGTGGCCGGTTTTCCTAAATTTGAACCACAAAGGCCAACAAAACCGCGAGTTCAGTCATTTCCACAACCAGACCAAAAACATCGCCTGTGACACCACCCAATCGACTGCGGGCCATGCCCAAAATAGCAAACGTAACAATCAATGCCAACAAAACGGCCAAGACGGTCTGTCCGCCGCGCCAGCCGCCGACGACAACCAGCAAAACCGGCAAAATTACCGCGAAGGCGAATGTCTTTGGCGTCAGGCTGGCGGCAAAAGAATCACCCATCCCACCGGGTCGCGCCGATGGCTGTCGTGCCGCAATCAAGAGGAACCAACGCGCCAATGTCGGCGCCAGTATTAGCCCAACTGCTGGCGCCGAGAAGGTAGCCACGGCCGTTACCTTCAACATTAAAAACAACACCAATAAAATCGCCCCAAACGCCCCAATCCGCGAATCCTGCAAAATTTCCAGGCGGCGTTCCCGATTCGTGGCAGCCAACAGGCCATCGCCACAATCGGCCAGCCCGTCTAGATGCAGCCCGCCGGTCAACCAGGCCCACAAAGCGACAATGAGCACGGCCGTTACCGACCCCGGCAGCACCAGCCCCAACAACCAGTGCGATCCCGTCAAAATTGAGCCAATAATCAGCCCCACCAGCGGGAACCATTTTGCCGACCGCCCCAAGCCACCCTCAAAAAAAGGAATCGCCGGAGCCGGAATCGTCGTCAAAAAGCTCAAAGCCAACCAGAATTCAGTCATCAAAACAATCGTCAATCGTTAATCGTCAATCGTTAATCCTTTCCGCTCACCCCCGCTTCAGCAAACGTCGCCATCTCATCCAAAACGCGGGCCGCACCCTCGATGATATTGAAGGCAATCGCGGCTCCAGTTCCTTCACCCAGGCGCATGTTCAAGTCGAATAACGGCCGTATCCCCAACCGCTGCAAAATCGCCTGATGGCCAATCTCCACCGATTCATGCGAACCAATCAGGTAAGGTTTTACCGCCGGAACCAATTCCGCCGCCACCAGCGCCGCTGCACTGGAGATGAAACCATCAATCACCACCGGCACGCGCTGCGCCGCTGCCCCAATCACCACACCGGCTAAACCGGCAATTTCCAGACCGCCGACCTTCATCAACACATCCATCGCGTCACTGGAATCAGGCTTATTGACGGCCAGAGCCTTCTCAATAACTCCCACTTTCCGCGCCAGGCCAGCATCATCAACGCCGGTTCCTCGTCCGGTTAACTGCGCCGCCGGCAGTCCGGTAAATGCTGCTGTAATCGCTGTTGCCGGAGTCGTATTGCCAATTCCCATCTCGCCAATAGCTACTAAATCCAGCCCTTTTTCGATTTCAGCCGTAACGATGTCTATACCGGCCTGAAGTGCAGCTTCGACCTGCTGACTCGTCATGGCCGGACCAACGGCCATATTTTGCGTTCCATAAGCAACCTTGCGCTTGATTAAATCAGGATGATCGGGCATATCAACCGCAACACCCATATCGACGATGATGACACGAGCGCCTGCTACTTTGGCCAGCACGTTAATGGCCGCCCCGCCGTACAAAAAGTTCAGCACCATTTGCGGCGTTACTTCCGCCGGAAAGGCGCTGACCCCTTCGGCCACCACCCCGTGATCACCAGCCATGACGATGACAGCTTTGCGCGCTGTAGACGGCCGTTCCTGTTCTAAAATCCCCGCCAACTGAATCGATAACTCTTCCAATCGACCCAGGCTGCCCGGCGGTTTCGTCAAATTATTCTGCCGCTCTCTGGCCGCAGCCTGCATCACCGCATTCAACGGTGCAATTTTTGGTAATGTAAAGCTCATTGAAGTCGCCTCATCATTTTCATAAATTCATGCATCACGTTTCACGTCAACGTATCCCACAACGGCTCCGCTACCCCTTTTTGATGATTTTCATACCGGGCCATGACAAATAACGCATCAGATAACCGGTTCAAATAACGAATAACGTTCAAGTTGAACTCACCCCCCTCCTCATGAGCCAGCGTAATCGCCTTGCGCTCGGCCCGACGACAAACGGTACGCGCTACCTGCAAATGAGCCGCCCCGATAGACCCGCCGGGCAAAATGAAATTCTCCAGGGGGCCAACGACTTCGCTCATTTCATCGATCACCGCTTCTAATTTGGCAACATGTCGCGTTTCGATTTGCGGGATGCCATATTTTTCTTTGTCCTCCTTGTAAAAAGAAAGATCAGACCCCAAATGAAATAGTTCGTTTTGAATAACAGGCAG
>JBNKZT010000345.1:0-6613 GCA_050301775.1 Promineifilaceae bacterium (SeqCode)
CTGGAAACCACTTTCATCTACGTGACCCATGACCAGGTGGAAGCGATGACGATGGGTGACCGGATTGCTGTGCTGCATGCCGGTATTTTACAGCAGGTTGATTCTCCCCGGAATCTTTACAATGTACCCAATAATATTTTCGTGGCCGGCTTCATTGGCAGCCCCAGCATGAATTTCTTCGATGGCACGTTGGTTGTGGAAGAAGGTAAAGTGCTTGTAGACACTGGTGATTTCCGTGTTGAGGTTCCTGGAGACCGTAAAGCAAAATATGAAGCGTATGAGGGTAAGGGAATTATTTTGGGTGTTCGTCCTGAGCATATTCATGCCCCGCAGTACGCTCCGCCCGGCATCATCCCGGCTAAAATCGAAGCGACGATTGAAATCATCGAGCTGTTGGGTCATGAGCTGAATGTGATCTTCAATTCGGGCAAGAATACCTTCATTGCGACGGTTGACACGCGTATGGAAGCCACTATCGGCAACAAGATTCCGCTGGTGTTTGATATGAATAATATGCATCTGTTTGATAAGCAAACGGAGCAGGCGATTCGGTAAGTTTTGCCGGCAGTATAAGTTGATTTTGGAACGGCCGTTGCTGGCAAGTAACGGCCGTTTTTTCTTGTAAACTCCACATTTTCCGGTTGAGTTTAGTCCAAACCCCGGCTGACTCTGGACCAAACTCCCTGGGAATTTGGTCTAGAGTCCGGTAAGGTATGGTGGCAAACACCTCGGGGTGCGACGACCGGGGGGCAGCGCTATTTGCTTTACCAATATCTTTCCCGGTCGTCCCGTACCTACGATTGGCCCGCGCCTTCCCGTCGTCATCCCGCCACCCCGGCATCACTGCGCCCCCGCCCCTTGCCCCCGCTTCACGTTCGGTTATCATTAGCCCATCTTATAGTAGAAAATTCAATTGGAGATTGGACCATTTTCTTTTACTGAGTTGCTTGTTGCGTGATCAAAAATGGTCCAATCTTAAACTGAAGGCTCTATTAGCAAAACGAGGATTCATGAGCGACGCAACGGCCGTTTTCTTCACCGAACTAAAACGCGAAATACGCCAACTATGGCAGGACCTCAGCTACAACACCCAACGATTTGCTGTAGGCGTGCGCAACCAGATGCGCCTGATGCAGCAGGCCAAACTGGATTACGTCATCCTGCCCATCGGCGGGCCGCTGCCGGAACGGGCCGACCCGCCGCGCAGCTTCATCCAGCGCCAACTGCCCCTGCCCGCGCCGCCGCTGCCGATGGAGGTCCTCAACGACCGCTTGCAAGCCATCGGTGACGCCAGCAACGTCAAAGGCGTACTCTTCATCTTTCGCGGCTTCAGCACCGGGCTGGCCACACTGCAAAATCTGCGCCGTTCCATCGAGCGGCTGCAAGCGGCAGGCAAGGAAGTCATCGTCTACACGCCGCACCTGGACATGGCCCACTACTTCGTGGCCGCCGCCGCCGACCGGATCATCGCCCCGCCAGGCGCGCGGTTTGAAGTCCTGGGGCTGCGCTCGGAAGCGACTTTTCTCAAAGAAACGCTGGCCCGCGTCGGCGTCGAGGCCGAGGTGATTCAAATTTCACCTTATAAATCGGCCTACAACATGCTAAGCGAAGCGACCATCACACCAGAGCAGCAAGAACAGTTGGAATGGCTGCTGGATGACACCTTTGACCTGCTGCTACAGGCGATGGCCGACGGACGGGGCCAATCGGTTGATGCCATAAGGGAATTGATTGACGGCGCGCCGTATACGGCCGTGCGCGCTTGCGAACTGGGCTTAATCGATGATATGGCTTACGAGGATGAGTTAGCAGAAAAGTTAGCGTCAGAGCGAGAGGCGGCACGGTCAGAGACCGGCCGCAGCAAGGAAGAAATTGGGAGCGCGGACAGCCTGTCCGCACCGTCCGCAAAAGAGGCAGGCAAGCTGCCTGCGGTCCAAGAGAAGAAGGAAAAGGCCAAACTGCTGACTTGGGACAAGGCCGGGCCGATGCTGCTGGAAAAGGCGCGGCGCTGGCCGGATAAGTTCATCGGCGTCGTCAGCCTGGAAGGGTTGATTACGATGGGGCCCAGCCGCCAGCCGCCGCTCATCCCGCTGCCCTTCATGGACGGGGCAACGGCCGGTGAAGCTACACTGCTCAATCTGCTGCGCCGCGTCGAAAAGATCGACGAGATGGCCGCCCTCATCCTGCACGTGGACAGCGGCGGCGGTTCAGCCCTGGCTTCGGAACTGATTACGCGGGAAATCGAGCGCATCGGGCAGAAAAAACCGGTGCTGGCCTACATGGGCAACACGGCCGCTTCCGGTGGTTATGAAGTTAGCGTCCTGGCCAAACACATCATGTGCCAGCCAGCGACAATCACCGGCTCGATTGGGGTGATTATGATGCGGCCCAACACACAGGGACTGTACGAAAAGTTGAGTGTGAAGCGAGTCAGCATCAAACGCGGCGAACGAGCCGGTTTATACAGTGACGGTGGCCCGCTCTCCGATGATGAGCGGGAGACGTTGTGGCGCGGTGTGGTGGAGACGTATGAAGCGTTTAAGCAGTTGGTGGCTAACGGCCGTTCCCTGCCCTACGCCGACCTCGATCCCATCTGCGAAGGCCGGGTGTGGACCGGGCGGCAGGCGCTGGAACGCAGTCTGGTAGACAGCTATGGCGATTTTGAAGACGCCATCCGCCAGGCGGCCGAACTGGCCGGCCTGCCCACCGGCCCGGATGATGGGATTTCGGTGGCGAATTTGTATCCAAGAAACGGCCGTTATCGCCCGCCGCAGCCCTTTGAAGCCGCCGACGATGCCAACAAAGCCATCGCCGAACTGGGCCGCTGGCTCTCCGGCGAACGGCTGCGCGAATTAAGCGGCCAGCCACTCCTGCTGCTGCCGTATAAAATTAGATTCCGGTAGAGGCAAGATGACCGGGAAAAGCCTCGGCCACGCAAATGGCACTGGCCCCCGCTCGTCTTGCCCTTATTTTCGCAGTATAGGGCGAGACGGCGCAGAGACAAAGCCGTTTGTTTTTTTCAAGGTCATTCCGCGCCGTCTCGCCCCTACGATAATTGATTGATTTATGAAACTGGCAATCATTTCTGACATACATGGTAATCAAATTGCCCTGGAAGCGGTTCTGGCCGACATCAAACGCGTTGGCGTCGATCAGATCATCTGCCTGGGCGACATCGCTAACGTGGGGCCGCACCCCAGCCAATGTATCGACATCATCCGCGACCTGAACTGTCCGGTGGTACAGGGCAACCATGAGTTATACCTGCTGGGCCGCTTTGAAGATGACGACTGGCGCACGTCGCCTATTTGGGCCGGGATGCGCTGGGCACGGGAGCAGCTCCGGTCGGATCAGATGATGTATATTGATAATTTGCCCATGCAGTATGAGATTGAAGGGAACGGCCGTGTCGGGGCCACCTTCGTCCATGGTTCGCCACTCTCCCAATACCGGGGATTCATGCCCCACCACCACGACGAAGCTATCGCCGAACGGATGAACGGTCTGGACAACACGACCCTCTTCTGCGGTCACACCCATCTGCCGTTGTACCGTCCCTGGTCCAATTCCTGGCTGGTCAACATCGGCTCGGTAGGCATGCCCATCGACGGCACGCCAACGGCCAAATATGTTATCGCCACCCGGCTGAAACATGAGTGGCACGTCCAGTACCGCATGATCGAGTACAATATCGATCAACTAATGGCTGAATTTGACACGGTAGGTTTGCAACAAATCGGCGGCAAAATAACGGCCATGTTCCGTTACCAAATGCTCACCGGCCAATCCCTGGCCCCGCAGCTTTTTAACGAAATGCACCATCTGGTAGAAACTGTAGGCCTAACCCACGTCCAGGCGCTGGCTCAAGTCCCCCTGCCGGCCCTGGCGATGGGATGGAGTGAAGAGGTGAAGGGGTGAAAGGGTGACTTGTCACTCGCATACTCGCCACTTGCAAACATGCAGCTTGCCCACTTACCCACTTGTAAAAGGATGATTCATGAACGATAAACTCCATATCGATCCCGAAGTAGCCCAACTGGTGCTGACCCAGTTTTTGGTCAACGAAATCACCAAAGCCGGCTTCAGCAAAGCTGTCCTGGGACTTTCCGGCGGTATTGATTCGGCGCTGTCTTGCTATCTGGCCGTTAAAGCGCTGGGCGCGGAAAACGTTTTGGCGCTGCGCCTGCCCTACAAAAGCTCATCGTCAGAAAGTTTGGACCATGCCGGTCTGGTCATTGAAGATTTAGGCATTGCCAGCGAGACGGTGGAAATTACAGGTATGGTCGATGCCCTGGCGGCCGCCACACCAGATATAACGCCGCACCGATTGGGCAATGTCATGGCCCGCGCCCGGATGACGGTCATTTACGACCGCTCGATGAGTTGGAACGGGCTGGTCATCGGCACGAGCAACAAAACGGAACTGCTGCTGGGTTACGGCACGATTTTTGGCGATCTGGCTTCGGCCGTGAACCCGATTGGCGATTTGTACAAAACACAAATCCGCCAGCTTTCCCAATTTATGGGCGTCCCGGCCCCGATTATCGAAAAAGCACCCTCGGCTGATTTGATTCCGGGGCAAACGGATGAAGACGACCTGGGCTTTACTTACGCCGAGGCGGACCGGCTGTTGTATCTGCTGGTGGATGAGCGTTTTTCGCCGGCCGATTTGGTTGCCGAAGGGTTCAGCCAAGAGATGGTAGAACGGGTTTTGCTGTTAATCCGGCGGGCGCAGTACAAGCGAGAACTGCCGATCATCCCTAAGATTAGTGGGCGGACAATTGGACATGATTTTCGGTATTTGCGGGATTGGGGAACGTGACGATTGGCGATTGATGATTAATGATTGGAGATTGGGGCGCTCATGATTCAGAAAGGGCTGCTGGTAACGTTGCTGGTTGGATTGATTTTGTTAGTAGGCCTGACGGGTCACGGCCGTTCCGCTCCCACCTGGACGCAAAAGGTGGATCCGTGGGTATTGGAAACGGCCATATCCAACCAACCCACCGAATTCCTCGTCGCTCTCACCGAACAGGCCGATTTGAGCGGGGTGGCGGCGCTGCCAACGAAAGAAGCCAAGGGACAGTACGTATTTGAACAGTTAACGGCCGTTGCCCAACGCACCCAGCCGCCCCTCCTCAATGCCCTCAAATCAGCCGGGGTCGAATACCAATCCTTCTGGATCAGTAACATGATTTGGGTGCGAGGAGGTACGGGAACCATCGAAATGCTGGCCCAACGCCCCGACGTCGCCCATCTGTATGCCAATCCGGCTGTTAAAATAGAAGAAACAGTGCCATTAGACGTGAGCGATGCGATCCAGGCCCTGCAAAGCATCGAATGGAACATCAACCTGGTCAACGCCCCCGATTTGTGGGCGATGGGTATCACCGGGCAGGGCATCGTCATAGGCGGGCAGGATACCGGTTACGACTGGGACCACGTCGGCCTCATCAACCAGTATCGCGGCTGGAACGGAGCCAACGCCAACCACAACTACAACTGGCACGACGCCATCCACAGCGGCGGCGGCGTGTGCGGCCCGGATTCAATTGAACCGTGCGACGACCACGGCCATGGCACACATACAATGGGCACGGTGGTCGGCAACGATTTACCGCCGACTGATCCTAGCTGGCCGGACGGCGCAGCCAACGCTGTGGGCATGGCCCCCGGCGCAAAATGGATTGGCTGCCGCAACATGAACCAGGGTGTGGGCACACCGGCCACCTATGCCGAGTGCTACCAATGGTTCATCGCCCCCACCGATTTGAGCGGCCAGAATCCTGACCCGGCCCAAGCGCCGCACGTCATCAACAACTCCTGGGCCTGCCCGGTATCAGAAGGCTGTACTGATCCTAACGTCTTGCTGACAATCGTGGACAATGTGCGGGCGGCGGGCATCGTTACCGTCCATTCGGCCGGCAACAGTGGCCCGGCGTGCAGCACGATCAACACCCCAGCAGCGATTTATGATGCCTCGTTCACCGTGGCGGCAACGGGCAGTAATGACGCCATTGCCAGCTTTAGCAGCCGGGGACCGGTGACGGTGGATGGCAGCAGCCGCTTCAAGCCGGACATTTCCGCACCTGGGGTCGGCATCCGCTCGACAACGCGCTATAACAATTATGGTACGATGAGCGGGACAAGCATGGCCGGGCCGCATGTAGCCGGACTGGTGGCTCTAATTTTGGCCACAGAACCGGCATTGGCCGGGCAAGTGGACGCAGTGGAACAGTTGATTGCAGCCACGGCCGTTCCCCTGACAACAACCGACGGCTGCGGCGGCGATACGAGTACGGCCGTGCCCAATCATACGTTTGGCTACGGCCGTATCGATGCCCTCTCGGCTTATATCAGGCTTCAGCTCACCTACCGAAATTATTTGCCGATTTCCCTAAACCAGTAAAAGCGGTAAAATTTACGCAGGTCGATTTGGAGATAAAACCGACAATTCACAGGTTGTGGCAAGTGGCGAGTAGGCGAACAGTAAATACCCTTTTTCACCCCTTCACCCTTTCACCCCCACTCCTCCGCACCCTTTCAGGAGTTAACATGGACTGTATCGTCGTCGCCGGGGGCGTGCCCCAGGAAGAAGATTTACTGTACGAAT
>JBNKZT010000346.1:0-6554 GCA_050301775.1 Promineifilaceae bacterium (SeqCode)
CCCTGGCTACGATGAAGCCCGGCTGGCCTGGAACCGCCGGGTGGAGCAGCATCCCGCTGTGATTGTGGTGGCTGCATCGGCGCAGGATGTGGTAACGGCCGTTACCTTTGCCCGCCAACATAACCTGGGAGTCGCTGTGCAGGGTACCGGCCACGGCAACGTCCGGCCTGCCGACGACTGTATGCTCATCCTCACCCAGGAGATGAATGGTGTAAAGATTGACCCCGTGGCTCAGACCGCCTACGTCGAGGCCGGCGTCAAGTGGGGCGCCGTGTTGGTCGCCGCGCAGCAGCATGGCCTGGCTCCGCTGCTCGGCTCCTCGCCCTCAGTAGGTGCCGTCGGTTACACACTGGGCGGCGGACTGGGCTGGCTAGGACGCAAATACGGCCTTTCTGCCGACAACGTGCTGGAATTTAAAGTGGTTACGGCCGATGGACAACTGCGCCGTGCGGCTGACGATGAAAATACCGATCTCTTCTGGGGATTGCGCGGTGGCGGCGGCAGCCTGGGCATCGTCATCAGCATGACGATTCGCCTGTTTTCGGTGACAGAAGTGTATGCCGGCAACCTGTTTTACCCAGCGCATATGGCTGAAGACGTGTTTCGTCACTATCGCGCCTGGATTGCCGTCGCGCCCGATGAATTAACCTCGTCTGTGCTGATCATGAACTTCCCGCCCATCCCCGATCTGCCGGAATTCTTGCGCGGACAGACCTTTGCCATCGTGCGCGGCTGTTTTTGTGGCCTCATCGCCGAGGGTGAAGCGCTGCTGCGCCACTGGCGCAATTGGCAGCCGCCGCTGATTGACGATTTCAAGACGATTCCGTTCAGTGCGGCAGCCACCATCAGCAACGATCCGGTGGACCCGATGCCCGGTTTTACCTCCGGGGCCTGGCTGCGCGATCTGAGTGATGAGGCGATTGATGCGATTGTGCGTTATGCCGCAGGCTTAGATGGTCCCAGCCCGCTGGTGTTTGCGGAGGTGCGCCATGCGGGTGGGGCGATTAAGCGTATGGGAAGGGAAACGGCCGTTTACGGCAATCGTGATGCAGCGTTAGTGCTGTCACTGGTGGGCGTTGCCCCAACACCGGAAGCGCATCAGCACCTGGTGAGCTACACCGGACAGTTGAAGGAAGTAATACGGCCGTACTTAACCGGCGGCGTCTACATGAACTTTTTGGAAGGGATTGAATCCCAGCAGCGTATTCGGGATGGACTGGCTGCTAATGGGTATGAGCGGTTAGCAGCGCTGAAAGCGCAGGTTGATCCTGACAATCTGCTGCGATACAGCTTCAATGTTTCTCCGGCAAGCTAGTTGCTTCATGAAATGATACAAGGAAGCCTGTCGGAAAAAGGAATATAGGGCGCAGATTTCGCAGATTAACGCAGATAAAAGAACTAAAATCAGCGTTAATCTGCGTCCAAAATTCTTTCATTCTGATTTTTTCGGCAGTTTGCCTGGACTTTTTCGTGATTCTCGAATGGGCTGTAATACTGTCTCTCGCAGCATTGATTGCAGTATAGGGCTGCGCCGTTTTACGATGAGGACCGGGGATTCGGCCTGGTCGGCTACGCGCTGTGATACATTTCCCATCAATAAGTTGCGGAACATCGGCTCTTTGGTGGCTCCAATGATGATCATGTCGCAGCCAGACGCCGCTTCCAGGATACCGGTGACCGGATCATCACTCGTCATAATTAGTTTTTCAAACGGGAAATCCATCCCCTCTGTGGCCCGTCGGAATGCGTTGTTGGCTCGCGCTTGTACGGCCGTTTCATCTGCCCCATCAAGCGCCACATGCACCAAAACAACTGTCGTGTTGCCTTCCGAGGCATTGGCCAATGCACGGGCTGTGCTGGCTGCAAGCCGGCTGTTGGAGCCACCGGCAACCGGCACAACGATCCGCCGCAATCCATTCATGGGACGCGCCCGTAAAATGGCAATATCGGCCGGCGGATTTGCCACAATCCGGTCAATCACCGAGCCAAACAGCTTATCATTCGTGCCCGAAGTTCCTGGCCAGCCAAACAAAATTATGTCACTGGCATTTTCAGTCGTTGTTTTCAGAATAGCATCGGAAACATGACGCCCTAGCCGAATCATGGTGTGTACCGGTACATCCCGCTTTTTGGCTTGCTCGATAACCTTTAACAAGGGGGGGCGACCTTCGGCCAGGAACATGCGGCCGTCTGATAAACTCAGTGGCGGTGGTACCTTAATAACATGCAGGGCCAATACACCGCCATTATGATCTTTGGCCAGCAAACTGCCTAATCGTCCTAAAATATGGGCTTGTGTTTCATTAGCCACTGGAACCAAGACCGAGTAATCAACTGAGACCAGGGCCTCTTCCATCAAAATATCTTTAGGCTTTTCAAAGTCTTCCTTATCGCGGAAATATCCCCAGTACAGCAGCATACCACCGGCAATCCAGATAATCGTGATAATACCGACACGTCCTGTTTCAACGGCCAGGAAAATCGCCAGAGCCAGGTTAGAAATGACACCAATTACAGCCGGCCAGGGGAAAAATGGAACAAGATAGCCCCGATCTAAATCAGGACGGCGCTGGCGTAGGGTCATTAAGGTGATATTGACCTGAGCAAACATGAACAGAAACATCACGTCAGCTGCTTTGGCGACTTCATCAATTGGCAATATCAGTGCCATGATGATGACCAGCACGGCCGAAATCGCTACAGCATAGTGGGGCGTGTGCATCTTGTTATGAATCCGACCGAAAACCTCTGGCAGGTTGTGGTCCCGTCCCATTGCAAAGGAAACACGAGAGGAGGAATAAATCGTAGCGTTCAGCGCCGACATGGTAGATGCCAGCCCGCTGATCAGAATCAGAATACCGCCCCATCGTCCCATAATCTGTTCGGCCGCTCGTACAATGGCCACTTCACGGGCTTTATATAGATATTCCCAAACTGGAATATTGCCGGCTGCGGCCGGTACTTTTACGGCGCCTATTGCGACGAAGGCGACTAAAACGTAAATAATCACCACGACAATGATAGAAATGAAAATGGCCTTCGGTACAGTTTCTTTAGGATTTTTAACTTCTTCACCGCTTTGGGCAATGATTTCATACCCTTCAAAGGCGATAAACGTTAGCCCCATGGCCACAAAGACACCGCCGATTCCATTGGGCAGAAAACTCTCGGTGAAGACATTTAGATTGGGCTGTTCGGTCATTACTTTAATGCCAATGACGATAAAAATGCCTAGAATGACAACTTTGGTGATGGTAATGATGTTGCCTACCAGGCCAGCTTCGCTGGCGCCACGAAAGTTGATGAATGCAAAGAGCACGACAATGACAACCATAAATCCCAGGGTTAAAGGATGGGCGATTTCATGAACTTCAGGCCAGGCCAGGGAAATGATCTCGACGGCAAATCGGCCGAATCCCAAACCGTATAGGGAGCAGGCGACGGCGTGGGCAAACCAACTCATCCAGCCGGCTAAAAAGCCCTGGGTGCCGCCCATGCCTTCCTTGACCCATAAGTAACCGCCCCCGGCTTCCGGGAAGCTGGAGCCTAGTTCAGCATAGGATAGTGCGGTGAATGTTGTGACAATGCCGTTGAGAAAGAAGGCGAGTACCAGGGCGGGGCCGGCTTCACCAGCAGCGATACCGGTTAGCACGAAAATACCGGCGCCAATCATCGCCCCAACGCCAATCATCGTGATGTCGAGCAAGCCAAGGGTGCGGCTCAGTGCAATTTCGCCGCCGTTTATTCCATTTGTATGTGCGCTCAATGTGATCTCCTTCGAATATAGCAGGGATTGGGAGGGTAGGGATAAAAATTATTAGAAGGGGTCTCCAAATCCTTGCGCTTCGTTTACAAAACACAAAAATGAAGTGATGAGTTGTAAAATAGCAGGCATATCATCGGGCTGCCTGCCGTTTTCACGTCCCATCACTCTCAAAAGAATATTCAAGTAGGGGCTTTCAATTAGCCAATCAGATTATAATCTAAAGAGTAATTTCCCGGCAATCGGGCAAAGTATACAAATCGCTTCAAGTGTTTATCTGCTTGAATTGTGTTTGTTTGTTATTTTGCTGGGAAACGGCCGTTTCCCCACCATCCCTCTTCCTCATCCCAGGTTGGCAAATCAGCCGG
Source organism: Promineifilaceae bacterium (SeqCode) (assembly GCA_050301775.1). Taxonomy (GTDB): domain Bacteria; phylum Chloroflexota; class Anaerolineae; order Promineifilales; family Promineifilaceae; genus JACKCC01. The sequence continues at coordinate 4,132 of JBNKZT010000346.1, forward strand.
TACCGGTTCTGATGGTATCTGTACCATCACATACCGTTTGCCATTAGAAATAGAAACAGCGATCTCTACCTCAATGTCTTTAGATAACAACCCAAAATCTTGCAACGTCCAGATCGTCGTAATGCGGTCGCTCAAATTCGGCCATTGATTTTTGGCCCAGCGATACCGCGCCCGACAGAACTGCCACACCTGCTCTGGCACTTGCCGCGGTTCATGAGCGCAATACTCAGCCCACATTTGATCGTCGTCCGTCAAAGGGAATAAAAGATTGAGCATAGCCCGAATCACTACAGTTTCATCACGCCCATGATCCTTATCGACCCAATTCATGTGATAATTGTGAATGAACGTAAAAATGCCAAAATGGGAATAAAATTCCACATCATGCAAAATCTTTTCTTGCTGATTATAGGCTTTTTGATAAGTTGCTTCCAGGTCCAGATTTGGTTCTTCGACCCGTTCATGATGGTCCTCGTGCCAGGACCTAAATAATTCTGGATCAATGTTATAGAGATAACAGATCAACGTTCTGACACGTTCCGGCCCTAGATTGAATTTGTTAAACCGGCCAGTTTGTACCATATCTTCAATCGCATCGACGATACCGCGCTGCCGGGCCTGATCATGTGCCCGCTCAATGCCCATTTCATAGGCCAGTTTACCCATGCCCGGGGGGTTGACGGGTGGCAAGATCGTGCCGTCCGGCTGTCGCTTAAAGCCGCCATTGGCCATGTATATTTGGAAAACTGTAATGACCGCGCCAAACAAAATGATGACCCCTAACGCATCTGTTTTTTGCGTAATCAGCACCAACAGCATGGTATAACTGGCAATCATACCGCGCAGTCCGGCAAACTTCAGTGATTTCGCTTCGTCCGATCCCGGTTTAATATCACGGGTTTTGAGCGCATCATCACGGACAAAATAGACCGTTGTACTGGTGATGACAAAGGCGCTGACGAAGCCGAAGGCATAATACGCTTCAACGACCACGACTTCCCGGATAATCGGAATCAAAATGGTAGAAATCAACCAGATGACGGCGATACCCAGGCGATCTTCGGCAAAGAAGTTGGGTAATCGGCCCAAGCGGGCCGCGTTGGCGGCCACGGCCGCACCACCAATGTAGCCGCCCCCCTGAGCCAGCAGCAAGATAATCGACAGCAGTGTGCCGGAAATAAAAAGGAAGCTGGCGCCCAACGTGCCATCTATTGCCTGGTCCAGGGCGCGTGCCGAGGCAATATCTTGGGCGATGGTTTCTATTTCCTCCTCGGCAGAGAGATTAGCCAGGTCTTCTGATATGATTTCCTCATCGCCACGGAGTTCTTGCAGTGCATTTTCGGCTAAAAATGATTTAGCTGCGTCCCGGTCATTGTTTGTAACTGTAATGTCATCCGGTGAAACGCCGTTGCCAAATGTTTGGGCGGCGATGATTTCGTACTCGATCAATAAGGTGCTGTAGCCTTCAGTCGCCGGAATGTCCCACTGCCGGGCGGCGTACAGTTGGACAACGCCGGTGCCAATGAGGAAAACGGCCGCTAATGTCAACGCGGTGTTGATAACCTTCCATTTGGGGCGGGCCGCATGTTTACCGCTGGCGGGAATGACTTCATAGCCGGAAAAACCCAGCATGGCGCTGGACATGGAACGGAAAAATAGCTGGAAGAACACAACGGTTCCCAAAGCAGAAAGGTCCTGCTGGGCGCGGACGACATGCTCGACGACGCCGCTGGCTTCCAATCGGCCAACGATGCCCTGGGTGAGGAAGCTCCATTCAGGATTGCCAACGGCCGTTGCCGCCACAATACTCAAAGCGCCAATCGTAAAGATGGTAAACGCCCCGCCGCCAATGAGGAACAGCGGAACAGCCCGCTTGGGGCCAAGCGACACCAGGACAACCATGATAAAGAACGCGAACAATTCCGCCAGCAAAATGCGGTATGGGGCCAATTCCGGCAGAACCAGCATGGTCACGTCAGAAGCCGAGATAGAACTGATGATAATGGTCAGGATGGCATCTAAGAAAAACAGGCTGGTGCCTACCCAGGAAAGCCAGCGCATGTTGGGGGGGCCAATGGCCTCGACTAGCGGTCCGCTGCCTCCGGCATTGGGTCGCAAATAGGCGCCGGCTTTGTAAGCGGGTACGATGCCCAAAAACAACAATACCGACAGGAAAATGAAAGCGAGGATGGCAATCTGATGGTAGCCGTTGGCGCCATGAATGGCGAGCAATGTTTGGTAAGCGGCTACACTGAAAGCATCAGCCGCGATTTCAAAGATGAGCGCCAAAACGCCAAGCCCTGTGCCGCCCAGCAATAACCCCTCGACCATAAGACGGGGTAGTTTACGGTTGGCTTCTCGATTATCAGCCGGATTGATATAGCTTTTAAACATGATAAACCTCCAACGACAGAAATAGCCAT
>JBNKZT010000347.1:0-6543 GCA_050301775.1 Promineifilaceae bacterium (SeqCode)
TCAATATTTTCAATAGTGTTGATTTGGAATTGGGTCGTTATTTCGCGACAATGGCCGAAGAAGGGTTATTGGACCTGGATACACGGGCCGGCAAAGCTATGGGCGGTTATTGTAGGCCTCTGGATATGCGGAAACGGCCGTTTATCTTCATGAATGGTGTGGGTGTCCACGACGATGTCCAAACCATGCTCCACGAAGCAGGTCATGCCTTTCACGTATTTGAAACAGCCGCACTACCTCTTTACTGGCAATCTGATATACCAATGGAATTTGCTGAAGTTGCTTCTATGGCCATGGAAAAAATTGCTGCGCCATACATGACCCAAGAAAATGGCGGTTTTTATACAGCTTCGGAAGCAGCACGGGCACGTATTGAACATTTGGAAAATGAAGTCCTTTTTCTGCCTTATATGGCTGTTGTGGATGCTTTCCAGCATTGGGTTTACACAAACCCCGAAGCAGCAGCAGATGCCGCCAATTGTGACGCCGCATGGGACGCTTTATGGGAGCGATTCATGCCCGGCGTTGATTGGACTGGTTTTGAGGAAGCTCGAATGACGGGCTGGCAGCGCAAGCTGCACATTTTTACAGCGCCATTTTATTATATTGAATATGGGATGGCGCAAATCGGAGCACTTCAGGTTTGGCGTAATAGTTTGTCGGATCAAGCCGGCGCTTTAGCGGCTTATCGTCATGCGCTGTCATTGGGAGGTACGAAAACCCTGCCGGATTTGTTTGCTGCGGCCGGAGCGGCGTTTCGTTTTGATACTGATTTGCTTTCTGAATTGTTTACTCTGGTCGAAAATACGATTGAAGCATTGGAAAAGGATGTGTGAACGGCCGTTTCATGAGTCTCATTTTAATTGTTTTGGTAGGAACCCCGTGAATAGGATAACATCGCCATAAGCTTTTGTACAGTCCTGCGGAAGTTCGTGAGCAATAAATATCAGGCACTCGCCGGACTGTCTAAGTATTGCGCTCAAGCCGTTTCCGCAAACAAACTAACGCCGCGCAATACTAGGAGATAGCGATCCATGCAACCAAGCGCTGCCATGCGTGAATATTTGGCCGAAATTTACCGCCTACAAGAAGGTTCACCCACTGTCAGTACCACGAGCCTGGCTGAACGACTGGGTGTTTCTGCCCCGGCTGTGCCGCGCATGTTAAAGCGGCTTAAAAGTGCTGGTTATGTTAAGCACGTTCCTTATCAAGGAGTCGAATTAACCGAACGCGGCCGTGTCGAGGCACTCAAGGAAATTCGTCGTCACCGAATCCTGGAAGTGTTTCTGGTAAATATTATGGGATTCAGTTGGGATGAAACCCACGAGCATGCCGAAGAGATGGGCCAGGGTCTCAATGATGCTATTGTGCAGCGCATGGCTGAAATGACTCAATTCCCCACCCGCTGCCCCCACGGTGAGCCAATTCCCGACGAATCAGGTCAACTGCCTAAACTGGAAGATATTAGCATTATTAATCTAGGCGTTGGTTACAAAGGGGTTGTGAGTCGTGTGCGGACTGACGATCCGGAAAAGTTAAGATATTTTGCCTCATTGGGGTTGGTTCCGGGCGCATCTTTTGAAATTATTGGCCGCGCGCCATTCAATGGACCCATGCGGCTGAATGTGGGGCAGGAAGAAGTTGTCCTTGGGGTCACACTTACAGAATCGTTGTGGGTTTCAGCTTTGGAAAGTTAGGGAAACAGGCGGCGGGTTTTAACTTCTGCGACTGCATCTTCAATGTAATTGTATAATTTTGCCGGCCTTCCTTCCCCGTCTCGTTTTTTCTTCCCCGTCTCTTCTAAAATATTAGAAGCTAATATCTTGCGCCGGAAGTTGCGTTTATCCAGTTTTTCACCGAGGATTGTCTCATAAGCGCGTTGTAATTCAGATAAGGTGAAAATATCGGGGAGCAGGCGGAAGCCAACGGCCGTATACTCTAACTTGTACCGCAGCCGCGTCAAAGCATATTCCAGAATATCACGGTGATCAAAAGCCAGTTCCGGCAGGTCAAACATGGAGAACCAGCCTGTCTCAGCGGCATCATCTCCTGGTCTGGGCTGAATCACATCATGCGGTACCAACGCAAAATAAGCAATGGTAATCACACGCGTACGCGGATCTCGGTTTGGTCTGCCAAATGTGTATAGCTGCTCCATATACACATCTGTGACTCCTGTTTCTTCTGCCAGTTCTCGTGTGGCGGCCTCTTCCAGCGACTCTGTCATGCGGACAAATCCACCAGGGATTGCCCACATGCCGGCAAATGGGGCAAATTTGCGCTTTATCAGCAACACTTGCAAATCCTCATCAACCAGAGAGAAGATAACAACATCTACTGTAACAGACGGCCTTTCATAGTTTGCTGGATCATAATCCTGTGGAATATTATCGGTCAACTTGACTCCTGAAATTAAAAGTCCCTAGCCTGGGCCAGGGACCACTAATATCCATAAAACCTAAACCAGTTAGTCCTCAGGCGGTTGGGCCGGCAAAGACGGTATTACAATCTCTTCAGGTCGTGGATGAAGATCAAAGTCAGCCGGGGGTGGGACAGTTAAGCCACCTTGTTCAACAATTTGTGGTAATGAAACACTGGTTGTTACAAAATTTGATAGGTCTCCCTGTGCGCGTAATGCCAGATCAATATCAATACCACGTTCGATGGCATATTTTAAGGCTAGGGCATCTTGGCTGGACATCCCTAAAATAACAACATCAGGTCTAAGCGCTCGCCGGACCACAGGGCAAGCAGTTAATTCGCCCGTTAATGTGTTGATACAGCGTTTTGGTTCTTCTTCAACACTGGGGGCTGTTTCTTCTATGTCGGTTGCCAAAGTCGAATCGACAGGCGCTGTTTGAGCAATATTCTCTTGTTCTGCCGCCAGAATTTCCTCTGGTGTTTTCCAGGTCCCCACCCATAGCACTTCAGCTTGTTGGATAGTTAGCTGGGTTACTCGTTTGGGAATTGGTGAACCCGGCTCGAAATCTTGCCCTTCAATATAAATGCTGCTGGGAATGATTTCAGCAACCTGCCCAATTTCTTCAATAAACTCTAAACGTCCCTGCGGGGTGATGTCTTCAATCAAAAATTGACCATTTTGACGTAATTCCGGGTCAATTACTCTTTGCACAAAATTAGGTAAAGCAGTTCTGAATTCCGGATCGATTTCAATCAGGCGCAGGGTCATTAGCATATCTACCAGGTCGCCCGGTCGTACGGCATAGGCTGCACCGGACAACTGGTCGATTTTGAATGCCACAGCGACATCTCCCTGATCAATATACAAGGCCAGGTCAGACCCTAAAGATCCCATATCGGTAGCATTTACAGCCAGCATGTCGCGAATAATTTCTTGGCCTTTGGCAATGTCATAGCGGGCAATTTTGCCGATGACTTCGTCCGGGTCTTCGATTGTATAGCCGCCTTGAACGGCAATGTTTGTATCAGGACGGCTTTTTATTTCGATGAGATCTTCTGTAATGCGTGTCCCGATAGGAATATCGATTTTGGTGACAACAACTCGTTGGAACCCTGGTTTAGGTGTAGGCGTTGGAACCGGAATTCCTGGTTCCAGCCCGCTTTCGCTGCCTGTATCATCAACAGGTTGTGTTGGTCCGTCGGTTGTGGCTTGCCCTCTACCCAACCCTGCCAGAAGACCGCCATCTGAATTGTTGGCGATGACCAAAACAACCGCCAGAGCGCCAATCAGCAAAACTGCAATTAGGAGAATAAATGTTCGTGGACGCATAACGTGTTCCTTAAAACTTAATTATTCGTTCTCGGGTCCTGATGGAGCGGCATCGGCAGCCTGTGAATCAGGCGTTGGAGTCACTTCTGTCGTCAGGCTATCCACTGAGTAATTGAAACCCGGTGGTATTTCGATGTTGAATCGTTCTAATAAGAGATTGATGTCAACATTTTGGATGGTATAGAGTTGATTGTCGTTGGCACCGCGTAAAGCGAAATCTATGTTTGCGTTGGATTCAACCGCATATTTAAGAAATAGCTGCTGTTGTGGTGTCAGGGCAACCAGGAGAACATTGGGGTATGGTGTGGCTGTGGGAGCAATAGGACCACCTGGTTGTGGTGTAGGGGTTGCTTCCCCTTCGGCGACAGGTTCTGGCGTGGGGGTTGCCGGTTCGATTGGTTCCGGTGGAACGTAACTGCCGACTTGAATGACTCTTGCATTTTGCAGAATCATGGAAACCGGAACGGGACGTTGATATTCTGAGCCGTAGACGTGAACGGTGTCACCGGTTGCAAGCTGTTCGAAACGGCCGTATGGCCATAAGACGACTATGTTGGTTTCTTGTGGTGTGGGTGTTCCCCCATCTGCGGGTACTTCACCTTCGGTTGTTATGGTGTCTTCCAGGTAGAAAACAGCTGCATTCTGGAGATAGGTTTGAAATTGTTCATCTATCTGGTAGAAGGAGAAGGTCATCATAATATCAATATAATCACCTTCGTTAAGCGCATACGCGACGCCAGAGAGTCTGTCCATCGGTATGGCTAAAGCAATGTAGCTAGGGGGAATGAGGGAGGAAGGACCGTATTCCGTTTGACCTATGAGGCTTGGATCGGCGACAAGGGCATCTTTGGTCAAAGTCTCGCCCTGGAATATTTTAGCCCGTGCATACAGACCAATGGCATCTTCGATATTAGTGAAAACATTGTCGCCAACTTCATCAATATACCGGGTGTCGGTAACAAGTTCGGCGGCTGTCATCTGCCAGCCGCGCTCGACAGTTTGTAAAGAGACAACGACTTCTACGGTTGGTGTTAACACTTGGGGGACAGTTATTTCTCCCGAAGTGGTCTCGCTTTCCAGACCGGTGGGTGGCGCGGAACCATCGGTTACCGTTACACCATCTGTTGATGCTGTAGGAGCTTGTGAACGAATATACAAGATGCCAATAGCTGAGAGTGCGATAAGACTGACTATTAAAATTAGGATAAGGACTGTTCGACGACCCATCGTTCGATCCCCTTATTGGTATGAGTTATTAGTTATTGTGGTCACAGGATAAAGTATGCCGTAGAGGTTGGGGCACGGAAATAAAACGTCTAATAAAATGAAAGTTACCGATATTTTTCCAAACAATATGTAAACCTCTTAATCGTTGATATAGTAGCATATGTCAAGTTGAATAGCAAATAAAATAGTTTGGTGTTGAAATGACGCCATTCAGGTGGCTTTTGGGGTGGCTGGGGTTTCCTCGGCAGGTTGATTGGGGATGATGAGGGTGAAGGTGCTGCCCCGACCGGGTGTGCTTTTGAACCAGATACGGCCGTTATACGTTTCCACCAATGCCCGAACAATGGATAATCCCATACCCATGCCCCGGGAACGGATATGATTGTCGGTTTCATGCGCCACCCGGTAAAATTCTTCAAAGATATGAGCCTGGTCAGCCGGATCAATACCAATGCCTTCATCGCTGATACTGATGATAACGTAAGTTTGATCGCTGCCGTTCATGGTGTCGGGCACGGCCGTTATCCGAACAGTCCCGCCTGGCCGATTAAATTTAATACTGTTAGTAATCAACTCTTCCAGAATGGTGGCTATGTGGATGGGGTCTACATGAAGCGGTTGAAGCTGATTAGCGACTTCAATAACAATTTTTTGCCCGTCTTCGGCGGCGCTAGGCTGTAATTCACGGCTAATTTGATTGATGAGTTGGGCTAAATCGGTGTGGCCGGTGATGTATTCCAGACGACCGGCTTTAATAGAAGAGGCGAAAATAAGGCTGTTGATGAGCTGCACCATCCGGTTAACATTGCGCTGGATGGTGGTGGTAAATATTTTTTGGTTGTCGTTGAGTGTGCCAGCTACACCAGTAGACAAGAGTTCTATGTATCCTTTAATAGCCGTGAGGGGGGTGCGCAGTTCGTGTGAGATAGTTTTGAGAAAGTTGTCTTTTGATTGTTCCGATTCGAATTCGGTGGTGACGTCATGCAGGGTTGTCAGGATGCCTTCTGCTTTGTTATTTTGATCATAAAGAATGATGGCTTTGCCACGCACGTAACGGCCGTTTAACTTGAATCGGCTGGATTTAGCAGTATCAGCCGAACTGGCCAGCAGTGGCAGTCGCGTTAGCACGTCAGTGATTGGATGTCCGATCATTTCTGATGCCGGTCGTCCTACCAACGTGCAGGCAGCCTTATTGACATAACTGATATGGCCGTTCTCATTACTAAAAATGATGCCATCAGTCAAATGGTCCAGAATTTTTTGTGAGTGGATGAGGGTGGTGGAAGGATTCCCGTTCATAGGCGTCGTGATTAATCGTTATGGAGATGGTTGGGGCGCATCAGTCAGCAAACGCCACCAGGCTTGCCAGGGCCGGGCGTCCAGAGCCGGATCAGGCGTGACAAGAGGGGCGGCGGGCGGCGGCGGCGTTGCTTCAATGGGTAAGGGAACAACGCGTACTTCACCGGGCTGTAACTGTCCTCCTTCATCGCGGGCATAGGCAGCGACGTAATCATCGCTTTGAACGTAATCGAGAGTCGCTTGTAATTCAACCTGGCGCGTTGTTT
>JBNKZT010000348.1:0-6513 GCA_050301775.1 Promineifilaceae bacterium (SeqCode)
AGTTACGCCCATCAACTTCAATAACTGACGCTCTTCGATCACGATAGTAGATATTGACGCCAACGGTCGTTGCGGGTCTGATTCAGGCTGCCTGAGTGACTTAATTCTGATCCAAATCAAGGTCGAATAACGGCCGTTTTATTGAATTTCTCAATCTGTTCCACAAAATGAGCGTGTTTTTTGTTGTTGATGTAGGTAAAACCATTGCTCAGAACTGGCTTTGAGCTAATGATTTCGTGCGGATGAGTTAACTCACCCTCACAAGGTTTATGAGTTGGTATCTCACCCTGTTTTACCCTGTTCGCCTCCTTTTTCCTATATTGTAAGTAAGAGGCTTCGAGGCCTCACGTGTATAATTTTTCTCCCAAAGCATATAGATAGCCAATCCTTCTCGAGTAGGCAATCATTTTCGCTCATTTTATCATCCACGAAGGCTAAAAAGCAAACGGCCGTTTTTGCATAAACAAACTTCTCATCTCTCCCAAAATCAGACAGTCTATACTGCACGTGGGCATAAACTGACATTTTGCGAGCGAGGATATTTATTGGTATTTCAGGCGAGTATAAAGGTCAAGTTTTCCTCATTTCAAAATGCCATACTATGACCGTGTTGAGTATAGTTGAGCGCATCCAGCACTTGGACAGAAATGTTTGCTGCCTGAGACAAAGGAAGGGGGGCTCTGTCATTCAGTAGTTCGGACAGATTAACGCCGGCGATGAGTTCTGTCACCCAAAAGTGAATTCCATCTTCTATCCCATGGTCGAGTACCGCTAGCAGGTTAGGGTGATTCATTCGGGTCAGGTGTTCAGCCTCCTTCAAAAAACATTGAGAATCCATAACCGATGCACCCATGAGATCTGCAGCCAAGACCTTCATAGCACGGTGTCTGTTTTGGCGAGAATCATAGACCCGATATGTTGTCATCAGACCAACATACCCAATTTGCTGCATAATCCGATATTTATCCAACTTCCTACCTTCAAGATTTAACATCTTAACCCCTTATGATCCAAGTTGAATTCTACCGTACCTCTTGAAGTATAGAATAAACAAAAAGGAATTAAGGCACAAGACAATGCCATCGAAATCTTCCCACAAGAAATCTAAACATCTCGGTATGCCATCCATAGGACGGGTGCAGGAAGCATTGGCATAAGCTAAATGATGGATGATTTCAATGAGATGCGGTTTCGGATTAGACGATGAGATGCGGAAGAGACTCGAATGAGCCTCTTCCTGTCGTTGGTAATATTGGCTAAGCGGGTTCAACTTCCGGTTTGCCACCGAGGAACCGAATGTTGCGGGCGTTAAGTCTGAGGGGGGTCTGGGTCGTGCCGTTTTGGTCAGGCCAGGTTTCGACTCCGATGCGACCTTCTACCAGAACCAACTGACCTTTGCTGATATGAGCGGCGGCGATTTCGGCCAGTTTTTCCCAAGCGGTCACCTGGAACCAGGTGGTCTGTTCATCGTCACCCATTCTTTCGTTGACGGCGACGCTGAAGTTGGCGACTTCTTTGCCGCTGCTAGTAACTCGACAGGTCACCTCTCGGCCAACATTACCTACGATAAGCGTGTTTTGATATGACATTTGATCCATCTCCTTTATGTGATAGTGCGCTCATGCGCCTGATATTTGACCTCAAGAACGCCAGGGAAATAGGGCAGCTTGTCACCCCAACGGGGCGGCCATGACCATGTGTCCGAGGAGGGGGGCACCTTCGGAGCCTTCGACTTGACCTGATGACCGGCCCAGGCAGACTGAGGCAAATTAGATGGGCGATATGAGCAGCAATCTCAAAAAGGGGGAATCTGTCATAATCACAAAACAAGTTATTGAATGTTTGGCTCGATGAAATAGGGGTATAACTTCCACACAGAGCAAGCGGTGACACCAACTTGATAGTGACTGGCAACGCCTGATGATGAACACAAATTGCCATCTTGATTGCCGCTTAATAAACAGCAAAAAAGCGGTACCGGTTTACCCGATACCACTTATCTATTTTTCAGGGTGGGATGTACAGCCGTCTACTATTTAACCGGCAGCAAGGGGCATTGGAAGTAGGGCGGAGGGCCACCCTCAAAGGTGCCTTCCGTAATGGTGAGATGGCCCAGATTGTAATGAATCATGACCTCGGCATAAGAGGTTAAGACAGGCACGGTGCCGTGCGCGTCAAAACCGGCTTGCGTCCATTCGACAGTGTGGGTGAACCAGCGACCACCGTTGTAATCGGGATTGCCCGGAGCGGCTTCGGCTACTGGCAGTTGACCATCTGGGTTATTACTGTTGGTGATGACGAACAGCTTGTCGAATGATTGGTTATTGTGGCCGTTGGGGGCGGGGAGAGCAGTGGTGCCTTTTGTGCCCCAAACTTCACCATCAGCATAAAGCGCTGGTCCAAAATTGGGCGCGCCGGGCGCAGCTTGAGCGATTGAAGGCGCGAGCAGTACCAAACCAAAGAGGAATAGGGTGACAACCAAAGTTAATTTGCGAAACATGAAAATTCTCCTTTTGAATGTTTCAATGGCAGATTACCGGTAAAAAGTTGGTTCCTGGTTCAGGTAAGACTGCCTTTTATCTATTACTTGTTATTGCAGGCCCTGCAAACACAATGAGAAGGATACGCGAACTGAATTGCAAAAGTCTTACGGAACCCATACGGTTTGATTAACCCGGCCTGACCAGAGACCTGGCTCCAGACCTGAAATACTCCAACGTGAAGCCACGCCTTTCCAAAAAGAGGGAAGGGTGGGAAAATTGGCAGCCAAAGATGGGATGGAGAAGAGTAGATGAGCGAACAGAAACCGAGCTATACCCAATTGACCCATGAGGTCGTCCAGCAGTCGCCCGAACCGCTGACCGTGGCTGAGATTATGGAGCAGGTCAACGCCATTCGCCCGATTACCACCAAGAACCCCAAAAGCACGATTCGGAATGCGGTCACTCAGAGCCGCATCATTGTTGCTGCTGGCAACGGCCGTTACGGTTGGAAACCGCGTCTCATTGATGGTTCTGTCGTTCGCCACACCTTGTCAGAAGCGGAATTGGTAGAACAGGAACTCCATTGGGATGTGGACCTCAAGGATGCCTTGTGGCCGATTATCAGCGCGCCCAAACAGTATGCCGACAGCAGCCCGGCCAAGGTGGCGCTGCCCAATGAAAAGGTGGTGGCGTTGAATCTAAACTTTATGGGGCATGGTTTGTGGGGCTGTTCGATGCACTTTGCATGGTGGCTCTGGCTGCAATCTGTCAAAGCTGAAGCGGGCGACCATCTGATTTTCCGGGTCATTGATAGTGCCGAACGCTGGTATGCGGTCACGTTTGAGGCCAGGAGTGACCGGGATGAGGCGATGATTGCCGAGAGAAATAAAGCTATCATTGCTTTGGGGCAGAAAATGATGCAACGGCCGTATGCCGCGATGGACAGTGAGATTACGACGGTGGCGCTGGCCACTGGCCTGTACCAGCATGACGTGCCACCGGATCCGTTTGGCGAGTTGTGGGCCGACATCCGGCAAGCTCTTTATAAGGAACCGGACTATGTGCCGCCGGAGTCGACACCGGACCCGCTGCTCAGTGCTCTTTTTGAACGACCGGCGCAGGTGTATGACCCGGATAATCCCCCCAGTTTGCCACGGGAATATGACCCGGATTACGGCCGGCGTCATGCTCGCCAATCGTTGAAAGCCCGCAAGGGGAGTGTCAAGAGTTGGACATTTCGGGTGAATCATCGGGCCTATCCCGATGTGTGGGCCGAGATTGAACTGGCCGAAGACCAGACGCTGGAAGATTTGCATCTGCAAATTCAGGTAACCTTTGCCTGGCATGATGACCACCTGTATTCCTTCTTCATTGCCGATGAGACTGGCGAAAAGGTGTCGGAAGTGGGTAGTCCCTGGTCGGAGACGCTGTTACACACCCATTTGGTCACGATTGGTGAATTGGGCTTGGCTCCGGGCCGGCTTCTGCTCTATTTGTTCGATTATGGCGACAACCATGAGTTTGATGTGGAAGTGATTGACCTCAATCCAATAGCCCCCAAAGGTCAGTACCCGAAGATTTTACATTACCCTGGGGTCAATCGGCCGCAGCAGTATCCGCCTGAGGATTAATAAACTTGGTTAAAAATTGTTTGATGACTTGCCCCATTCTGTCATTATTTTTCCATTTCGGCCTTCAATTCTTGAACGGCCGCTGCGAAATGTCTTTCCAGCCCTAACTTGAGGATCAGCCAGCCAAACGGTTTAGCTACCCCCCGGAAATTGAGCTCAATGCGCGACTGAAATCGCGTACCACCATCTTCCGCGACAAAGGTTTGATGACTCTCGGTAATGGCCTGGGTGGCATAAGAACGATAGGCATAATAGCCCGGTGGGTCAAAGGCGATTATTTCGATTTCCATCGGTAACGGCCGTTTAGCGGTGATGGTATCAATCACAAAACGGGTACCAACACCCAATGGGCCAGGAGTGATTTTCTCGGAACGGGTGACATGGTCATGCCAATCGACCCGATTGGCGTGATTGGCATGGAATTCAAATACTGCCTGTGGTGGACGATCAATCCAAATAGCATTTTCGACAACGTGTATTGGCTGGATAACTCGTTCAAGTTTTCAGATTTTTATTTGTGCTGGCCAGCCATCGCCAACGGTCACATCAAAAAGCATTATGAAGTAAAACAACATACGACTACATCCCCTTCACCCTGGTTTGCGTAGCATCAACAATGAGGGGTGTGCCAGTAGGCGTGCAAATGGCCTGACTGTCTTGTAATAAAAGGGGCAGGCCCATCGATTTGACCCGCACCGATCCGATGACCCATTGGGCGGTGACGCAGGGGCCATTGGCCGCTGGGGGCGGCGGAAACGCACAGCCAGCTATCATCCACGGGGCAGGTTGTGTCACTGTTGGTTGACCCATCACTTTGACGCGCGGGTTAGGGACGGTGGGCTGGGCCATGCCGCCATGAGCGCATTGAACCACGGATCCCAGGGTTAAGAGAAATCCAGGCATTACATCACCTCCAAAGCGCCGTTGTTGATGTTGACATCGGCCGGGGACATATGAATAGAAGCAGCCCCATTCTTGAGGCCAATGGATGCCGGTGTGAAAACAGCGGAAGCGGTACCATTTTTCAACGCAATATTGTTGGAAACTTCCACTGAAGCGGCGGCATTCTTAAGTGTGATGCCATCCGCCGTGACTTCGAGTGATGCTGGCTCATTGTTCAACTCAATGCCTTGTGGTGTTATCTTCAATCCAACTAGGCCAATGGTTAACTGAATACCGTCAGGCCCCTGCCCAATTTTGACAGGTCCAACAGGTGTCGATGTTTCCAACGCAATGGATTGGGTCAAGTCATTGATTTCCAGGGTAGTGGTTTCGGTTTTGATGGTTTTCGTTGTCGGGACAGCCGGATTAGCCGGAACCTCACCCTCACCCCAAAAGCAGCCTGTCCATATTGGGAAATTGGGGTCGCCGCCTTCAAATTCTACCCAGACATTGGCGCTAATTGGAGGTAGGGCAAAAAAGCCAACATTTGGTCCGGCATAGGGGACACAAGGCATCGCCCAACTGAGCGGCAATTCCGATATGGCCGGGACGAGAGTAATTAAGCGCCCCTGCAAGAGCGGGTCAATATTGTTTACTACTTTTCCACGGTATTTACCAAAAAACGATGTCATTGTAGTCTCCTTTTACAAATGGTGGGGGAAAACGAGAATGTTCATTTTTCGCTGTCGAGGAAGAGACTCTAAACCATTTGCTACCAATAACCAATATTGTGTAAATCGGAACAAACCTTTGCATGATTCCTTGATGAAAAAGCTTCCGAGCGTCAATCTTCCGGCCAGGATTTGAGAATATAGAGCATTGAGCTCCTCTCAAAAATTTGCTACGCTCATAGCACGATGCCTGTTGAGCGGAATGAAGAATCCCAACCAATTCCCGATGATGCAGAAACGCTTTTAGCGACAAAAGAACAGATACTGGCTTTGTGGCAGGCATTGCCCGATGAGCACCGGGCAACGCTGGCGGCAACCATATTGGACAACGTCATGAGTGGGGAGTACCATCGCTGGTTCCAAGTGGTCATTGCCAACCGTTGGCCGTTGACCACAGAACAATTGGAGACCACTTACCCTTACATTGAACTGAGTGAACTTGACTTGCAACGGGCTCATTTGCCGGATGAAGATATTGCCCGATTAACGCCAGTACACCGGAGGACGATTTCCCAGGCGATGCGCCTCAACTATATCCATAATCTCTTCTGGCCAGAATTGCAGCAAACGGCCAATATAATGCTGGAGAGTCTGGATAATCCTCAATAGGCATCAACTCCGTAAATTTTTCAGCAAAAAGAGAGTTTTTGGGTAATCTGGCGAACCCGGTCGAGAAGCTTTGGTTCGGCGGGTATAGGCAGCGCTGGAGTGCCAAAAACTGGTTGCGAAGATAAACAAGATTTATTTATACTGTACTCGAAACATATTTTTGTCCGCTAGGGGAAG
>JBNKZT010000349.1:0-6507 GCA_050301775.1 Promineifilaceae bacterium (SeqCode)
GGGCTGAAGGCATCAGGACTAAAAGCATCGGGGCTAAACGCGTCCGGGCTAAAGGCATCAGGACTGAAGGCGTCGGGGCTGAAGGCATCAGGACTAAAAGCATCGGGGCTAAACGCGTCCGGGCTAAAGGCATCAGGACTGAAGGCGTCGGGACTGAACGCATCGGGGCTGAAGGCATCAGGACTGAACGCATCCGGGCTGAAGGCGTCGGGACTGAAGGCATCCGGGCTGAACGCATCCGGGCTGAAGGCGTCGGGGCTGAAGGCGTCGGGGGCAAATTCGGCTCCTAGCTGGAACAGATCCTGCGGGGTGTTTAGCCCGGTAAAGGCAGCGCCAATGTCTTTGTAGATGGTCAGGTCGTAGTTGGCGGGCAGATTAGTGAGGGTGACGATGATTTTGCTGTTTGGTTCGACGGGGAAGCGGTACCAGCGTGATTGTCCCGGTGTGTCCAGGTATTGGTCAACGGCCGTTGGCGTCAAATCGCCGGCCACACTCAGAGTCATTGCTTTGGGCCAGGAGGTGTTGTCTGCGCCAACGACGACGCAGTCGGAGTATTCGGAGGTGCTGCCGTCGGGGGCGGTGGCGGTGCTGTTGACGAAGTGGCCTGTGGGAACGGCCGTCAATCCCGCCGCCTGGAAGTAAACGTCGCCGGTGGCGTCGGTGGTGACAACGGTTGAACCGAGGGTGGTCTGGCTGCCGCCGCCGAATAAGTTGCAGCTTTCGCTGGCGAAGAATTCCAGTGTGTACTGGGTGTTGGCGGTGCTGTTGATACGGCCGTTCACGGTCAAGCTGCCGCCATTGGGTACGGCGGCGGTCAGGACGGGGAAGTTTTGCCAGAAATTGGCGCCGGTATCGGGGTCATTGGTGTCGTTGTTGGTACGACCGTCGCCGCCCAGGTCCACACTCAAACCACTATTGTCGTGGATGTCATTGTCGCTGATGGCATTGCCGGTAACGTCCAAAATGCGGATGCCGTCGCCGCTGTTGAAGGCAATCGTGTTACCGCTGATGATGTTGTTACCGCTGCCCAGCAAGACAATGCCGCTGCCGTCAAAATTAAGGATATGCAGACCAGTGACGCTGCTGCTGCCGCCGCTGATGGTCAGACCGTCACCGCCGCTGAAGTCCGGGCCGGGCTGTAAGACGACGTAACCTTCGGTCTGTGTCGTGCTATCCAGGGTTACCGGTTCGGTGATAGTGGGGAGGGGAGATGAAAGCAGAATCGTGTTGCCGTCGGGAATGTTAAAGGTGATGGACGTGGTGTCGGGATTGCTGTTGGCGGCGTTGATGGCTTCGCGCAGGGAGCAGTGGTCGTAGCCGCAAATGCCGTCATCGAGGTCATCGGCTGTGTTGACGGAAAGCGGGCTTTTTTGCGGTGGGTCTTCCAGTTCAAATGCGCCGATATCGCAGGTCAGGCCGCGCGGGCGGGAAACGCCGCGTTGGTCTGTCTCTGGACAAGTGTCGGTGCTGCCCGCTTCCACCGCCGGACTGGCTGCGGTCAGGGCATGGGTCGGGGTGGGGCCGCCGTTGTTGGCCAGTGGTTCCAGCAGCGGGTCTTGACCGATGATGCTGGTTGTATCGCCGATCAGGGTACAGCCGGCGCCGTTTTGAATCAAGTTGTAGCCGGCTGAAATGAATGTACCGGAACAGTTACCGGCGATGATGGTGTTGCCAATGGTGAATGCGCTGCCAGTGTTGGTGAGACCGTCGGCGAGGGTGACGAAGCTGAGGCTGGCTGTGCCATTGTTGTGCAGCCCGTCACCTTCATTGCCGCTGATGGTGCTGTTGCTGAGGGTGAGTGTGCCGTTGTTGGTGATGCCGTTGCCGGAAACGGCTGTGTTATCCACAATCGCACTGCCGCTCATCGTTAAAGCTGCGCCACTGGCGTTAAAAATGCCGCCGCCGCTTGCCGGGGCATGGTTGGCGGCAATGACAACATCGACCAGGGTCAGGTTTGTGCTGTTGAAAATACCGCCGCCGTCGGCTCCGCTGGGTGGGGCACCATCGGTAATGGTCACGCCGGAAATTGTCACCCGGCCGCCGATGGTGTGGAAAATGCGATCGGTAATGCCATTGCCATCGATGATGGTTACGTCGGCGCCGGCGCCAATGATGGTCAGATCATCCAGGATGTCCAGGTCGCCGGTATTGGAAGAATCTTCTTTACCGTTGTCGGTACGCGAGAGGGTGTAGTGACCAGCCGGGAGGATGATGGTGTCAGCCCCATTGCCAGCGATACACTCGTTAGGCCGACCGCCGGACTGCTTATCTTTGTTGGCGGCGATGATGGCTTCGCGTAGGGAGCAATGGTTGTCATTGGCTATTTTATCGTCAGATTGCTGGTTGACGGTGATGAATGATGAAGCCTGTCCGCTGTGGACTGGTTCCAGGACCAGGACCAGACTGACAAGGAATAGGGCGAAGAACCAGATATATTGACGCCTCAAGGCCTTGCGTTGAACTAGTTTTGAAAACATTGGCCACTCCTTTACGTAATGTAACGGCCGTGGCTCCCCCACAGTTAATACCGGTACTACTGACTAGGAAAAGAGTACTAGGTACAGTTTACAAAACACCTTACAATAATGCGGTAAAAATTCGGTGAAATATCATTATTGGAGGGGATTAGAAACGCGATTTGATTGCTCTTTACAATCCAATCGATTTTGGTATAATCTGCCCCTCATTAAGAGAAACTCTACAAGAAATGCCGCTGTTACCAGCGGTATTTCCCTTAAAAAGGGTAAGTGATGAATACATTCAAACCTCATTTAATAACGTCAGAGGGATTGCAGCGATTAACGGAAGAGTTGGCGCATTTGCAAACCGTTGGCCGGGAAGAAGTTGCCGAACGGCTGCACCGGGCGCACGAAGATGGTCAGGATGCTGATTTTGTCGATAACGCTGAACTGGAAGCGGCACGCAATGCCCAATCATTCCTGGAAGGTCGCATCCAAGAATTAGAGGGTATCCTCAAAAATTACCAGATTATTGACGATAATGGCGGGCCGCATGATAAAGTGCGCGTTGGCGATTTTGTGACCGTTTCTGAAGAAGGCGTTGACGTAGATGAACGGTATCATCTGGTGGGTGCCGCCGAAGCGAATCCGGTGGAAGGCCGCATTTCTAATGAAAGCCCGCTCGGTAAGGCGCTGCTGGGCGCTAAGGTGGGGGAAGTCGTGCGCTTTAATGCACCCAGCGGTATCATTGAGTTTCGGGTGGTTAAGATTGAGTAATCTTTAACCGATATGATGAAAAAATCTAACGGCCCGTGCTTAGCACGGGCTTTTTGTTGAATGATTGAAATTGATTTGGAGAAGATAGGGCGGGGATTAGGAGGTTAGGGGATAAATTTAGAAAACCCCCTAATCTCCTAATCCCCGCATCAAAAGAGGAATTATGGCCTGGGAACCATCATTATTAGAAGCGCAGCGATTGGAAAAATTGGACCGCTTGCAGGAAGCGGGTATTGAACCATTCCCGCTGCGGATTGAGCGGACACACACAACGGCGGCGGCGGTGGCAGTTTTTGAAGCGGCGGCTGAAGATGAAGCAATTACAGCGACGGTGTGTGGCCGGTTGGTGAGTATGCGCGATATGGGGAAGACGGTTTTTGGTCATATTGAGGATGGACACGGCCGTATCCAACTTTTCCTCCGTCGTGAAGAAATTGGTGAGGAGCCGCACCAAATCTTCCGTAAACTGCTCGATTTGGGCGATTTTGTCCAGGCAACCGGCGTTCTTTTCCGCACCCGGGCCGGTGAAATTAGTCTGCGGGTGAGTGAGTGGAAGCTGTTGAGTAAAGCCGTCAGCCCGCTGCCGGTGGTGAAAGAGCAGGAAGTTGACGGCGAAATTGTGCGTTACAGCGCTTTTGCCGATGTGGAGGAGCGTTTCCGCCAGCGTTATGCCGATCTGGCTGTGAATCCTGACGTGCGTGAGGTATTCCGTACACGCACGAAACTGGTGACGGCGCTGCGCCGCTTCTTTGATGAGCATGATTTCATGGAAGTGGAGACACCGATTTTGCAGCCTTTGTATGGCGGGGCGGCGGCACGGCCGTTTACCACCCATCACAATCAGCTCAAACAAGATTTATACCTGCGCATTTCCTTTGAACTGTACCTGAAACGACTGCTGGTAGGCGGGATTGAGCGCGTCTATGAAATCGGCCGGGATTTCCGCAACGAGGGCGTGAGCTACAAACACAACCCCGAATTCACCCAGCTTGAGTTTTACGCCGCCTATTGGGATTACAACGACGTGGCCAATTTTACCGAGCGTATGATTGCTTACGCGGCCCAAGAAGTGCTAGGCACGACGGCAATCACGTACCAGGGTCATGAGGTGAACCTGGCGCCGCCCTGGCAGCGGATGACCCTGCGCGACGGCATCAAAAAATTTGCCGAGATTGATTACATGGATTATCCCGACGCGGCCAGTTTATCCCAGGCCGTACGCAAAATCGGGGGCAATGCGCCTGACGGTGCCTCTTGGGGGCAGCTTATTGATGGCCTGTTGGGCGATTACGTCGAGCCAAAACTCATTCAGCCGACCTTCATCACCCAGTATCCGCGTGATATTTCGCCGCTGGCCAAAGGGATTCCCGGCGATCCACTGCACGTGGAACGGTTTGAGTTTTTTATTGCCGGGCTGGAGATGGGCAACGCCTTCACCGAGTTGAATGATCCCATTGACCAGCGGCAGCGGTTTGAGGATTTGCAGCAGTTGTACAGCAAAGATGACGACGAGCTGAATCCGATTGACGAGGATTACCTGCGGGCGATGCGTTACGGGATGCCGCCCAATGGCGGCTTTGGCACCGGCGTGGATCGGCTGACGATGTTGTTTACGGATAAAGCGACGATTCGGGAAGTATTATTGTTTCCGCACTTGCGGGAGCGGGACTAAAAAACATAGTCGTGGGCTGAGCTTGTATAAGCCCCTCCGCCTTCGACAGGCTCAGGCATCGGGGGATTCAGGCCCAAATTTCAAATACTCTTCCGTGGCCTGGGATAAATTATTGTAGTAGCCGCGGTATTCTTCCGGCAGCAGGCGGGCGATTTGGAACATGATTTCATCGGCCATTTGCTGCCGGATTTCTTTGGTGACTCGTTGGCTGCCGGGGTCGAGGGTGAACGGCCGTCCCACGCGCAAGTTGAAATCGGTCCGGCGCAATCGCTTGAAGTTTGGCCAGAACCTCTCGTGCCCCCAGTAGGCGATGGGCAGGATGGGCGCACCGCTTTTGAGGGCCATGATGACTGTGCCGGGATGTCCTTGTCGTAAACGGCCGTCCCCCGTCCGGGTCCCTTCTGGCGCAACTGTCAACATCCCTTTGTCTTCTAACACAGACAGCCCGGCGCGAATGGCCGTCATGTCCGCCTCCCCCCGATGCAGCGGAATGCCGCCCCACAAATTAAACAGCCAGCGGAAAAACGGCTTCTCCCAGTTTTCGGCCTTAACAAAACCGGTGACAGGACGGGGAACCAGGTGGGTGTACATCACCGGCACTTCGACGAAGTTGACATGATTGGCCACCAGCAGCAGCGGCCCTTTTTGGGGGAATTTGTGCCATTGGGAGTCATCCACGCGGCACAAAATGCGGACGATACGTTTGAAGGTAAAGTTGACGACGTGAAAAGTGATGCTCATGCGGCGATCTTATCCACCGGGCAGATAACGTCAAGTTGGTTGGCCAGCAGTTCAATTGTCAGTTGAGTCCCGTCGGTGCAAAGGGTTTCGCCGTCGGCATGGGCGGGCAGGATGCCGGACACGGCCGTGACCACCAATTTATTCGTCTGGCCAAACTTGATTTCCGGCTGGCTGAACTGTGATCCTTTGAAAAAATGGGGGATAAGCGTGAAAATGCGGCCCCGGCTGACCTCTTCGGCAATGCACAAGTCAAACAGGCCGTCGTCATTACACGCTTGGGGTGACATCATAAATGCGCCGCCCTGTCGTTGGCCATTCATGACGGAAACCATCAGGGCCGACATGGTCGTAACCTGGCCATCGTAGGCGATTTCCACCTGCGGCGCTTTGTAGTAGAGGAAGATGGTTTTGAGCGCGGCGACCAGGTAGGAGGGGAAGCCGGAGAGTCGAGTCATCTTGACCGCTTCAAAACCGACCACGGCGTCAAAGCCAATGCCCAGACTGTTGCCGAAGAAACGGCCGTCCGGGAACAGTCCTCCCTTCACATGCCCGACATCAATTCGCCGTTTGTAGCCCTCGGCCAGAACGCGGCAGCCATCTTCCAGCCCATCGGGCATACCGATGCCATAGACAAAATCGTTGCCGCGTCCGGCGGGCAGCATACCCATGGCCGTCCGGTCGGCGCCGGCCAGTTTGGCCAGCATCAGCCCGTTGACCACTTCATTGGCCGTGCCGTCGCCGCCGACGCCAACGACGACGCTAAATCCATCCTGGGCGGCTTGTTGGGCGAGTTGGATGGCGTGTAACGGCCGTTCCGTCCGCACCAACTCAAAGTCCACGCCATGCGCTCGCAGGCAC
>JBNKZT010000350.1:0-6507 GCA_050301775.1 Promineifilaceae bacterium (SeqCode)
AGGCTTAACGGCGAACTCATGATGACGTGAGGCATGGGTAATTCCTCCGGGATGGGGAAGATGTTGACGGCCGTTTCCATATTCCGCCACCACTTAAAATAATGACAGGTCCGCCCCTTTTCCAGGGCGATCAGTTCATACTTGGTCCGCAGCCGTTCGTTATCTTCGGTGACAAATGTTGTCGGCAAACAGCTGGCGAAATAAAGCGATCGCTCCAGCCGCTCGGCGATCCAAGGCGCATAATCAGGATGGTCGGTGGCTATGTCCAGCAGGCCGCCAGGAACCAGCCGCGTTGCCAGCAGATGTAGAAACTCGTCGCTGATGAGGCGGCGGTGATAGTGGCGCTCTTTGGGCCAGGGGTCGGGGAAGTTGATGAAAACTTTGCTAATGCTGGCCGGGGGGAACAAAGCCTGCAAAACCAGCGGCGCGCCGCCTTGAACGACGCGCACGTTCTGCAATCCGGCATTGCGGATTTTGCTCTCCCCCTTGCGCAACGAAGGCAGCGAGATTTCCAGTCCTAAAACGTTGGCGTCGGGGCGCTGCCTGGCCCAATCAATGAGGAAATGACCACTGCCAAAGCCAATTTCGACGAGGATGGGAGCGGAACGGCCGTACACCTCATCCCAATCAACTGGCCAGGGTAACAAAGGAGCATGTAACAAAATGGGCTGCATTCAGGAATTATAACGCAGGTCAGTTTTGTTGCATGGCGAAAATTTTTAGCTACGTTGTGATGCCTATGCGCAACCCGGCTACCCTCCACTTTTCACCACACTACGTCCAAACAAAGCAAAGGGAATGAAACAAATGAATCCCATGGCGGTGACCACGAGAACGTCCGTCAGCGCAAATGCCACCTCGCTGAAAACTGGCTGCAACAGGAGCAGCCCAATCAAGCCGATGAACAACATGCTGACCGCAAACAGCAGACCCAACCCACTCATGTATCCCCAGGGTTTGCGCCGCAAGAGTAAAGAGCCACCAGCCACCCAGAGCGGCGAAATGAGAACGTCAGCAATCACAACGCCCTGTTCCGAAGCTGGCAGCCCAGTCCGGGCGACAAACGCATCGACAATCATGCTCACGGCTCGAAGGAAAAATAGCAACCCGAACAAAAGCAATATCCAGCCAGAAGTTTTTACCGGCACGGCGTCGGCCAACTGCCCCGCTACAGACTGAACATCAACGCTTTTTAGAACGTCAAATATGGCCAATCCACTGCCCAGAACAATGACCAGATACACTAAAGTGCTCCAGCCAAACGGAAGTCCAAAAACGTAGGCAATGTAGTTGTAAAGCCCATACAACAGTGCTCCTGGCCAAAGGAGCAGCCCCAACAGCCGGCCGCGCCGCGCCAGCCACACGGCAATCAGGATGATGGGCAGGCCGATGAGGAGGTTAATGACATCATTGGTGAGATAGGATTGGCGCAGTTCGGCGGTGGGATAGAGATGGGCGGGATACAGTAAACCGATGGCGGAGGCAACGGCCGTTACCCCCACCACAATCCAAGACAACCCATAAGCGCGCCTGAAAATTTGCATTAGTATTCCTTTCCTCCTGAAATGGGAGCGCGAACGTCCCGTTCGCCAAAAGCACCTGTGGATGAGTTACAGAAGCAGGCGTTTTGCACTTTAAGAAAATAGTTAGGTAACCTCTGTAGAACGATTTTGCAAATCGTTCAGGCGATTTGCAAAATCGCCCTACAATTAGTTGCCTGTTTTATTTTTTAAACACCAATCCCCCTGCACTCCCATTTACAATTGGTCTTCCAGCAGCCGAGTGGCCGTGTGCCGCGCCGAAATGAGGGCTGTAGGCACGCCGGTACCGGGATGGGTGCTGGCTCCCACAAAGTATAAATTGTGACAATGGGCGTGCCGATTGTGGGGCCGCATGTAGCCCAACTGGGTTAATGTGTGGCCCAACCCGTGCGTTGCCCCTTTTACCAGATTATACCGCTTCTGCCAGGAAAGTGGCGTGTAATTGACCTCAAACTTCAAATGCTCTTCCAGGTCAGTGATGCCCAGTGTGGCCAGCCGGTTGAAAACCTCTTGTCGCGCCCGGTCGCGCAAAGCCCGCCAATCCTGTGCCCCATTCTCGGCCATGTGGCCCACCGGCACGATGGCGATGATGCTCTCCTGCTCCGGCGGCGCCAGCGATGGGTCCAGCCGGGTGGGAACATGGATGTAAAGGCTGGGGTCACGCGGCAGCGTCAAGTCGTCGATGATGCTGTCAAAGTTGCCCCGGTAATCGTCAGCCAGGAAAAGGGAATGCGGCGCTAATTCGGGATAGGTTTTGTCCACACCCCAGAAAAAACTGATGGTTGAACAGGAATATTTCTTCCGATCTAGCTTTTTCCCCATACCGTTAGGCGGCAGCAAATTTTGATACACGTAGGGCAGGTCGGCATTGGCAACGACGGCGTCGGCATCCAGAAAACGGCCGTCATCCAACACTACCCCTTTCGCATTTGAACCGTTGACTGAGATTTGGGTAACGGCCGTGTCCATCAAAAATTCCACCCCGGCATCCTCAGCAATCGTCATCAGCGCTTCCACCACCTGATACATGCCCCCTTTCGGATACCAGACGCCATGCACCAGCTCCGAATACGGCATCAGAGAAAAGGTTGCCGGGGCATCAAACGGACTCAGACCCATGTACACGTCCTGGAACGTAAACGCCGCCTTCAGTCGTGGGTCATCAAAATAGGCCGACATATGGTTATAATGCCGGGCCAATGGCTTAATATCCCAGAGCAGCGGCAGGTTGCGCAGCGAAAAGAACTCCGAAGCAGCCCGAAAATCACGATTCACCAACCGTTCCATCGCTACGTGATAGTGGCGGTGGCCTTCGTCCAGATAACGCAGCAGCCCTTGAAAGCTGCCCGGTTCAAACCTTTCCAGTTGTTCCTGCATCCGCTTCATGTCCGAGGTAAGCGATAAGTGGCTGCCATTGTCGAAATAAAGATGATAGGTTGGGTCCACGCGCTGCAAATCCAGTAGTTCGTGCATCGAAGCGCCCAAAGCAGCGAATTCCGCTTCGTAGACCAGGGGCATAACAAACAACGTCGGGCCAGAGTCAAACTGGTGGCCCTCGCGGCTAAACCGGCCGCAGCGGCCGCCGGGACGGGTGTTTTTCTCCACGACGGTAACGTGCAGGCCATGCTGTGCCAGATGAACGGCAGCAGCAATGCCGCCAATCCCGGCGCCGATAACAATCACAGATTTAGATTTTACGGTATTCATCAAATGGATTCCTTTACAATCATCGAATCAACAACAGGCATGTCTTGATCCTTAAACGGTGATTTGAACGCTTGCGACAGCACCGACCAACCCATTTTTAGGACCGCACGGCCGTTTTTTCGTTCAGGGTAATCGGGTCGCAGCCGGTACTCTTCTTTTTCGATGGCATCCAGGACTACTTCAAAGCGGGCGATGTAGGCATATCCGGCAATTCGGCAGCGCGGATTCTCTACGCGAGACAAATATTCGCGGCCAATTCGGAAGGAATCGCGAGCCAATCGCACCTGGCTTTGCACCCACAGTCGGTAAGCATCACCATTTACGTTGGCTGGCTCTATGTTGTGGGCGATCAAGAATTCCTGGGGAATGTTGTAATAACCGGCTTCAATGTCTTCGATGGTGTCGCGCAGCATGTGGGTGATGTGGGCGGCGGTGACGGCCAGGTAACGGGTGTCATCTTGCGGCGCGGCGCAGTTGTGGCCAATGAAGTGATGGAGGGCTTCGGTAACGGCCGTTGCCAGCCACCGCGTATATTCAACCAGCTCCTTTTGGGTAATCACTCGCCTGCGTCTTTCGGCATCAAAGGCCATGACGGCCATCATGTTGTCGATGTAAGCCCGCAGCCCGCTGCTTTTGGCCCCATCATTCTGAATCAGGTCAACAACCAGACGCTCTTCCGCCGTCAAATTGCTTGAATGCTGACCGGCATAAGTGCGGGCGATGATGGTTCGCTGCCGTTCGACAAAAGCAAGCCGCTCGGACCGAGCCAGATCTTCCTGATCAAGCTGGTCATCTACCCAACGAAAATAGGCATAAGCCCGGTAGGCATCGGCTACCAGAGAGCGATCCACGAGGAAATGGATGGTGGTGTAGGTTTGCTTACTCGCCTGGCGTGTGATGGCTGCCGCCAAAGATGAATCGGCTACTGAATGAGGGGGGCAGAGTATCTTAACCGGTTCAGGTCCACTTAACTGACGTGTTTTTACCAATAAAGCATGCTCGGACATCAATTTTTACTCCACAATTTACTAACAATACGGTTGGCTCACAGGTTTTTGAAGTGAAAGTTAAGGGCTGTGAATTCTTTCACAGGTATATACGTTGACACTGCAACTAAGTTGCGTTTTCTGGCTCTTTGGGAATTCAGGGGGTGACAGCCGTGAAACGTGACCAGAGTTACATCACGCTTCACATATCTGGCTAGACGATTATTTCAATGACCAGGAACTGCGGTCGCTTTGTTTGCAAATTGGGGTTGATTAGGTTGTCTGCCTTTTTCCGGCCAATCGGCCAGGGCATGAAAATTGGTAGGCTGGTACGCCCGGAACGGCCGTCTCGACACGCTGGAAACGACCATTCATCAACAACGCCCAACTTGAACGAGTAACAACGATAACTAATTGGGTTTATGAACCATCGGCAGTGGCGAAACCGGCTTCCTGCCAGGCGCGGAAGCCACCTTTGATTGCCTGGACATTATTAAAACCGAGTTCTGCAAGAATAGCCGCCGCACGGGCGCTTGATTCTTCGTTCGGTCAAGTACAGTAGGTGAGAATTTCTTTGTCCTGGGGCAGTTCGGGGAAGCGGTCGTTTATTTCTGTCAAGGGAATAGAGATAGCATTGGCGGCGTGGAGCGTGGCGTAATCTTCAAGGGGGCGGACATCAACGATAACGGCTGTTCCCGCATCAGCCCGTGCCTTCGTTTCCTCAACCGAAATCCGGCCCACATCAGGATAAGGAATATCAGATTCAACCACATTGACCGGCGCATTCACGGCTTCTGGGGCCGCTGCCGGACGATCAAACAGATAAACCACAGCCCCGCCAATCAACAACAAGACTCCAGCAACAAGCAAAAGAACAGGCATCGAAAACCGGCTGCCGGATAACGCTTTCTGCGGTCGGCTGCCAGGTTGTCCGGGCTGGACCGCACCACATTCCGTGCAGAAACGGGCTTGTTCCGCTAACTGGCCGCCACATTGTGAACAATATTGGTTTGCCATCAATAAAATCTCCTATCTCTAAAAAGCGCATAAATTCCCCCGCCCAAATGAAATGGCATTTTAGCAAAGACGACGTCACGAATCGAACAAAAAAGCATTCTTTATGGAACTACTCATTCAAAACCAGGTCAAATGGGCATGAAACACTAGGGGATTGGCGTTGAGGTCTCTTTTTTAGGGCCAGGAGTATGACCATGCTGGGGGTCTGTAGGGGAAGGTGTTGGTGTAAACGTAAGTGTGTGGGTTAGGGTTGGCGTTGGTATTGGTGTAACGGCCGTTGTTGCTGTGGGAACGGCCGTTACCGTGTTTTCCCAGGCCGGCGTCAGTGTCGGCAAAGGAATAGTAACCGTCACCGAAACCGTCGGCACTGAGGCCATCGTTGTACTGGTTGGCGAAATAGTCATCGTTGGTGTCTCTGTGATCAATTCGATGGGCATGATCGAATCCAGGATGATGGGTAATGGCGGCCCACCAGGATGACAAGCTGTACAGTCAGTGGGAATGGCGGCGCTGCGAATGTAAAAACGATTGGTGTGGGTACGGCCGTGACAGGCAATCGAACACGTCCCCCGGTTCAACGCCAGATCAATCGTAAACGACGAACTGCCGTCATACCCGGCCAGGTAAGCGATGTCGTAGCCGCTTAACACGGCAAAATTGAAATTGATCAAGCCTGTTTCCCCAGCGTCGAAAGGCGCGTGGACGTCGTGGCAAACGATGCAGGGTGTGTTGGCTGTGTTCACGTGGCGGCTGTGCTGGTTGCGGAAGCGGTTCATCTGCCAGATGGTGCCGTTCTCGTCGTGACAGGTCCAGCAAAGCTGGTAGCTGAGAGCGGCATAAGCTGTGTAATCGGCTGTGGCGTACGCGCCAGCCAGCAGCGAACTGTTGATCGAGCCGTGCTGGTCGTGGCAGTGGCGGCAGCCGTAATCGCCCAGCGGCTGGCCATGCGTTGAACCGATGTAAGCTGTTTTGTTGAAGCCGGTTCCGGCCGCTGCCGGGAAAGCAACCGTTGGTGGCGGCGCGCCATCGTGGCAGGTCAGGCAGAAGCTGGTATCGTCGCCTGTCCACAGCGCGGCTAGGTTGTCGGGGTTGGACAGCGGATCGGCGGCGTTAACCGTGTGCGGATTGTGGCAGTTGGCGCACTCCACCTGCGAACCATCCGCCTGCTCCAACGAACTGACGTTGTGGTGGCTGGCCAGATTAAAATCAGCCTGGACGTTGGCCGCGGCCGGACCGTCGGCGTCGTGGCAGGTGTA
>JBNKZT010000351.1:0-6495 GCA_050301775.1 Promineifilaceae bacterium (SeqCode)
GAGATCGGCAATGCCGATGCCGGCTTCACCGGCCCCCAGGAAGAGTATTTTCTGATCTTTTAGCTGCCCGCCGGTTAAACGCAGCGCCGAATAGACTCCGGCCAGCGTCACGCTGGCCGTACCTTGTACATCGTCATTAAAAGTGCAAATTCGATTGCGGTATTTTTCCAGAAGCCGGAACGCGTTGATATTGGCGAAATCTTCAAATTGAAGCAGGGCATGAGGGAACTGTTCCTGAACGGCCATAACAAACTCTTCGACCAATTCATCATACACTTCCCCGCGTAAACGCGGTTCTTTGATGCCGATGTAAAATGGATCATTGATTAACTTTTCGTTGTTCGTGCCGACGTCAAGCGTGATGGGCAGGGTGGTTGCCGGGTGGATGCCGGCGCAGGCGGTGTAAAGGGATAGCTTGCCGACCGGAATACCCATCCCGTTGGCGCCCAAATCGCCCAGCCCCAGAATACGTTCGCCATCGGTTACGACAATGGCGCGGACATTTTCATGGGGCCAATTTTTGAGGATGTTGGCGATATTGCCTTTATCTTTGGCGGTGATGAACATACCGCGCGGCCGCCGGTAAATATGGGCATATTCCTGGCAGGCTTGGCCAACCGTGGGGGTATAGATGATGGGCATCATCTTATCCAGATTTTCCATGACGACCCGATAAAACAAGTTTTCATTGCGGTCTTGTAAACCGATGAGCAGGATGTATTTTTCCAAATCGTTGGGTTTGCGATTGAAATTTTCCAGGATGCGTTCAACTTGTTTGTCTTGGGAGATGACCTGGTAAGGTAGCAGGCCCCACAGCCCCAATTTTTCACGTTCTTCTTTGGTGAATGCGGTACCGTGATTAAGCAGGGGATCGTGCAATAATTCAACACCGGTCGGAATTGTTTGTTTGTCTTGTGACATAAAAAGCTCCTTCTGTCAGGATATGATTTGTGAAAGGTCATTGTCAGCAATGACCTTTCCTGATATTGGCGCAAAATACGCCAATTGACACTATACAACCAGATAGATTGCCTGGATAGTTTAGATCGGCATATGAAACGTATGAGGTTTGTCAGGTCTTTGGGGAAAAGGGTGTTTTTTTGGGGAGTAGGGTTAGGCGCGGATCTTCCGGGTCTGGTAACGGCCGATGCTTAATTGCACGATGAGGTAGCTAACGGCCGTTATCACCACCGCCAGCAGCAAATTCCCTACTAAAAATTCGATGGCCAGATTTTGCTCAGACAGAATTGGTAGGGATGCACCAATTTTATGACTGAGAATGTAAAGCGGGGCCACGACAAACGTATTCCAAACCGCCACAGCGGCCAACATGCCCGTCCGGTTTAGTCGTTTGAAGAGCGATGCCAGCACCATGATCAAAGCCAGGTCTATGCCGGGGATTGGCAAGACGCTGATAAAGGTGCCTACGGCAAAGGCCAGAGCAATGTTGCGCGGCGAGGCATCGACTTGGAGCAGTTCTTGCCAGCGCTGCTTTAAACTGCTGGCCAGTTGATTGAAGGAAAAACGGGAAAATTGCGTTTCGTATACCATGTGGCCATTGTAGGCCATTGGTACTATCGATGATGGATTGAAACCCTACGCCGGGTTGTCGTGTTGCCTACGCTGCCGCCGCTGCCACCAGATGAAGGCCAAAATGAGGGATACGGCCGTTAAGCAGCACAACAATAATACAAACCCACCGATGGCTGCCAAAATGACTTGATTTTCACCGAAGGGGAACTGGCTGGGGTTGGTGGGAACGGCCGTATTCATTGGTGTAGCTGGTGATTGGGCAACGGCCGTTGCTGGGGGTTCCGGGGTGGTGGGAACGGCCGTGCCCGGTAAGCGCGGTGTTGGCGATGGCGGAAACGTTGGCAGCGGCCAGGGCGTATTGGTCACAAACTCCCCTTCGCTCAGCCCCAACCAGACCGTCCAGTCCGCTTCAAATTCACTGTCCGTCACGCCCAATGCGGCTGGAAACGCCTCATCAGTCACCATCCCCTGCCGGTAGGCGGCCAGCAAAGCTGCCAGGCCATCGTTCCCGTACGTGTCCACCAGGTAAGTGACTGCACTGAGCGCTTCGGCGTAGGCCAACCGGGCGCGCGACTCGTTGAAGTAGCCAAAGCCGACTTCCAGAGATGACAACGGAATTAAATCGCCTTGTTTAGCGGCCGTTTCCACATCGCGCAGCGTTGCCCGGTGGATGCCGAATTCGTTGTACTGCGCTACACCCTCATTCAGCCAGATTGGTGGGTTGCTGCGCCGGTGAAACGTTACCTGCTCAAAGTAGAGATGTGAAATTTCATGGGGGACGACATCATTGAGCCAGCGTTCCTGCGAGCCATAAGCCGAGACAATTTGCGCCGTAATCCCCTGGTCAGGAAATGCCTGCCCGCCGATAAATTCACTCACAACGCCGTTCCATGCGGCAAATTCATCAAAATCATTGTAAATGATGATGCGCATCTGGAAATCCAGGTCAGCCTGGAACAGTTCGCGCTGTTTTGCTACAGCCTCGGTGGCAATTTCAAATACATCTTCACCAAATGAGGACCGCCGGTCGTGCCACCAGACGGCAATGGACTCGTTTTCCAAGATTTGCCAGTCGTAGCGTGTGTCTTCGTAGCGCACCATCTGCTCGGCGCTGCGGATTTGGTTGCCGGCCGAATCGGTCACTTCCCAGTAGTAGAGTACGGCCGCACCCGGAATCGTGCCGGCGCTGGTGTCCCAGGTGTAGCTGAGATCGATGTGGCTGGCCGGATCAAGCTCAATTTTTACCCGGCTCAAACTGTCTGACGAAAACTGGTTGCGCAGATGGAATACAAACTCGGCGTCTACAATCTCACCGGCACTGCTGGAAACCGTTGTAGAAAACGTCAAATCATTGGGAAAGTTGTTGGTCGTCTCAAACAGGGCAAAAGTGATAGCATCCTGTGTGGCAGACGGCTGTGCAGCTAATGCAAGCCATAAAAACAGTCCAATGAGAACAGTAAATCGGGATCGTTGCATGTTGGGGAGTGTAGCCAGATTCGACCAATCAGACCATAATTGAGACAGCAAGTTCTAGAGAGGAAAAAGCAATGATTCCCAAATTATCTTTGCCTAGTGTAAAAAACATATTGGTCGTCGCCAGTGGCAAAGGCGGCGTGGGGAAGACCACCGTAACAGTCAATCTGGCATTGGCTTTGCAGCGGGAAGGGGCACACGTAGGCGTGTTTGACGCCGATATTTACGGTCCCAATGTACCGTTGATGCTCGGTGTTCACCGGCGAGAGAAAGGCAGCGGCTATTTGCCTATTGTCCGCCGCAGAGATGCACCTGCTTATGTCAAACCATTAGAGCGGTTTGGCCTCCGGATCATGTCGGTAGGTTTGTTGATGGCCGAAGATCAGCTCATTAATTTTCCGGCGAGTGCGGCAGGGCAAGTCGCAGTGCAAACACTGCATGATGTTATTTGGGGCCAGTTGGATTACCTGCTAATAGATTTACCGCCCTCGGCCGGTCAGCCGCAAGAGGATTTGCTTGAGAGGGTTGCCCTGCAAGGCGCAATTATCGTCACAACGCCGCAAGATTTGAGCTTGTTGGATGCATCCCGCTCCTTGCAAATGTTCCAGCAGGCCAGCGTCCCTATTCTGGGAGTGGTGGAGAACATGAGCTATTTTATTTGTTCCAACTGCGGGGAGCGGCACGAGATTTTTCAACATTCGGCCCGGTGGCGGCCTTCAGCGCTGGCCGATGTACCGGTTATTGGGCAGATTCCGCTCACGCCGGCCATTTCCCAAGGTATCAATCAAGCTGATCCCATTGTTCATGCTGAGCCAAATAGCATTCAAGCAAAGGCTTTTGGGGAAATTGTTACGACGTTGCAGAAACTCCTTCCATAAATCTAGAAATGGAAATTAAATAAGACGACAAAGCTGTTTAGCGATTCCTATCGCCCCCTTACCATTCCTTCAAACTGACGACGCAATTCCCAAGCGAGGCCATTATTCTCATCTTCAGTCCTTAACGCGTTTCCGTCACCTTTTGAATGGCCCGTGGCGAATCGACGTCGAAGTCGCGGGTGTGGGCCAGATTCATCGCTAACATTTGGCCGGGAAGGATGGCCGTGATGGGCGACAACCATTCCGGCACAACGACTGGCAGCGTTAATGGGATGCGCGCCAAGGTCAATGTGTCGGCATCGTCGCTGATGGCGATGACTTCGGCCTGTCGCTGCCGCAGGGTGTGTATGAACGTGCCCATTTCTGGCAGCATCTTGCCCGATGGGGCGATGACGATGACGGGGAAGCCCTGGTCGATAAGCGCCAGCGGGCCGTGGAGAAAATCGGCACTGCTGTATGGCTCGGCGATGGTGTAGGTTAGCTCTTTCATCTTCAGGGCCAGTTCAAAGGCGGTGGCGTAGTTGTAACCGCGGCCAATGACGACGGTGCGTTCCATGTAGCGGTAGCGCGGCGCGACTTGGGCGATGGATTCTTGCATGGCCAGTGTGGCTTTAACCGCATTGGGCAGCTTTTCCAATTCGCTGAACAAATCTGAATCATTGGCCAGGGTGGCGCTGAGCAGGGCGATAGCGGCTAACTGGCTGGTGTAGGTTTTGGTAGCGGCCACGGCCGTTTCTTCGCCCGCACTCAAATCAATCACAACATCACCCTGCTGGCCTAAATCGGAATGGGGGATGTTGGTGAGAACGGCCGTTAACGCCCCTTGTTTTTTTGCCTCGGCCAGTACAGCCACTATATCCGGGCTTTTGCCGCTTTGGCTGATGCCTAGTACCAGCGCATTGCCCATGCGCGGCGGCCGCTGGTAAATGGTGAACAAGCTGGGCGTAGCCAGCGTCACCGTCAGCCGGTTGTGCGCGCCCAATACGTATTGCGCATAGCGACCAGCGTTATCACTGGTTCCCCGCGCAGCAATGATGACATGGCTGATGTCCCGCTGCCGGATTGCCTGAGCCAATTCGTTGATCGTTCCTTTTTGCGACTCCAATAATTTCTGCAAGACGGCCGGTTGTTCGTGGATTTCCTGGTAAAGGTGGGTTGTCTCTAGTCTCATGGTCTTGTAGTCTCCAGTCTCTAATTCGCCGTCGTCAATTTTATAGGCTGATTCGTTTTTGCTGATTCATAAGCTGCCAGGACCACTCCCAGGGCAAAGAGGCCATCTTCGCCAGTGATGGATGGTTGGCGCTCCTCACGAATGGCGTTGACAAATTCCTCAACCATTGCCTGGTTCATGTCCGACCCCCAATAGGCCCAGTAATTGTTGGCCGGTTCCTGCTGGAAGATGTTCAAATTTTGGCTGAAGGCGTCGATGACGGTCAGGCCGCGCTGGCTGATTAGTTCCATCGTCAGGCCGCCCCAGGTGGGGTAGTTGAGCGGCTTGCTCCAACTGCTGTCAATTGTGGCAAACAGGCCGTCGGCGTATTGCAGCATAATCAGGCCGCCGGTTTCCACGTCGACCTTGTCGGCCTGAATGATGTGGTTGGATTGGGCGTAGACCGAGGCCAAATCGCGGCCAAACAACCAGTTGAAGATGTCGGCCAGATGGACGATGTGATCCATCATGGCTCCGCCGCCGGCCAGTTCTTTATCGACAAACCAGGCCCGATGGCCGATGGGCACTTCGCCTTGATTGGTGGTGTTGAGGCAGTAGATTTGGCCCAAATCCCCGGCATCCAGCCGCGCCTTGAGCTGTATCAATGGCGCACTGAAGCGCATGGGGAAGGCGGTCATCAATCTCACACCCGCGCTGCGGCAGGCGGCGATGATGGCCTGGGCGTCTTCGCGGGTGGTGGCCAGCGGCTTTTCGCACAACACGTGGGCGCCGGCCTGGGCTGCCATCTCGACGAGGCGGCGGTGGTTGGCGTTTTCGGAGCAAACCAGGACGCCATCCGGTTTTTCGGCCAGCAACACTTCGTAGTTGGCGAAAAGTCGGGTGTTAAACTGTTGGGCAAATTGTTGGCCGCGTCCTAAATCATCATCGGCGATCCCAATCATCTCTACGCCCGGAATGGCCCGTAAATTGCCGATGTAGGACTCGGCGTGGTGGTGGGCAAAACTCATAATGCCAATTTTCATGATGCGGCCTCCTTTGCAATGGGGACTGGAAGTCCCGTTTGAGCCGATTCGATGGCGGCCAGGGCGATTTGCAGGGCTTTGTAGCCGTCTACGGCCGTTACCGCCACGTCTGCATCATGTTCAATGTGGTCGTAAAAAGCCTTGATTTGGGTGGTGTACGGGTCTTCCAGCATCGGACTGCCGGGAATGGGCACGTCGGGTGCGTCGCCGCCTTGCTGGTGCAGATGCAGCTTAACGGCCGTCATCTGCTCCGAGTCGAATTGAATCCAGCCGTTGTCACCGGCAATCTCCAGCCGGGTGCGGAACAGCGGCGGCGGGTAAGCCCATGATCCTTCGACGTGCGAAATCGCCCCGTTTTTGTGGGTGAGGATGGCCAGACCGTGGTCGACCGGTGTGCCCGGTGCGCTGTTGCCGATAC
>JBNKZT010000352.1:0-6444 GCA_050301775.1 Promineifilaceae bacterium (SeqCode)
CCGACCAGAGCCATTACCATCGCTTCAATCAAGAACTGCCACAAAATGTCACGCCGTTTGGCTCCGACCGCTTTACGCAAGCCAATCTCCCGCGTCCGTTCCGTCACTGACACCAGCATGATATTCATGATGCCAATCCCGCCCACCAGCAGCGAGATGCCGGCGATAACGCCCAGGAAAACCGTCAAAACGCTGGTAATCTGGCTTAATGCACCGACCAACTCTTCCTGGCTCAAAACGGTAAAATCGTCTTCATCTTCAAAGGTGATGTTGTGCTGTTCCCGCAGCACCAATGTCATCTCAGTGATGGCCGCGTCCTGCCGGGTCTCATCGACCAGTTCGGCCAGAATGAAATCGACCCGCAGTTGGCCATCGGGCCGCCGGGCCGGGAACAGGCGGCGCTGGGCCGTGTTGATGGGCACAAAAATCACATCGTCCTGGTCGTTAAAACCGGAGCCGCCCTTTTCTTCCATCAGGCCAATCACACGAAAATTGACGTTGTTGATGCGGATCGTTTCCCCAATGGGCGAGCCGCCATCCGGGAACAGGTTTTCGTAAACGGTTTGCCCCAAAACAGCGACGCGGGCAGTTTGTTGAATGTCTTGTTCCTGGAAAAAGTCCCCGACAACGGGGTGAAAATCACGGATATTAACGTAATCGGTTGTTGTGCCGGTGATGGTGGTACGGGCGTCGTGACGGCCGTTTACCACAATAGCCGGTCGTTCATAAATAGGCACAACCCGCAGCACGTCAGGCACCCGCAGCGGGTCGGCCAGAGCAGTCACGTCCTTATCTGTCAAACCACTGCCGCCGGAGCGCAGCGGGCCTTGCTGCTCAGGACTTAACTGCCCCGGAAACACAAAGAGCAAATTGTTGCCCAGCCCTTCAAACTCCGACAAAACCACGCCTTCCACGCCGCGTCCCACAGAAACCAGGGTAATCACAGCCGCCACGCCAATGATGATGCCCAGCATCGTCAGCAAAGCACGTAGTTTATTGGCCACCAGCGCAGTCAGCGCCATGCGAAAGTTTTCAGACAGGTTCATAAATCCAGGTCAGCCAGGGGGGAATTTTGCAGAAAAGTGACCAAGTCTGTTTTGGGCATTGTCATCTTTTCATATTCTTCAAAGGAAACTACCACTGCTACTTTTTCACCCTCTCTGGTAATGATTTGTGGCCCTTTCTGCTGTGCTTCTGACCAGGCGTCTTGAAACTGCCATGTATTTTCACTCATTCACCATCTCCCAAAGTTTGTGACCCGGTCAAAATATAACAAGATTAAAAGTCTCATCGCCAATTGGTGTGCTTTATTCGGCCAACACCACCCGGTCGTCACGACCGGGCTACCAAACAACGCTCAATCAATCGGGCTGTTCTCGCTCTCAGCCGGATTGATCCGGCTTTGTTTTTTAGCCAGGGCATTAATGCCCTGGCGACCCCGGCCAGCAGGGCTATTTGATGAAGGCCCGATTAAAATAATGCCGTGTCCGACGGCCGTTTACTTTGCCCAGCCACCAAAGGCTCATCAATCTCTTCATCCCGTACAATTTTGCCATCGGCCAGAGTAATAACTCGGCGCGTGTGGCGGGCGATCCAGGGATCATGGGTCACAAAAATTACCGTGATCCCCTGCTCGTTGTTTAACTGCTGGAAAAGCTGCATCACCTCCGTGCCCGACTTGCTGTCCAGGTTGCCCGTTGGCTCGTCGGCCAGGATGATGGCCGGTTCGTTAACCAGAGCGCGGGCAATGGCCACTCGCTGCTGCTGGCCGCCGGAAAGCTCGCTGGGTTTGTGGTCAATCCGGTCGCCCAGCCCCACCCGCTCCAGCGCGGCCTTCGCCAACTGATGACGCTGGTTTTTACCGGAATAGATCAACGGCAGTTCCACCTGCTGCAAAGCTGGGGTGCGCGAAAGCAAATTGAAGTTTTGGAAGACAAAACCAATTTTGAGATTGCGGATGTCAGCCAATTCATTATCACTTAAATGGCTGACATCGGTGCCATCCAGCAAGTAAGTACCGCTGCTGGGCTGATCCAGCGCCCCCAACATGTTCATCAACGTTGATTTGCCCGACCCGGACGGCCCCATGATGGAGAGAAAATCACCTTCATAAACGTCCAGAGAAACGCCATTGAGAGCGTGAACCCGATATTCACCCATCTGGTACACTTTGGTCATGTCGTGGATGGTGATGATGGGTTTGTTATTACGGCCGTTACTCGATGTCATACATTCTGCTCCAATCGACTACAAGACTAAAGACTGCCCGACTTCCTGACTAATTCCCAAAGAAACTAAACGCTTCTCGTTCCGTCGTCACCACAACCACATCACCAGACTGCAAACCATTCAATACTTCACTGAATTGTTCATTCCGCAGACCCGTTTCCACGATTGTTTCCGCCACTGTGCCATCGGCCATCTTTTGCAGCACAAATGCATTACCCGTTTCCCGATCCAACCGTACTGCCCAGTTGGGTACAATCAATACATCATCAATCTCTTCTACAACAATCGAAGCGTTAGCACTCATGCCTGGCCGCAAAGTAACACCATCATCCGTTACAATATTAATCGTCACTAAATAGGTCACCACACCGCCGGCGCTGGCCGACGTCGGTGAAATCTCTGAAATCACACCAGTCAACACCGTATCCGACAGCGCATCCAGTGTCACTTCCACATCCTGCCCCACACTAATTTGGTCAATATCAATCTCATCCACATTGACGTTAATGTGGAAAGCATCTTCATTAACCAGCGTGATCGCCGGCGCACCGGGCGAAGCCTGTTCACCCGCGTTTATCGCTACATTGGCAATCGTGCCGTCAATCGGGGCCACAATCATCGACTGTTCCAGACGCAGTTGGGCCAAATTCAGATTGGTCTGGGCGCTGGCAATTTGGGCATCCAAAATGGCCAATTCATCATTCGTCGGTGGTTCTTGCATCCGGTCAAAAGCCGCCTGTGCCCGAGCCAGATTGGCTTCAGCGGCAGCGACATTCCCCTGCGCGGCCAATACATTGGCCTGGGCACTGGCAATTGCCGCATTCGCCGCCTGAATATCGGCCGTTCGCGGACCCGCTTTCGTATCGGCCAATTGGGCTTCCGCCGCAACCAGCGCCACATTGGCATTATTCAAACTGTACCGTGCCTGTTCTTCAGTCGTCCCCAACCCCGGACAGATTTCCTGTTTCTCATCCGTTCCGGGAATTTTGAAATCAAAACATTCCAAAACCCGATCATACGTTATTTGAGCACTTTTTTGTTGGGCCTGAGCCGAAGCAACCTGTGCTTCTGCGGCCGCAATGGCGCCTGCTGTAGAACCAGCCATGAGCTGCGCTTTTTGGGCCTGGGCTTGCAGCACGGCTGCTTCAGCCCCGGCTAAATTGGCCTCAGCAACAGCTACCTGCGCGGTAGCAGCATCAATATCGGCCTGTGAAGAAGCCATTGTCGCCGAACTCAGTTCGTTGTTCAATCGCTGCTGCCGCGTTAGTTCTTGAATCCGTAATGCGTCTTCCGCCTGCTGTACGCTTAGCTGCAATTCTTCGGTATCCAGCGTCGCCAACACATCGCCAACCCGAACACTCTGACCGCGCTCAACATTCACCTGCCGGATTGTTCCCGTACTGCGAAATGTCAGTGTTACCAGTGCTTCCGGTTCAATAGATCCGGTAGCATTAACAGTAGCGGTGATACGGCCGTTCTCCACCACACCCTCTCGCAAAATCTCAAAAGCCGGTTCCTGAGCTGCCAATTGACGCTGTCTTACAAAGAAAAAACCCGCCGCCAGCAAAATTAAAACAACAACAACAATAATGATTGTTCGTCGCATCTTATTACCTTTATTTTTCTATAAAAACTTAGTAAACCAACGAGTATTATAGGACAACCAAATGTGTTTGGGTATAAGAACTTAAGAACTTCACCTGCTTTGCCAGCCTTTCGTTTTATGTTAAAATATTTTCAGTTGTGAAATGCCCCACAAACAAGTCAAGGTAAGGAAAAAGACGTGACGACAGAAATCCCAAATATCGTAATCGGAAGATTGCCGATCTACCTACGAGAACTGAGGCAATTGGCACGTGAAGAAAAACAATTAACAACCTCATCCCACGAACTAGGCCGCCGACTGGGCATTAGCTCCGCCCAAATCCGTAAAGATCTCTCCCACTTTGGTGAATTCGGCAAACAAGGCACCGGCTACCACATCAAATACCTCATCGAACAACTACAACAAATTCTACATTTAACCCATGAATGGCCGGTGGCTCTAATTGGTGCCGGTTATCTGGGCCATGCTATTGCCCACTACAATGGATTCCAGCATCGCGGCTTTCGTATTGCCTGGGTTTTCGACAACGATCCGGACAAAATTGGCGTCGAAATGAATGGATTAATCGTTCAGCCTATTGATGAATTGGAAGAGACCCTCCTCAAACATCAAGCCAAAATCGCCATTATCGTTGTCCCGGCGGCCGTCGCCCAGGGAATCACCGACCAATTGGTAAAGGCCGGTATTGAATCTATTCTAAGCTATGCACCCATCAATTTGAATGTGCCGACGCATGTCCGCGTCAGCTACAGTGATCCAGTCGTACAAATGCAGCAAATGACCTATTACATAAAACCTCAGGAACATTGATGCGATTGGTTGGCTCAACATTTCATAAAAAAAGCCTCTACCTGATCAGGTAGAGGCTTTTCTATACTCGATTCGTTACACAGAGCATTACAGATCAGGAATACTACGCTGTAAAATTGGCAGTTCAGCCAACGCTTTCCCTGCGCCCAAAGCCGTACAGGCCATTGGATTATCCGCCACGTAAGCCGGCACACCTGTTTCCTGCGTAATCATTGCATCGATCTCACGCAGCAGGGCGCCACCACCACTTAAAGCCATACCACGATCAATAATATCCGACGATAATTCCGGCGGCGTTTTTGCCAACACCGCCCGAATTACATTAACAATCGCCGACAGCGGTTCGGCAATGGCTTCAGCAACTTCGCTCGTTTGTATGGTAATCGTCTTGGGTAATCCGGCTACTTGGTCCCGACCCTGAACCTGCATTTCCAGCGGTTCGGCCAGTTCCATGGCCGCGCCAATCTTAATTTTAATGGCTTCGGCTGTTGGTTCACCTACAACCAGATTATATTTACGGCGGATGTAGGCAATAATGGCTTCGTCCAGATGAACGCCGCCGACACGAACAGATTCAGCACAGACAATACCGTTCATGGAAACAACGGCCGCCTCCGTCGATCCACCTCCCAAATCAACAATCATATTTCCGGTGGGGGTGCCAATCGGCAGCCCGGCGCCAATTGCCGCCGCCAGTGGTTCAGGAATGAGATGAACTTCACGCGCTCCGGCAGACAGAGCCGCTTCACGTACAGCCCGCCGTTCGACGCTGGTTACGCCGTAAGGAACACTAATCATTACAATCGGTTTGCGCAGCCGAAACCGTCCAGTAACCTTGCTGATAAAATATTCCAGCATCCCCTGGGTAACAAAGTAGTCGGCGATCACCCCATCCCGCAGCGGCCGCATTACTTCGATTCGTTCAGGGGTACGGCCGTACATTTCCTTCGCCGCCCGGCCAACCTCAACGATAGTCGTCTTATTACCATCTTCACTAATGGCCACAACCGATGGCTCTTGCAGCACAACACCACGCCCCTGATCATGCACCAACACATTGACAGTGCCCAAATCAATCGCGATGTACGGCGTAAAAATTGCCACAGCTAATTCTCATCCTCTTCAGCACTGGCAAACGAGGTCATTGTGGCTCGCCGGCGTCGGCGCCGGGCCACATCAATACGAATTTGCGCCCGCTGCAGCGAAGCACGAATTTGTGCATATCGTTCCGGATCTTCAGGAACACCTTCGGCCATATATTTTTCGGCACGGTCACGTGCTTGCTGTGCCCGGTCAATATCAATTTCGTCCGCCTGTTCCGCCGAATCGGCCAGCACAACAATCTTCTCCGGCTGTACTTCGGCAAAACCACCGCCAATCGCAAAATACGATTCGTTGCCCTCCACGTTACGTACGACGACTTCACCAAAACCCAACGTTGTCAACATCGAAGAGTGATTCGGCAAAATACCCATACGGCCTTCCGATCCGGGCAAGCTAACATATTGCACTTCACCGCTAAAAACAGATCGTTCTTGTGTCACAATATCGCAATGCATATTTAACCCCATTCGGGGTGTCAGGAATCAAGTATCATGTGTCATGTATTAATAACATGACACTCGACACTTGGCACTTGACACTCATTACGCCTCTGCCCGCAGCCGTGCGGCTTTCTCCACTGCGTGGTCAATCGTACCAACCATGTAGAACGCTTGCTCAGGCAAATCATCATGCTTGCCATCCAAAATTTCACGGAAACCGCGCACCGTCTCGCTGGTAGACACATACTGTCCCTT
>JBNKZT010000353.1:0-6422 GCA_050301775.1 Promineifilaceae bacterium (SeqCode)
GCTTCATCGGCATTGACCCAGGGCTGGAAATCGGCCGGAGCCAGGTCGGGGAAGTGGAGCAGGGCGTTGGTGATGTCGCCTTTGGGGTCAATCATCAGCGCCGGGACTTTGTTGAGGGCGGCTTCTTCCAGCAAATCCAGGCAGAGGCCGGTTTTGCCGGAGCCGGTCATGCCGACGACGACGGCGTGGGTCGTCAGGTCAGCCGGGTCATAGAGCAAGGGTTTGGTACCGGTTTCACCGGTTTGCGGGTCGGCGATGCGGCCCAGGTAAAATTTGCCATCAGTTTCAATCATGGGATAAGCCTCCGTGGGGTCAAGTTTAGCACAGACACGGGTTGTTTTCGACCTGTTCGTAGGTCTAAACTTCCGGGAGGTTTGAGGAATTACTGAGGTCGTTGCAGAAGCCTCCCGGAAGTTGTTTGCAATTGTCACGTGTCAAGATTAAATAAGTTGGGAGCAGTAATTATGCAGCGGTTGTTTGGAAAACGTAGCCGGCTCCCCGTTCCGAAACAATGTAACGCGGACGGGACTTGTGTTCAATTTTACGGCGCAGGCGGTGCATGTGGACGTGCAGCCGGTCTTCGTAGGCCGGTTCCAGCGGCCAAATACGCCGGATGATAAACTCGGTGGAGACCGTTTTCCCGGCGTTGCGCATGAGAATGTAGAGGAGCTTGGTTTCGGTGGGGGTCAGGGAGACGGGCTTATCATCAACAAATGCTTTGCGTTCCGGGAAATTAATGGTCAGATGGTTATCGACGCGCGTCAGTGGCTCCATGGTGTAGGCAAAGTCGCCCATGCGTCGCAGGACACGTTTGACGCGGGCAACAAGTTCGGCCGGGCTGAATGGTTTAATGATGTAATCTTCGGCGTGTTCGTCCAGCCCTTCAATGATGGTGTTTTCTTCATTGACGGCCGTTAACATCACCACCGGCAGGTCGCTAAATTGATGGACGGTACGGCAAAACTCAAAGCCGCTCATACCCGGTGGCATGTGGATGTCAACGACGGCTATATGAGGCAGCCCTTCACGGCTCATAATGGCCAGCGCATCTTCCCCGGAAACGGCCGTTAACACCTTAAATCCGGCCTGCTCCAACGCATGTTGCACAATCCGCAGGGTATATAAATTATCATCAACAGCTAAAACAACTTGCCGTGGCGTAGATTCTTCACTCATGACAGCACTCAATTGAAGCGATATAAGGCGGCTATTCCCATTTTTGCCTCATATTTTGACAAACTTAACAAACATGATGGTACTGATTTCTGCTTAAAACGGCAAGTCTAATTTCCCCAGGGTTCTCGGCAATCGTGAAAACAGAGACCCTGAGGATTTTTGCCATTGATTCCCGCTTTGGGCGGGAATTTTGGAAACCCTCAGGGTCTTGATTTTTGAAAAGCCCTGTTTATTTTCTAGGGAGAAGGTTCGGGGATTGCAGTAAAAGCATAACCTATACCACGTATAGAAATTATATATGGCTCACTTTTGCCGGCTTCGATCTTTTTTCTAACCCGATGAATATTAACCCGCAAGCGATCTTCACCGACCCTCTCCAGCGGCCACAAACGGCGCATCAGAAAATCAGTGGTGACTGTACGGCCGGCGGCGCGAACCAATATGTATAATATTTTTGCTTCTGTTGGCGTTAATGGAATATTATCGCCGGCAACCACTGCTATACGATTGGGTAAATCGATGGACAAGTGGTGATCAATTTTTATCACGGGATCATTGGTATAACCAAAGTCGCCAATACGGCGCAAGACACGCCGGATACGGGAAACCAGTTCACCATGGTTAAATGGTTTTGTGATGTAATCTTCAGCAAATTGATCAATTGCCTGGATAATTGTCTCTTCATGATCAATTGCCGTAAGCATGACAATGGGCAAATCACTAAATTCGAGTACTTTTTCACAAAATTCTAAGCCATCCATGCCGGGCGGCATATTGATGTCTACCAGGGCCAGATGCGGCAGGCCAAATCGCTGAATGACCTCCAATCCCTCTTCACCGGAAGACGCGGTTGTCACCTTGAAGCCAGCCTCTTCCAATGCTAATGAAACCAGGCGCAGAATCATGGGGCTGTCATCAACTGCAAGAATATGATACGGTTCTTCCTGAATGGTCATAAACCTTTTCCCAACCAGGACTTTGCGATAAATTAGTGGCTGTTATTTTCCTGGCATCATTTGTGCTAAATGTGATTGACGTTTTGAAATTCGGTACTGCTAAAAATTTTACCAAACTAGAGAGGTAGGCTCAATCCTACTGGTGTCATAGGACATTTGTTGGGGTGTGTGAAGTAGGGAGTTCTTAAGATGGTCGTGGTTTACTCTGGAATTGGCTGGTTTGTAGGGGTGTGGCTGGCTTCAATTGTCTCGCTCAAGATGACCGGCTGGCTGGCGGTGGCAGGAGTGGGATTGTTAACGGCCGTTCTGCTTTCCCGCAAATTCCCTCAATGGCGCTGGCTGGGGATTGGATTGTTGGCGCTGGGGCTGGGGGCAGCGAGATATGGTACGGCCGTGCCCGCCATCACCGACTCCCACATCGCCTATTACAATGACACGGGCGAACTCGCCTTCACCGGCCTGGTCAGCGCCGAACCCGACGTGCGCGACCGCTTCACGTATCTGCGCGTCACCGTCGATACCATCACCCTGCCCGATGGGTCAACCCAACCGGTTCACGGTATGGTTCTGATTCGCGCTTTCCGCTATCCTGAAATTCCC
Organism: Promineifilaceae bacterium (SeqCode); assembly: GCA_050301775.1. Lineage (GTDB taxonomy): Bacteria > Chloroflexota > Anaerolineae > Promineifilales > Promineifilaceae > JACKCC01. The sequence continues at coordinate 2,733 of JBNKZT010000353.1, forward strand.
TACGGAGCCAAAGTCGAAGTCACCGGCCGGCCGGAAACGCCGCCTGAATTTGAAGATTTTAGTTACAAAGATTATCTGGCCCGGCAGGGTATCCACAGCCTGCTCAATACGCCTCACCTGTCCATTTTGGCCGAAAACCAGGGCAGCCCCATCAAACACGCTATTTTCACCTTCAAAGCCCGCGCTCAAACCACCATCAACCGTCTCATCCCCGATCCCCAGGCAGCTTTGCTCAGCGGCATCTTGCTGGGCAACGACAACGGTCTCTCCCCGGAGCTGGCCGACGCATTCCGCCTCACCGGAATGACTCATATTATTGCCATCAGTGGGTTCAACATCGCTATCTTGATTGCCATCATGGTCAGCCTCAGCGAGCCGTTTTTGGGCAGGCGGGGCGCGGTCGGATTTGCCATCGCCGGGGTGACGCTGTACACGATTTTGGTGGGCGCCGATGCCTCGGTGGTGCGGGCGGCGATTATGGGCAGCATCTATTTGCTGGCCGGACGGCTGCTGGGACGGCCGAATTTTGCCTATGCTTCGCTCTTCCTGGCCGGATTGTTGATGACCCTCGTCAACCCGTTTACCTTGTGGGACGTGGGCTTCCAACTGAGTTTCACGGCCACGCTGGGGCTGATGATTTACGCTGACCCGTTCACCCAATGGACTCGGGCGCGGCTGCTGCGCCGGCTGGATCGGGATGTAGTGCGGCGCATCATGGGGCTGATTTCCGAATCGGTGCTGATCACGCTGGCAGCCCAGGTGCTGACGCTGCCGTTGATGATGGCTTACTTCGGCCAGTTGTCGCTGATCAGTCTGCCGGCCAACGCTTTGATTTTACCGGCCCAACCGGGGTTGATGATTTGGGGCGGGCTGGCGACGCTGGCGGGGATGGCTGCGCCCTTCATCGGTCAATTATTTGGTTGGGTGGCCTGGTTATTTTTGTGGTACACGATCTGGCTGGTGCGTTTGTTTGCCGCTGTGCCGGGTGCGGCCGTTCCCATTGACATCTCCACCACCGGCATCATCTTGATTTACGCGGCCATTGGGGCAGTGACCTGGCTGGCCAAACAGGAACCGGCGAAAAGGGCGCAGATAACGGCCGTTCTCAAACAAAACCTGTCTCAGCGATTGGCGTTAGGGGGAACGGCCGTGGCCGCCATCCTCACCGTCGGCTGGAGCGCCACCCAGCCCGACGGCAACCTGCACATCGTCTTCATCGACGTGGGCCAGGGTGATGCGACGTTTATTCAGACGCCAAACGGCCGTCAACTCCTCATCGACGGTGGCTACTATCCCAGTGTGCTCAACGATGTCCTGGGCCGGCAAATGCCTTTTTGGGACCACGAACTGGATTTGATGATCGCCACCCATCCCGACGCCGATCACATCGCCGGGCTGGCCGGTGTTTTTGAACGCTACCGGGTGGGGGAACTCATCACCAATGGCCAGGGTTTGGGCGAATCGCCGATTTACGACGCCGTCCTGACCGCTGCCGAAACGGCCGAGACGCCCATTCACCGGGCATTGGCCGGTGAAACCATCCTGATTGACGAGGGTGTGTGGCTGGAAGTGCTTCATCCCGGTGCAGAACTGATCCCCAATGAGCGCAATGAGAATTCGGTTTCGATGCGGCTGGTGTACGGCGATTTCAGCTTCGTCTTCACCGGCGACGCCGAGCACAATGGCGAGGCGGCCATGCTGGCCCGCGGCGATTTTCTGGGTGCTCAGGTGTTTAAGGCGGGGCATCACGGCTCGAATGGGTCAAGTAGTGTGGAAATGTTGGCGGCGGTACGGCCGTCCATCATCACCATTTCCGTGGGGGCCGACAACAACTTCGGCCACCCCAGCCCGGAAATGCTGCAACGCGCCGCCGACATTGGGGCAACTGTCCTGCGCACCGACCAGTTAGGCACAATTGAACTCATCACCGATGGTCAAACGATGTGGTGGGAAGCGGAACCTAATCGGCTTCCGCAGGAATGAATGAGGCCGGATAGACGAGAGGTATTGACGCATGAATGATTACGCTAATCATTTCGACTGGTGGACCGATGGCGGCTGGATACGTGCCAGCGCGCGGGCAATTATCTTTAACCAGGCCAAAGACCACATACTCATCGAAAGGAATTTCGGCGATCAGAATGAATTTGCAAACTTCATCGGCGGTGGCGTGGAAGTTGGGGAGACGTTGCAATCCTGCATCGAACGCGAGCTAAATGAAGAAACTGACGCCAAAATCATTGGCGCAAAATATCTGTTCATCGTTGAAAACTTTATCCCCTACAATTCAGAAGTCAGGCATTCGCTGGAGCATTACTTCGAGATCAAACTTGACCGGGAAAACGTCATACCCAAAAATAAGAGCACTGAGTTTATTTGGTTTCCCATTGACGAGTTACCGGCCGTCGATCTACGTCCGGTTATCGTTCGTGACTGCATAGCGGATGGCACATTCCGCGATGTCAATCATATAATTTTAGATGATGACAATTTCAAATAGCAACCCTGATCCGCTCAAGAGTTTTTATGGCTAAGTCCCGGCGTCGCTTTTTACCCTTGCTTTTTATTCCCATCCTGGTGGTGGGCGTGGGCGTTGTTGGCTATGTGCTGATTGAAGGCTGGTCGTTTACCGAAGCCTTTTTCATGACGATCATCACGCTGACGACGGTGGGGTTTGGCGAGATACGGCCGTTATCTCTAGCAGGGCGCTGGTTTACGATTGGATTAATCTTGTTGGGTGTGGGCACGATTGCTTACAGTTTAAGCGTAGCCGGTGAGTATCTGTTAACGGCCGATGTCGGCCGGCGGTTGAGGAGAAGGCGAATGCGAAATACGATTGAGAAGATGGAAGATCATGTGATTGTGATTGGCTACGGCCGTGTCGGCCAAAGCGCCGTCGATGCCTTACAAGACAGCTCGCAAAAGATGGTCCTCATCGAAAAAGTAGACGTGATGGTCCAGGCTGCGCTGGACAAAGGTCTCATCGTTGTCCAGGGCGACGCCACCGAAGACGAGGTATTGCAAGAAGCCGGCATCGAATGCGCCAAGACCTTGCTCGTCTGTACCGGCGACACCCGCGACAATCTGTTCATCGTCCTGTCGGCGCGCGGGCTGAATCCTGATCTGCGCATCATCGCCCGCAGCGATGCCGAAAGCAAGGCCAAAATGCGCCGCGCCGGGGCCGACCGCATCGTCTCGCCCTATCAAACCGGCGGCAAATACATGGCCAACATCGCCCTGCGCCCCCACGTCGCCGATTTTCTGGATGTGGTAACGCTGGATAATGGGCTGGAATTGTGGCTGGAGGAATTGACAATTGCCCCCGGTTCAGAACTGGTGGGCCAAACCGTAGGGCAAGCCGATATTCGCCGACAGACCGGCGTTACGTTGGCCGCTGTACTGCGTCATCAGAGCCAGCAAATGCTTACCCCAGAAGCCGCCACCCACCTGGAAAGCGGCGACAAGCTCATCGTCCTCGGCTCCCGAACCCAGTTGGCGGACATGGAGGCGTTAACCGGGAGCAGTTGACAAACCTATGAGGTTGGCAACCAAAGGTTGGCAATCAAAGGTTGCAGAAAACCTTGTAGGTTTCAGAATCCCCAATTTTGCAACGTAATCAATAAAATCTGCGCCACCGATACATTGATGATGATCGAAAACGGGAACATCAAGGTGTAGCCGATGGATGGC
>JBNKZT010000354.1:0-6408 GCA_050301775.1 Promineifilaceae bacterium (SeqCode)
CCGCTAATCAAATTTCCACTGCCTGCTGTATTCCCGCCAATTTGATTGTTCTGGGCATCACTTATCCCGACACCGGCCACATTCATAATTGGGTACGTTCCCGAAACATCAAGACCGATCGTGTTCCCTTGCACCACATTTTGGGTCGTGCCGTTGTCTTGAAGTTGAAGCCCGATGAAACCGTTGCCGCTGATTAGATTGCCGGCGCCTGCGCTTGAGCCGCCAATGCTGTTTTGCGCGGCGCCGTTCAAGATGCCAATGCCATTGGCATTGCTTAAGCGGGCTGTACCGCTCATATCGGTGCCTATAAAATTGCCCAGCACCTGATTTCCCGTTGAGCCTCCATCCTGAATCAGGATACCTGCCCCCGTGTTGCCGCTGACAATATTGCGTGCGCCGGCGCTTGTGCCCCCTATCACCACATTTTGTGTGCCAAACGCCACGGCAATCCCCTGATCGTTGCCAACGGCCGTTGTCCCGCTGGCATCTGTCCCGATGAGATTCCCCAATACCTGATGACCACTGTTATCAGGTCCTTGAAACTGGATGCCCGTTCCCAGCGAATGCCCGCTAATAAGGTTGCCCATGCCCGGCAATTCGCCACCAATAATGTTATTACTGCTATACTGGTCAATGAGAATACCCAGACTTTGCAGAAATATCTCCGAGGTTCCATTGATGTCCGTCCCAATGTAATTGCCCATGATCTGATTGTTGGCTGTGATATTGATCCCAGGTGTACTAGGGTCATCTCCGGTCCAAATCCCATACCCAAAATTGCCACTGATTAGATTACGCTCGGCATCGGTCGTGCCACCGATCACATTCTCTTCTGTACCATTCATCAATACAACACCAAAGTAATTATAAATGGCGGCCGTACCACTGGCATTCGTGCCAATAAAATTTCCTTTGACCAAGTTATTATCGCTGCCGGGGTCTTGAATAAACACACCTGTGCCTGTCCCTGACAAGATATCAAAGTGCCCGCCAATTACATTGCCAGTGCTCGGGGTTGACCCTCCGATTACATTTTCATGCGCCCCTTCGGCTATGATCACGCCCAATTCCTGACCGCCATAGGCTGAACTGCCTGCCAGATCGGTACCAATATAGTTACCCTGGACAACATTCCCGATTGTTTGCTCTCCCAAGATCCACGCCCCGGCCCAGGCATTGCCGCTAATTAGATTTCCTTGGCCAAGTGGACCAGCGCCGCTGTTCCGGTCTCCGCCAATTAGGGCATTTGTCGTGCCAGATAAAACATCAACCCCCACCCAGGGAAAGTTCAATATCTGCAAGCCCTGGATAGTAACACTATCAACCTGTGTCAACTCAAAACCGGAGCCAAAGCCAAGCTGGCTTCCATCCAGAATAACCCCAGCTTCGCTGCCATCTATGGTTAATGAATCAGTGGTGATGGTCGGCAGGGGTGTGACTAAGGAGATGGTTGCTGGACTGCCAGGCGGGAACACGGCCGTGTCGAAATTGATCACATCTCCTGGGTTGGCATTTGTCAGGCAGTCTCGCAGACTACCCGTTCCACTGTCGGCTGTGGTGCTGACCAGGCAAGTATCTGCCACAACGTTATTAATATTCTGAGGAGTTGTTTGTTTATCACCTGCTGACTGGCCAGCAGTGCCAGGGAGTGTCCTGTATGCGGGTAGGCTGTGCCGGCTTACTTGCTCGGTTGGTCTGATAACGCGAGGGGCAAGGACGCTCATCCTGTTTTCTGGTATTTGCAGAAGTTCTGGCCAGGATACGGCCGTTGAATCACTATTATTGTTAGGGAGAGCCGCTTTAGCCAAAGAGACGGCCTTGACGGTCGTGAATACAAGAACCCCCAACGCCAAAACAATCGGAACAACCCGCACATATAGACGGTTCATCACATCCTCCTCTGATTCCCTCCGAAGTTTCCACTACACCATTGACTCTTTTAGTTTTTGGGTAGCGACTAAATCATGCCCGGCTCCCAACGTCTCAAATATGGTAATCGCCTGGTCACAACAGGCTGTGGCCCGCTGTTCCTCATTCTCATCCCGATACAGCCGGGCCATTTCCACCAAAGTTAGTCCTTGTTCATACGGCGTGTTTTGCTTTTCAAAAATATCAAGGCTTTTCATCAGGCAGGGCTCGGCTTTCTGGTGCTGTTGCAAAGCCCGGTAGGCCTGCCCCAAGACCCTGTTAGCCGTCCCCAGCAACATCTGTCGTTCCTGCTGTTCTGCAACCGTTAAAGCTGTCTGCCCTAAAGCCAGGCCGGCCTCTGGTTCTTCTTCAAGAATTCGCAGTCTGGCCAGGCTGCATAAGGTTTCAACCAGGTAAGTCTCTGTACCCAACCCGGCAAATAGCTGCTGGCAGTTTTCCAAATGAGTGGCTGCTTCAGGTAAGTTTCTCAGCTTCAAATAGATTGTGCCTAAATTTAACAGGGTGATACCTACTAGCTCAGAAAGATCATGGTCCTGCGCCAGATTTTGTGCCTGGCGGTTATAGGCAAGGGCTTCATCAAACTTGCCCTGTAACTTGAATATCTCCGCCAGGTTAATGGCGGCTGCCACCCGCCGCCAGACTTCACCTGTTCTTTCACTCAGGTCAGCACTTTTTTGAAAATAGTCCAAGGCTACGTCCCACTGGCTAACATCCTGAAAGACACAACCAAGATTGCTGTAAGCCCGCTCCAGGCCAGGAATGTAATTGGATTCCTGATACAAGGCAATACTTTGCTCATGCGCCCGCATCGCTTCATCACTGCGGCCCATATTGCGATATAGCAGACCTTCCAGGTTATAGGCTCTGGCTAACTCGCTGATGTTTTGGGTCTCTTTAATAATTTCAATCCCCTTGTGACAGGCGTTAAGCCCGTCTGCCAACAGCCCACGCCGGAAGGCCAGCAGTCCCTGCCAGACATACAGCTTTCCCGTTTCTAAACGGCGTTCACCGGCAACAGTGGATAAGCCGGTTTCCAGAGCTTGTTCTGCCGCATCATATTCACCTTGTTCCTGGTAAGCGTCAGCAATCTTTCTGTATAAATCTGCCTGGGAGGCGCTGGCCAAGCTGGCCATTTCTTTCGACGTGGCAATGGCTTCATTATAATCGATAATTGCCGCTTCATACTCACCAATCAAGAGTTGAATGTCTGCTTTGCCGGTTAAGGCTGAAATGGTCCACTGCTTGATCTGATCGTCCGTGCATCCTTTTTCTACCTCAGCTTCCAATGGGGGAACCTGGTTAAAGGTATTTAGTTTCTCAGAAACACGCTCATACCAGGTCACGGCCGTATGATTCGCCCACACTTCTGCTGCCCGGTTGGCCGCCTGTAGACAACTGGTAATAGCCAGAATGCGATCATCTCCCTGGTACGCATGATAAGCGATTTGCTCTATTACCCGTCCCTCTTGTGAACGATATAGGTCTACTAGAGCCTGGGCGATTTGGCGATGGAGCCGGCGACGAAAACTATCTAATAAATCTGAATAAATTATTTGCTGAATCAGACCATGTTTGAAGGCATAGGTGATTTGGGGTGGTAGCCAACCGGTTGCCGTATAGATCAATTCACGGGCAGTCAATTCATCCAGACCGTGATCCAGGCGGCTCCGTACCTGATCGGGCACGACAGCATCCAGCAGCGCATATTCAAATTCCTGGCCAATGACGACGGCCGTCCGCAGTAGTTCACGGCCGGTTTTGGACAATCGTTGGACACGAGCCAGAATCATTTGCTCCACTTTATCTGGCAGCAATTTCATAGCCGCTTCACTATCCAACGTCCAGGCTCCTGCCTGATAAGTTAATGCTTTGTTCTCTCGCAAGATAGCCAATGTTTCCTCAATAAAGAGGGGATTACCTCCTGTTCTCGACAGAATCGTTTCCAGCAGACCTGCCGGCAATTCCGTTGCTTTTAAGAGGCTTTGCAGTATTTCCCGTTGTTCCTCAGCCGAAAGCTCTTGCAAGTTTAGTTGGCGGGCATGTGCCCAATGTCCCCAGGGCGCCTGCCAATCAGGCCGGAATATGGCTAACAGCAATATGTGTCGGCGCTCCAACCCGGCTATGATCTGTTCCAAAATGGTGAGGCTGGCTTCATCGGCCCAATGCAAATCTTCTAGGGCGATAACTACAGGCGTTTGCTGGCTCTTATAGGCCAGGATCGCCTGTAATAAAGCGGCCAACCTGCGCTGCCTGAGTTCAGGATCGAGCGAATCAATGACGGGATCTGAAACGTCCAGGCTAATGACCTGACCCAACAGGGCGCTCCCTTCCCTCTGCTGCCTGGCCGAATCGGCCGCGTTTCCATTCATAACTAACTGCACTACACTTGCCAGCTGTCGCTGGCTTTTTTCCACTGTATCTTCGGGGCGAATCTCGGCTAGACTGCGTATTAGCTGAGCAAGCAGCGCGTAAGACGTGGCTGTATTATAGGTTTGGCACACGGTCGTTAACCACTGCTGACCTTGTCCGGCCAGCCTCTTTTGAAAGGCCTGCACCAGGCGTGTTTTGCCGATACCAGCCTGCCCTACGATGCTAACCAGGTGTCCAGCGCCTCGGGCAGCCTCTTGCCACCACATCTGTAACTGTTCTAACTCATACTGCCGACCCACCAATTGCCCTAAAGTGGTCTCTACAGCGATTTCTGCACCGGCCAAGTAAATGTCGTCAAATCCGGTATTCTCCGGTACGTTGCCAGGCGAAATAGGGGAAAAGTGGAAGACAGAGCGGGCAAATCGGAAAGTGGCTGCGTCAGTTAATATCTCTCCGGCTGCTGCCGTATCCGCCAGCTGAGCAACAGCCGAGACGGGTTTGCCTGAAAGTTCAACAGTTTGGTTCTGTGTTTGTTTCAGCACCTGGCCGCTGCTGATGCCCACATGGGCCTGTAAGGGAATAGAGAGTTGGTTTTGGTAACGGCCGTTAATCCGTTCCACGACTGCCATTACCTCATGCGCCGCTCGCAGGGCGCGGACCGGTGAATCGCCGTAGGCGTCGGCCAGGCCAAACACCGCACATAAATGATGAGAAAACTGGCGAAAGACCGTCCCCTCGTATTGGCTAATGGCCGATGCTACTTCTCTTATTATTTGCGCTTGCAAGGCGCTGCCCCTTTCAATATCCCGATGATCGAATAGATTGTGCAGTCCGGCAACCTTCACGTCCATTACTGTCACGGCCCGGGTTTCAGGTTGGGAGATATGGATAATCTGCTCGGTGGGATCACCATACAAGACGTAAGAAGCCCAAAGGGGATCATTGGGCCGGGCGGTATGAAGCGACTTTCGGCTCTGGCGTAAGGCTTCACCAACGGGTACCCCATTTAGGACGAGGGCATAAAACTTTTCCGCAAATTCACGGGAACTAACATCAAACACATCCCAAAGAGAGCCAATAAAAAGTCTGGCCCCTTGCATGATGAAAGCACTGGCTAGATTTTGCACGTTTAAACCGCTGAAGGGCAGAATTTGAGAGTTTTTCCCCTCTGCCGCTGACTGGCAGCCGTTGAGGAAAACGCATGGCCGTCCGCTTAAAACCTGGGTGATCTCGGCAAAACCCAACAGTCCATCAGCCAAACAAAGCCCGTTGGGGGTGGCGTGGCCTGAGTAATGAATAAAATCGTATACGCCGCTGCCAAACGCCTGCAAAACAACCGTTTTGTTGGCCCGGTTGTGGCTAAGCTGCCGGGCGGCAATATTCTCTGGCGCCCGGTCACAGGTGTTAATGAGCTTCTGACCTTCCTTGTCAGCTTCGTCCAGTTCTCCGGTTGGATTGGTGATAAAGAGGAAGGGGTGTTCATTTTGCTTCTCCAGACCCGTTTCGGGATTGGGTGGAGCTGAGGTCAGCAGTTGGCGGCCAACGGCGTATTTAAGGGCCAGAAAGTCATCTCCATCATGTAAAAGTTCCCAGGGGAGGCTGGTGTCGTTTGTTGCCAATAGAATGATCGTGCCTTCTGGCAAACCCCGCAGCAATTGTTTTAACGGCGTCGGCAGCAGAAAGTTGAACATAAATCGCCCCAACTCTTCCAGCCGACCGCTCGTTTTTTCATTGGCTATTTTTTGCTGTTCCCCCGTTGAATACAGAAGCTGTAGCCCGGCGACCGTCGCTGCGATCAATGCTTCCAGGCGTTGGCGATGTTCAGTCTCTATCTTTAGTTGGTCAACGCCACCGGTGGCTGCCCGCAGTGGCCCACTGTTTTCCAGTCGCCCACTTCTTTGAGAGGAGGCATCCCAATGGAATAGATAATTGGCTGCATCCTGACGCACAATCGCCAGTGTGATCGTCATTTTCTCCCCTACTCGTCCACTGTAAAGGTAACAGGCAATTCTAATTTTTCGTCACGATACCAGACGTTGACGAAATAGGCGCCAGGTTCAAGGGTATGGAAGGTAACAATGCCATCTTCGCGCGTCATGTCTCCTTCCA
>JBNKZT010000355.1:0-6389 GCA_050301775.1 Promineifilaceae bacterium (SeqCode)
GGGTTAAAATCGAGCCAGCGCACCGTCACGCCGCGATCCTCGGCGGCCATGAGCCAGGGGGAAATATTGGCGTCATGGTCCAGCCGGGTAACGATGATCTCGTCGCCGGCCTGCCACGTGCGCGACAGCGCCCGGCTGAAGCTAAAGGTCAAACTGGTCATGTTTTGGCCAAAGCTGATTTCTTCGGGGCGATTGGCATTTAGCAAATCGGCCATCGCTTCCCGCGCCGCCTGGACAACCCGGTCAGCGTGTTGGCTGGTACGGAATGGGCCACCCAGGTTGCTGCTGCCGTAGGCCAGATAATCTTTCATGGCATCCAGCACGCTTTGTGGGGATTGGGTGCCGCCGGGGCCGTCGAGGAATACGGCCGTTTTGCCATTCACTTCTAATTGCAGCGCCGGGAACTGGCCGCGTAGGAATACAGGGTCTAAAGGGAGAGTATCTGTTGTCATAAGCCAATTATAGGTAGTACTAAATGAACGGTCGAATTAAATATCGGGAATTGGATAAGTTTACAACATCTAAGTAACCGTCCAACAATTACTTCCCTTTTTGGAAGGACGGTTACTCGAAGGTCATCCACCAATTCCGATAACTTATTTGTGGATGACTCCTAAGGGAGCGTTCGGAAATAACTTTGGAGTTTACAGATTGGTCCAATCTTCAAGATTGGACCAATCTTGCCCAGTTAAAAACGAATGAACCCTAAGAACTACTGGTGTACGAGCGAAAGTGGCTATCTCCATGACGAAGGGGCCGTTTTGGTTTCTCTTCATTCGGAGTGGATAGCTCGTGGGACCCCATTACACAATGCACCCATTGTGTTTTTCACGATTTTACTGCTCAATTGAATAATTCAGGGTATAGCTCAGCTTGGTAGAGCGCGCCGTTCGGGTCGGCGAGGCCATCGGTTCAAATCCGGTCACCCCAACAGGAGAGTCATATTGGTCTAATATGGCTCTTTTTTATTTGCGAAGTTGCCCACTTAGACACCCCTAAAAAAAGTGGCCATGAAAGATAGAGACAATCAGGTGCCCTTTTTAGGGGGAGCCAAATTATGCCAACTAAGAAATGTGCGTATACTTTTGAGTTCAAATAGGAAGTCGTAGCTTTACTGAAATCGAGCTGCGAATCGGTTTCAACCGTAATGCCATCCCTATATTCACTTTCCATGTATAATATCCCCACGTATTAAGGAGTCCATCACCAGAGAATTACTGGAGCAAGGTATGGAGTTTGTCCGATGAGCAGCCTTGACCCCCATCCTGATAATCCGCCTACCACTCAAGCACAACACGCCTACAGCACAACGACACTGAGCCAACACTGTTCTAATTGTCAGATGGCGCTGCCAGCTGGCGCGCGTTTCTGCCTAAACTGTGGCCAGCCTGTGGGCGTTCTTTCGCCCACCGACGAAGCCCATCTCATCCACCTCACGGCCGCTGCACCGGCCACTTTCGTCGAAAAAGTCCATGCCGCCGCCAATTTAACCGGTGAGCGTCGATTGGTAACGGCCGTATTTGTTGACGTGGTCGGGTCACGAGCATTATCCAGGCAAGTCGGCCCCACCGGTTGGTCGGCCATCCTGGACAGGACCTGTGATTGGTTCTGCTCGGTCATCTATCGTTACGAGGGCGCGATTGCCCGCTTCGTCGGCGATGAACTCCTGGCCTTCTTTGGCGCGCCCGTGGCTCATGAGGACGATCCGGTGCGGGCAGTACGAGCGGCGCTGGATATTTTGGACACGGTGCGGCAGCAGGCCACGGCCGTTTACCAGGAATTTGCCGCTGATTTTGGCGTGCGCATCAGTCTCAGTACCGGGCCGGTAACGATTGGTCCGATCAGCAGCGATCTCCAGTTCGACTATTCGGCGCTGGAAGGTTCGCTCAATCTGGCGGCGCAGTTAGAAGCCGCCAAGCAGCCGATGGCCGTGCTGGTGTCTGAAGAAACTTATCGCCTCGTTGCGCCCTTCTTCAACTGCATTGATCTCGGTAAATTGGATGCCGGAGGCCAGGGCGGGGCGATTCACATCTACCAGATAACCGATGCCAAAACGGATCCCCAGCAGGCGCGGGGACTGGCTGGCCTGACGAGTCCCATGGTTGGCCGGGACGCTGAATTGGCCGCCTTGTTACATTTGACCGAAACTGTGGCTGCCGGGTTGGGCCGGGTGGCCTTAGTTATGGGCGAATCGGGCCTGGGCAAGACACGTTTGATTGCCGAATGGAAAACGGCCGTTTCCCCCACCACCTACCAGCCCTACCTCCAATGGGTCGAAGGGCACTGCCTCTCCCACGGCCAGGGATTGGCCTACCACCTTCTGCGCGATCTGCTGCGTTCCCTCATCGGCGTTTCAGCAGCGGCCAGCGAACCCGAAATCCGCGCCGCCCTCCGCTCACTCTCCGCTCAATTATTTGGCGACTCGACCCTTGACGTCTATCCTTACTTGGGGCATCTGCTCGCCCTAACGCTTGAAGAACCGGCATTGGCGCGCGTCCAATCCCTTGACCCCCAGGCACTTCAAGCTCAATATCTGACCTCACTCAAGCGCTTATTCTCTGCGTTAGCCGCCCGCGGCCCGCTTGTGCTGATTTTGGAAGACCTGCAATGGGCCGATCCATCCTCCACCGAAATTCTGTGCCAACTGCTGCCGCTGGCCGCTGCCGCGCCGCTGTTATTCTGCCTGGTCACCCGCCCTCATCCCGATGCGCCGGGTTGGAAACTGGTTACGATTGGCCGGAAGGTCATGGGCAGCCGTTTCAGCGAATGGACACTGAAAAAACTCACCAAAAACGACAGCCAGCAGTTCGTCTCTAACCTGTTACAGATCGAAACGTTGCCCGGACACTTGCAGCGCCTCATATTCAAAAAGGCAGAAGGTAATCCCTTTTTTGTTGAAGAACTGCTGCGCATGTTGATTGACCGGGGCGCAATCCAGTCCCAAAATGGAAACTGGACCATCGGAGCCGAAATCGAAACGACAGGCATTCCCGATAACCTCCAGGGATTATTGGCAGCGCGTCTCGACCAGTTATCTGATGCAGTCAGACGGACTGTGCGGGTAGCGGCAGTCATTGGCCGCCAGTTCTCCGTCAAAGTATTGGAGCAGGTGCTTGGCAACGGCCAGGGTGGGATGGACCTCATCAATCACCTGGGCGATTTGGAATCCAGTGGACTGATTGACGTGTTCCAGGTCAAGCCGGAGCTGGTCTATCGTTTCCACAACGTCCTCTTGCGAGATGCCGCCTACACGTCACTGTTAAAGACCGACCGGGAACGGCTGCATCTAGCCGTAGGGACGGCTATGGAACGTCTCTATCCCGAAAATTTGGGGCAAATCGCTCCCCAACTGGCGCATCATTTTACTGTAGCCGGGGATAACCAGCGCGCCTTGAAGTACCTGTCGCTGGCTGGCGACGCGGCGCTGAACACCTATGCCAATCAAGAAGCTGAAAGCCGTTATCGCCAGGCACTCAATCTGGTACCGGCACCTGCCGAGCGGGCTGCCCTATTGTATAAATTGGGCCAGGCGTTGTATTGGCAGAGCCGCTTCCGGGAGGCGATCCAGGTCTGGCGCGATGGGATCCGTCTGTACCAGGATTTGGGCGACAGTGATGGCGCAGCTCAACTGTATGCTCGTTCGACCCGCGCTGTCTGGGACGCTGGTGATACGCCGGGTGGATTGGCGTTGTGCCAGGAGGGGTTAACGGCCGTTACCGGCGCCGCTGAGAGTCCGGGTTTGGCCCTGCTGCTTCACGAAGCCGCCCGCGCCCACCTCTTTAACGGGTTAGCGGCAGAAGCCCGGCCGCTTTGCCAGCAGGCACTGGCGATGGCCGAGCGGTTGGGTGACATCACCGTTCAAGCCGAGGCGTTGGCCACTTGGGGTCTGCTGCCAGACCAACCCCCTGAAGCGGCTCTAGCCTCGTTAAGCAAAGCAGCCGAATTGGCTGAATCAGCCAACTTGCTAAGCCAGGCCGCTCGCGCTCACGTCAATCTGGCGGCGCTGATGGCTACTTCGATGCCCGATTTGAAGGCGTCGCAAGACCACTACCAACGGGCGGCAGCATTACAGCGGCTCAGGGGAAACACGGCTGGGGAATTACTGGGATTGGGCGGCAAAGTTGGCGTCATGCTGGAAGCCGGAGACCTTAATGAAGCGGAGGCTACACTGCCGGTCATGCGCCAATTGCTGGATGAACTGGCCAATCCTGGCCCAGGTGCGTTTCACATTCGCATCAGTGAAGCGCTGCTGCGGCGTTACCGGGGTGAATTAGCCGAAGCCGCCCACATGCTGCGAACATTGCAGTCTGAGGAACGGTCACGGGGCAATTTGCAGAATCTGGTAGACGTAGACTGCCATCTGGCCGAGATCGTGTTGACAGCCTGCACCGAGTCCGTAAAAGTTGAGGTTGGCGAATTAGCAGAAGCGGAAACGGCATTGGCAGAAGCTATTACGATTTGTGATCGCTGGTCGGCGGGAGGGATACGGCCGTCCTGCCTGTTGAGTATGGTCTATACCTGTCAGGGGCGATTTTCTGATGCCCATCGCCTGCTTTCTGAAGCCCAGGGAAAAATTGGCGCCCACCTGACCGCCCCCGATGAAGGCTGGCTGCCGTTGGCAACAGCCCGGCTGGCCGCCGCCGAAAGGCGTTGGCCGGAGGCGCTGGCTGCTTATGAAGCTGCCGCCGGAACGTATGCTCGATTGGGCATGCGCTGGTGGCGGGCGCGTGTCCTGCAAGAGTGGGCCGAAGCGTACAACAGGCGTGGCGAACCAACCGACCTGGAACAAGCGCGGACCCTGCTGCAACAAGCTTCCTCATTGTTTGCCGAGTTGGGCGTTTCGGCTTATGTGAAATCCGTGGAAGAAAGGTTGCAAACCCTTATCGTTGAATCTTATGCGCAGGCGTTGGACCACCAACAAGTGGTCCAGGAGATGGCGCAGGCCCGGAAAATTCAATCCGGCTTTTTGCCCGAAAAACCACCTTCCATTCCCGGCTGGCAGTTGGCGGCGGCCCTGGTGCCCAGCCGCCAGACTTCTGGTGATTTTTATGACTTTATTCCCCTGGCTAACGGCCGTTTCGGTCTTATAATCGCTGACGTGGCCGATAAAGGGGCGGCCGCAGCCCTGTTCATGGCCCTGAGCCGGTCGCTTATCCGTACCTATGCCGCTGACTATGACAGCCAACCAGAACTTGTTCTGGAAGAGACCAATCGCCGTATCCTGGCCGACACAAACACCGGCTTATTTGTCACCGTTTTCTACGCCGTTCTCGATCCGGCAACGGGCACGCTTTACTACAGCAACGCCGGCCATAACCCGCCCTATCTATTTCAAAACGACCAGGATGCGGCTCGTCCCCTTACCCGGACGGGCATACCGGTGGGAATATTCGACGATTCAGCCTGGGAGATGAACACAACACAGCTCTCCCCTGGCGACGTATTAGTTCTTTACACGGATGGCGTCACCGATGCGCAGGATCGACAGGGAACTTTCTTTAGTGCCGAGCGGTTGCTGGCAGCGGTACAATCCAATTTAGGACGCTCGGCCCAGGAGATTCAGGAAGCTATTTTGACGGCCGTTCATCAATTTGCCGGCGGCGTTCCCCAGTTTGATGACATCACTCTGGTTGTTCTTGTTCGGGAATCTGGGTAAATCGTCTTATGGTTAGCGATCTGCTGCAAACGAAATTGTATGTGCCGCGGTTACGGCCGTTCCTCGTCCCCCGCATCCGCCTCATCGAAAAACTCAACCAGAGACCCAATGGCGCTTTTGCCCTCATTTCCGCCCCGGCCGGATCGGGCAAGACCACCTTACTGAGCCAGTTCACCGTCCGGCTGCGGCAGTCAGTGGCCTGGCTGTCCCTCGACGAAGCAGACGACGACCCCAATCGCTTTTGGATGTATGTGATCGCCGCCTGCCAATCTGTTTTGGATGGGGTGGGTGAAGCGGCGCTGGATTTGCTGGAAACACCGCAGCCGCTGCCCGCCGACACGATTCCCACCCTGCTGATTAACGACTTCATCGGCCAGGAGCAGGCGTTGGTGCTCATTTTCGACGACTACCATGTCATCCACAATCCGGCCATTCACGAGAGTATTTTGTTTCTGCTTGATTATCTGCCGGAAAATTTACACATCGTAGTGTCCAGTCGCATCGATCCCCCCTGGCCGTTGGCCCGCTACCGCGTCCGTAATCAACTCATCGAAATCCGCACCCAGGATTTACGCTTTAGCCTGGAAGAGGCGGCGGAATTCCTTAATCAAACGATGGGGCTGAACCTGTCTACTGAAGACGTGGCCGCCCTGGAAACGCGCACGGAAGGCTGGGCCGCCGGCTTGCAGTTAGCCGCCCTTGCCTTGCAGTCGCCGTTGCCGGGCAGTGATAC
>JBNKZT010000356.1:0-6374 GCA_050301775.1 Promineifilaceae bacterium (SeqCode)
CCATCATATCACTGAACAGTACGTCGCTGAGACGGCCGTCTACCCCGATCACACTCACACTCGCCGAACGCAACCCCACCGGGTCCGATACCCGGTTAAAATATCTGTACGTCAGGCCCACCGCCCGGTCAATGCCAGGCACAGCAGCCAAATCCTTCGTCAAAAAACTCGGCTTGAGCCGGGAAGATTCCGGGTCATCTGGCTCATTCCAACGTTGGAAGACCCGGATCGAAACGGGCGCACCCATGTTCAGGCGGGCGCTGATTTCAAAATTAGCGTTTTCCAGCGCCATCTGGGTGGCTAAAAAGCTGGGTAGGACGCCGCTAAACAGCACCAACAGCGAGATGAGCGTGTTGCGCAGCGATCCGCGTCCCACGTTGCGCCGGGCAAAGTAAGTGACGCGAGGAAACAGGGTGCGTGTCCCTAGTAAGACCAGCCGCTCAAAGGGCACGGTGGTGATGAAAAACATCAATCCTAATCCCAAAACCAGCAGACCCAGTGCCAGCAGGACGAAGGAAACTTGCAAGGCCGGGCCACCAAAGGTCTCGACGACCTGGAAGCCGGCAATGAGCAGGAAAATGAACATCAATCCCAGGCCGGAAAGAAACATACGACCGTTCGGATTCCGCTCCCGTAATTTAGCTAAATCTTCAATCTGGATGTTGTCGGCCACGCCGGGGTTGATGGCATGCATGACCTTGGTGTGGGCTGCGGCCTGAGCCGGCTTGACACTGCTGACAATGAGGACGAAGAAGGCGGAGAGAATGGCGGGGAGAACGGCCGTTACCGACAATTCCGGCGTCAGCGGTGACGTAATCCCTTGGGTAGCCATCTGCTGCTGGATGAGGGGAACGGCCACGTACTTGGTGATCAACTCACCTAACCCCACACCCAACCCGACGCCGATCGCGCCAATAACCAGCACCTCGGCGATGACCAGGATAAAGAGGAAGTTACGCTGGCCGCCCAGAATGCGCAGGATAGCCATGTCGCGCTGCTGCTCTTGCACGTTGGTCATCACCAGCGTGTGCACCAGCAGGCCGACGACGCCCAACGCCGTCAGGCCATAAATGTTGATCAGCGCCATCGCTGCCAGAAAACCCTGCGCCGATTCATCCAGAAACAACGCCTTATCCATGGCGTAGGCATAATCCTCCCCCAGCCGGGTTTGGACGGCGCGGGCGATGTCGCGCATACGTAGGGCGGCAGTTTCGGCGTTGTTGGTTTCATACAGGGCCGGATCAACGGTGGCGACCAGGGTTTGCGCCTGGCCTGGCAGATTGAGCCAGGTCTGCACGTCAGCCAGGTCCACTATCAGCCCGGTACGCACTTCGCTGCTGGTGACGCCATCCTGCCGGACGATGCTGCTGATGGTGAAGCGGTGGGTCGTCCGCCGTTCGCTAGCCCCGACGGTGTTAGGTTTCCCCTCCTCGCGCGGCAGGGGAAAACTGTAAGAAACGTCCAGTACGTCGCCCACGCCCAGGTTGTAATTGTTGGCCATATCTTCCAGGATAGCAGCCCGATCATTGCCCAGGGTATACGTTCCGGTGACTACGTCTACATAACCAATGTCATCGTGGGCCGGGTCGAGGGCCAGCAGCGTGCCCCGGCCAATTTCGCCCCCTGTGTTGAATTCGATGTCGGACTGGAAGCGGGGGTAAACGGCCGTAACCCGCTCATCCACCCCCATCACCACCGCCGCCGTCTCATCTACCTGAATAAAAGGTTGCGGGCTGATGTCTTTCTTGCTGATGGCCAGATCATAGCGCCCTGCCGCGCTGGCAATTAAATCCACGTTTGACTGGCGCATCGTCTCCACCGTTGCGCTCATCGTCACAATCAGTCCCGTGCTGACCAACAGTGACAAAATCATCAGAATCGTGCGCACCTTGCGCCGGGAAAAGTTCTTGAGGATATATTTCAGAATCATAAAACAGTTACACAGAGAACACGAGGCCAAGATGCCGATGTACTTCAATCGCTGCTCCAAAAATCTTCTGGGTCAAACGATTTAACTCACCCCGATCCATCCCTCTGTTCCCTCTCTGTGAATCTCTGTGTCTCCTCCGTGTCACTCTGCGTTCCTAAAATCTTGCCATCCCGCAGCTCAATTACCCGTCCGGCAAATTTAGCCATGCGCGGATCGTGTGTGACGAAGACGATGGTCATGCCTTCTTTGTTTAGTTGAGTGGCCAGTTCCATGATGGCGAAGCCAGTTTCAGAGTCCAGGTCGCCGGTCATTTCGTCGGCGATGAGGATGGGGGGATCGTTGGCCAGGGCGCGGGCGATGGCCACCCGCTGCTGCTGTCCACCGGAGAGTTCGCTGGGGTAATGGTGGGCACGGTCGGCCAATCCGACGCGTTCCAACAGCGCCAGAGCCTGTTCTTTACGCTGGCGGCGGCCGGTTCGGGCCAGGACCATCGGCGCTTCGACGTTTTCCTGGGCGGTAAAGTTGGCCAGAAGATTGTAGTTTTGAAAGATAAAGCCCATTTTATTGAGACGCAGTTGGGCCAGTTCGTTTTCATTGAGGGCGACCAGGTTTTCACCCTCAACGACGACATGGCCGCGGCTGGCATCGTCCAGGCCGCCAACAATGTTGAGCAGGGTGGTTTTGCCAGAACCGCTGGGTCCCATCAAGCAGATGAACTCGCCCCGTTGAATTTCGAGGGAAACGCCACGCAGAGCCGGGACAGCTTCTTTCCCCATCAAATAAGATTTATGGACATCGTCAACGATGATGATTGGTTCAGGCATAGAGGACTCCATTTGGTAAACAACTTCGACCGGGCTGTATGATAACCGATTTGAGGTTGGGCTGCATGACGATTTTGTAACAGTTGCGTAACAATCGTCCAGGTTATTAACACCGGTACGGCCGTTTCTGTGACAGCACATGAAGCATTACGCGATTGGAGATTATCGGTTGCAGTTAAAAGACAACAGGGGAATCAGGATCGGCACAGAGAGACAGAATGGTTTGAGCGACAACGGCCGTTTCTGCCGGCTCATCGGGTGTAATTACGTGAACGCGAATACCATAGCCAGCGAACTCGCGGGCGCATTCCCGCGTAAAACCCACGACGCCGGCTTTGCTGGCCGCGTACGCGGCATGGTTGGCCAACGGCGTTTCCGCACCGGCTGTTGAGGCAACGTTGACAATGACTCCCCCTCTCTCTTGATTCTCGTCAGCCATGACCCGCCCGACAAGCTGGCTCATAAAAAATGTGCCCTTCAGGTTAACATCCATCACCCGCTGCCATTCGAATTCGTCCGTTTTGAGAATGGCCGAGCCGGGTTTGACAGCCGCATTGTTGATGAGAATGTCCAACTGTCCCCATTCGCGCCGCGTCGAGTCGATCAGATGCGAGCATTGAAACTTGTTGGATATGTCGGCAGCGATGGCCACTGCTTGCCCCCCGCCGCCACGAATTGCCGCCGCCACGCGTTCGGCCCGGTCCGGATTGATGTCGTTGACGGCTACTTTAGCTCCGGCAGCGGCCAACAGCCTGGCCACCAAAGCGCCGATACCTTGCCCGGCCCCGGTGACAATAGCCACCTGACTGGCCAATGAATACTGAACCTCGCTTTGATTCATGTCGCTAATTCAGAAGGAGAGAACGCCGGTAGGTAGTCGGGGTCAACAGAAATTTGAAATAGCCGGCCCGGTTCATCGGCTGCAACGAAAAGACGATGATGCCGGTTGTGGTTGGATTGTAGGTTTCCAGCAGGTGGAAGAAGGAATGTTCTAATCCCATCTGGTAAAAATAATGGGCGCTCTGGTACATTCTAATGCCCATGCGGATGTCATATCTGTCGTTTGGCGCAGGTAAAAAGTCAAGTACCAGGGGAATGGCTCCTTTGCCAGACTGCCGGTACCCTTGGAAGGCCATGGCTGATAGCACAATGTGTTTGGCCATGAAAAGATCATCAAATATTTTTTCCACAATCATGCTGTTATTTTATGACAAGTGTGGTTTTGGTCAAGTGCAATCACAACTAATCCAATGCAGGAATAACTTCTTCCTCGTAGTAGGTGCCCCAATCTGGCTGCCGACCATCCATGTCGGTAAAGTTGTATTCTTTCGCCAGATGCCAGGTGGTTACGGCCGTTCCCGCCTTTTCGCTCACATTGGGGTCTGCTGCCAGGGCCGCCACCGCCCGGCCAATGTAAAATGGCGTCTCCGAAGCGATGAAGTGCGGGTCTTTCTTGGCCCCATCCCGCCAATTTTCTTCCGTGACGCCAAAGCCATCGAGCATCTCTTCTGAGCGCAGGAATCCCGGCGTCAGTGCCAGGGCAGTGATGTGAGTGTCGCGCAGTTCGCAGGACATGGCATAAGCCAGGCGAATGGCCGAAATTTTGGTCAGGTCGTAAAAGAGGTTGCCACGATAACGAAAACTTTCGCCATCGGTCACTTCGATCACCAAACCCTGATCCCGCTCCAGCATGAGCGGAACGCCATAGCGGCTGGTGATGATGTGGGTATGGACGGCTCGTTCCAACATCAAGCGCCCTTTTGACCAGTCAAGCTCCCAAAACGGTTTGCCCCATTCGGAAATGGCGTCACCGCCCCAAATGTCGTTGACCAGGATGTCGAGACGGCCGTATTCTCCCCGTACCCGCTCAAAAAACTGCTGCACTTGTTCCTCAACTGTATGGTCAACCTGGGCGTAAAGGCCTACGCCACCAAAAGCAGTAACCATTTCGGCCGTTTCTTCGATAGTTTCCGGGCGATTCCCGGTTGCTGGCCGGCCGTGGACGCTGCGCCCGGTACAGTAAACGGTCGCTCCGGCTTCCCCCAGCATGCAGGCAATGCCCCGGCCAGCTCCCCGCGTAGCGCCGGCTACTACTGCAAATTTGTCTTTTAAGGGCTGCATGATGAACCTCCACACGTCAAGATAGGTGAAGTATACATCAAATCAAGTTGGGTGTTGGAGAGACACGGCCGTTACCCTCGCCAGCCACCTTTTTGTTTCACGTACGGAACGCAAATGGACAACGCGCAAATGGGCATGTTCCGGTTGGGCAAAGAACGCCGGGTATTCTCGGCGATGACGCTTATACGTTTGCAGTGCCCAGACAAAAAGCGAATCCCGGCTGAAAAACTGGCCGCGCCACGTTTCCCGGTTGGTCCCCCACAACAATTCCTGGCGCATCGTTCGGCGAATGGCCCGCCAAAACAAGCGCCACAAGATCACAATTAGCGGGTAATCCAACCAGACAACCGTTTCTGCCTGAAGCCAAATGATGTCGCGCACTTTGCGGTAATTGCCATCAGTCACCCAGGAATCTACCTGCAAGGCATCATGTATGCGTTGGCGAAACATATAATCAGGAACCGGTGTCCACCCTGGCTCCCAGTGTAAAGCGTCGATTTCGATGTGTTTAAGCTTCAGGGCTTGTGCCAACTGTCGGGCCAGTGTTGTCTTGCCGGAGCCGGTCGTGCCGATAACGGCAATACGCCGTCCAATCTGGTGTGGTGATTTTGTCTGGCTCCCGATCATGAAGTGTTTACTCGGATAAAGCGGCCTGGATTACCTCTTCAAAAACGTTGAATGGTTGGGCGCCGGCAAAGACACGGCCGTTCACGTCAAACGTCGGCTGGCTAAAAACGCCCCACTGACGACGGATCTCGTCCAGTTTTTGTACCTGGGCCAGGCTGTCCGGATCGTCATAGCAGGTTTCAAATGTGGCCTGATCGACTCCGGCGGCAACGGCCGTTTGCACGTAATAATCCCGATCTGCGCCCCACAAATCCCGCTGGTTCTCAAACAAGACATGGTGGACCTCCCAAAACGCTTCGGCGCTTTGCTGGCCGACGCACTCGGCTGTCAGCGTCGAGTACACGCTGGGATTGCCATGATTGAGGACGGGCCAGAAAATGACCTTGACCAGCCCTGTCTCCACGTAATTGGCCACGATGTCCGGTTCAGTTCCTAACACGTAGGAACGGCAGCTCCCTCAAAGGAAGTCGGAATAATCGATGAGAGTGACCGGCGCATCGGTCGCGCCCTGATAGTAGGCGCCTTCGCTGGTACGGCCGTATTCAATAACAACATCGGCTTCTATTTCGGCCGTTGCCGTAAGGGCTGGTTCAGTTGGCGGTGGTTGGGTGGGTTCGGCCAGGGCTGGTTCATCTGTCGGCGTGGGAGGATGGGTGGGGACGGCCGTTGTCTCGACCACTGTCATCACAATCGTGGCTGTAGGCGGAACGGTTGCTATAGGTTCGACGGCCGTTTCTGCCGCGCAGGCAGCCAACAAGAGCAGTGAAAGTAAGGGGATTAATCGTCTCATGTCCCTGATTATACTTGGGGGAAAAGTGACTGAGCTTACAAAATGATTAAGAAACGGCCGTTGGCTTTTAGATCGGAAGAGC
>JBNKZT010000357.1:0-6368 GCA_050301775.1 Promineifilaceae bacterium (SeqCode)
GTTGGCGTTGTCGCAGGGTGACGAGCAGTTGTGGAAAAAGCGGTTGGTTTTTGTCCGGCGCCTGGTAGTTCAAAACGGCAGCGAGCGCCGGCACAATCTCATCCGGTTGGGTAAGCGACGCCAGGTCCACAAAATAAGCGCCATCCCTAAACTGATCCAATAAAGATGCGCCAACCGCGATGGCCAACCGTGTTTTGCCCATCCCCCCTGGCCCGACAATGGAGACCAACCGCTGGTTGTCTTGGGTCAACAGTCGGCTAATCTGGGCAATCTCCAACTCCCGGCCAATCAATTCGGAGCTAAAGGTCGGTAAATTATGCTTTACTTTCACAGGGGGACGGAGGGGCTCATCCGCGACCGCCGAACCGATGCGACCGGCTTTGATGTCTTCAAACAAAGTTGCTGTCTCTGGGTCAGGCTCAATGCCCAATTCATTCCACAGTATGGTTTGGCACATCTCAAATTGGTTGAGCGCGTTGGCGCGGTCGCCTGTCAGAGCAAAGGCTTGCATGAGTTGGCGGTGCGCCTGTTCACGCCACGGTTCGAGGGCTAATTGTTGGCGGGCGATAGTTTGGGTCTGGGCGAAACGGCCGTTCCTTAAACAATCCCGTGCTGCCTCCAACATCGTCTCCAAGGCCAGCGTGTGCAGGCTTTCCCGCTCTTGCCGCAGCCAGCTTTCAAATTCCAGGCTGTTGCAGGTGAAGCCAGGCAGGAGATCGCCGTGATAGAGGGTGACGGCCGTTTCCAATTCACCGTTATCCACAGCCCACAAAAATTGCTGCACATCCAGTTCAAAATCACTGTCAGGGTTGAACTGCACCGTCTGGCGCGTCACCAGCAGGTATGGCTGAGTTGGTTCGTCCAAATCGCCCAGTAGTTTACGCAGTTGGTAGAGGGATTGGCGTAGGTTGTGACGCGCATTTGCTTCCGATTCATCCGGCCAAAATACGGCTGCCAGAAGCTCGCGGAACAATGGCTTGTTGTTTTGCAGCGCCAGATAGACCAACAATCCTTGATTGTTCATCGAATGAAAATGAACGATAGGTCCTTGGGAAAGTGTAACCAGAAATGTACCTAACAAAGAAATGTTCAGACGGGCCATTTAAACATTATACACGTTAGCACTTATGCTAACGAAACCAAAATTGTCTGTAAATGAATCCGTGACCGGGTGATAACGGCCGTTGCCTAAACTGTGATCATTCAAGCAGTTAGGAGAACAACGATGATCAACAGTCTGGATATGGCCACAATTTCACATTTCGGTATCGGAAAGCAATCGTCAATGGAAATCCGCCGTAAAGCAGGAATGCTTTTTTCACGCGCATTAAGTAAGGGCCAGCGGCGCTCCTTTTGGCACAAACTGATTGGCCGGTCGAATCAACTACGTAATTTAGCCCAGATCGAGGCTCATGCCAGCCGCCAGCCAACCCGGCACACTGGCGTTGTTTCCGTTCCTCTGGCGAAAATCGTAGGCAGTGAAGGGCGCGTCAACGATTTTGACGGTGCATTTAATCCTCTAACCGACCACATCCGTGATCGCTGGATGGGCATTGCCGAGGCTCGCCGCCGAGGAATCGCCCTGCCGCCAGTTGACTTGATTCAGGTCTCTGATGAATATTACGTTCGCGATGGACATCATCGCATCTCCGTGGCTAAAGCGGCTGGTCAGGGAGAGATTGAGGCCCATATCCTCTTCGAATTGGTCGGGTAAACAACCCCGCCGTTGGCCATAATCTCCACATCCAACCCCAACTGGCTGGCCCAGGCGACCAATCCCAACGGGGCCGACGCCCCCACTTTGGGCAAACTGCCCGTCGCCGCGCCTGTACTTTTACCGATGACGCGAGGAGGGTAACGGCCGTATCCTCCCCACCAAACGCTTAACAAAAAAACAGCCCGATTAAGAGGCTGCTTATCTAGAAATCGTGCCGTAACCGGCGCGAATTATGGAAGCGTGTAAAAGATTTATCCTGCTTTTGTCTCACCACAGAATTCTTGGTCGTAGCGACGCTCAGCAGATTGGCGGTTACGGTTACTACCAAGCTTCTTAATCCGGTCAAAGATGGACTGATTCTCTTTTTGGGAAAATTCAAAGTCAATTGGTAGTTCTCTGTATGGTTCAAGCCTTAAGGCTTTTCGTCTCTCGTCCTCGATTTCTAATCTTCTTTCCCAATCAAGGACGGCTCTGATCAAAGTAGTTTGAAACATGGTTTATCTCCCTATAGTTTGCAACCGGTTGCATTACAGTACAAAAAAAAGACTTTGCGCTGCCATCTTAGGCTGATTCCCGTATGACCAATTCCACAGGGACGGTTACGTTGGTAACTACACCGGTTTGGACATATTGAACCAGGTTTTCCGCCAGCAACTTACCGGCCAGCGGAATATTCTGCCGGATCGTGGTCAAGGGCAAATTGTTAAAGGCGGCGATAGAAAGATCATCGTAGCCCACAACAGCGATATCATCGGGAACGCGTTTGCCGCTACTTTGGATGACACTAATTGCCCCAATCGCCATCAAGTCGCTATTCACAAAAACAGCATCGAGATCAGACGCCTGATCCAGTAGGCGCTGCATGGCCGTTATCCCGGAAGCGTAGGAGTAATCGCCATACGCTAACAAATCAGGGTCCACGCTGCGCCCGGCGGCTGCCAGAGCCGATTCGTACCCCTGGTAACGCTGCTGCACCTCTAGTTCGTCAATATACCCGCCCAGAAATGCAATCCGCTGCCGGCCAGTGCGAATCAGACGCTCCGTGGCCAGTCTACCACCAGTGATATTGTCGCCATTGACCGAACAATGATTATATTTGGGATTAGGCGCTCCCCAAACAATAAAGGGAGCATTCATCTCCGCCAACGTTTTGATATGCATCTGTTTGCGGCTTGATGTCATCAGGATAAATCCATCTGCACGTCCGCTGTCAAGATACTGGTTGACCCAATCGGTATCCTTGGGATTGACGTGAACAACCAAAAAATCGTAACCGAGGGTGGACACCCGGTTGGCGATACTGCCCATGATCTCCAGGCCAAATAAATCCTCCACTGCGAAAGATTTGTGATAGGCATGGGTGACAAACGCTACCGTATGGCTCTGGCGCATACTTAGGTTTCGGGCTGGCGCGTTGATGCGGAAATTATGTTCTCGCGCAATGGCTTGAATCCGTTCTATCGTCTCTTGCTTGATGAGGGAACTATTGTTTAACGCCCGAGAAACAGTCGATTTGGAAACGTTAGCCAGCCGGGCAATATCTTCGATGGTTTTTACTGTCTTTTTTGTCATCTCAATTTCTAATATTTATGCAACCGTTTGCATTATACCGTTTTTTAAAGGCCCATGTCAAGATCGCGGCCTTTCTTCTCAGATTTTGTTCATATCTTCACAAGTCCACCAACATGGAAATGGTATCTACCTTAAAATTCTCCCCAGGCTCAAGTAGTTATTGACCCAAACACCACGTGAGCGCCTCATTGTCAAAGAATAAAATGTGCTAACTCACAGTTCCTGAGTCTCGAAAAGGGCAACGGCCGTTACCAGCATCACCACAATCAAAACGACATTAGCCACAACAGCCCCGCCGTTGGCCTGGATGGCGCCGTCCAATCCCAACTGGCTGGCCCAGGCCACCAGCCCCGACGGCATGAGCGCGCCCACACGGGGCAGGCTGCCAGCCAGGAGTAGAACCACCGCCCCCACCAGTCCGATACCGGCCGCCGCGCCGGTACTGCTGCCAATTGTGCTGCCCAGAAGGGTAACGGCCGTAAACACCAACAGCCACAACAGCAGCAGCCCATTTCCCAGCAAAAACGGCCCGGTCTGGAACGGCTCAAACATAATGCGGGTATAATACAACGCTGCCAGTCCGGACAAAACAAACCCGCCCAGGTAAACCAGCGCCTGAGCCGTGAACTTGCTCAACAAAAAGGCCCAGCGCGGCAGCGGTTTGCTCAAAATCATCGCCGTCGTCCCCCGCTCCTTTTCGCCGGCCACCGCCCCCATCCCCAACAAAATGGCCAGGATAAAGCCAAACTGGGTCAGATTTTTGATGTATTGAGCCAGCGAATCGGCCGTTGTCGGCGTCGGAATCAGGTCGGCAAACTGCTCGGCCCCTTCGATCATGGTCAACATCTGCGGTGTGAATTTGGCCAGCAGCGGCGACATGAGACCAAACAGCAAAAAGACAGCGCCGACGACAATCACCCGCTTGGTCCGCCACTGCTGAACCAGTTCCTTGTGCACGGCCGTCTCAAACAACGCCCACTCATCCCGCAACGGCCGTACCCGATGCGTCTCCACTTTCTCTTTGGTCCCGCCGCGCCACAGGTAAACAACACCGGGCAGCAGGATGATCGCAAACACACCCTCCAGCAGCCAGCCGTTGCTGATAAATTGGGAAGCATACACGGCCGTCGTATCAAATGCCGCGTGATACAGTACCGCCACGACAAAATAGAGCACATTGCGCTGCCTAAACGCCTGCCACACCAGCACCGAAAGGATAACGTGAATCGTCAGCGCCAGCAGACGCTCCAACAGCGGCACAAACGCCAAATGGGGCGCGCCCAAAAACCGCTCTAGCTGCAAGTTAACGGCCGTTAGCTGCGTTTCCGTCAGCCCCAACGTCGTCAAATCCGTACCTCGTAACCCCCACAGCGATGAGACCGAAGCTGCCGTCAGCACCCCGCCGAAAACCATTGCCTCAATTCCGCCATGTCCCAGGCCAACCATAACGCCATCAGCCCATTTTTCCGCCTTGCACCAGCGGAACAATAACCAATACCCAATTGCCCGGGCCACCGATTCACTCAGTCCAGCCGAAAAGCCCAGCACCAGCGACGTCGCCAGCAAGTTCGGCTTATCCGGTCCGATGGGGCCAATCACGCCCAGGTCGGTCAACCAATTATTGAGCGGTAAATGGTACACCTGCGACCCAAAAAACGTCAGCATCCCTACACTAAACAGCCACCAGCGCACCGGGAACTGCCGCCGCCAGGCCACCGCCGCCGCCACCGGCAGCAAAATCATCAAAGAAATAGAAAGAGAGTAGAAGAAAATAATCATGGTTAAAGTGGCAAGTGGGCAAGTTTGCATGTACTTGCCCACTTGCAAACTCCCTTACGCGCTAATAGCTAAAAACACATCTTCCAGCGACGGCCGTATCCATTCAAACTTATTCAACACAATGCCCTGCTGAACAATGTGCGGGAGAAGGGATTGCCGGGCAACGGCCGTGTCCGTCACCACCACCCGCAGCCCGCCATTTTCGGCCAGTACACCGCTCACCCACGCCTCGATTTGCAGCCGGGCCGCCAGTTCATCCTGCCGATCCCGGCTTTCGTGGGCCAGTTCCAGAAAGATGGCATTGGTCGCATAGCGGGCCAGCAGTTCCGTCCGGTCGGCCACCAGCAGCAGTTCCCCGTCACGGATAATGCCAATCGTATCGCACACCCGGTCAACGTCAGCCAAAATGTGGCTGGAAAAGAAAACCGTCACTTGCCCACGCAGCCCTTCCAGCAGTTCAATCACGTCGCGCCGTCCCGCCGGGTCCATCCCGGCCATCGGCTCATCCAAAATCAACACACGCGGCCGGTGAATGAGCGCCTGGGCCAATCCCAATCGCTGCTTCATCCCGCCAGAGAAGCCATGAATCGGCCGTTTGGCCGCCGATTCCAGCCCAACCAGGGCCAACAGCTCTTCTACCCGCCGCTTACGCTCGTCACTGCCTATGCAAAAAATGCGGGCTGCGTAATCCAGGTATTCACGCGGCGTCATCCAGGTGTAAAAGGCTGGTTCCTGAGGCAGGTAGCCAAACTGCTGTTTAGCTGTGCTGTCGGCATTGGTTGTGGCCAGGCCGTTGACCCAGGCCGCGCCGGTCGTCGGCTGGGCCAGGCCAGTGATAAGACGAATTGTCGTCGTCTTGCCTGCCCCATTGCGCCCCAAAAAGCCAAAAATGACACCTTCGGGCACAGTCAAATCCAGCGGTTTTAACGCCTGAACCGTGCCGTACGTCCGGCTTAATTGTTCACAACGAATGGCTTCCATCTTCAATCTCCGGTAATCTGCAATTGACAATACTTCATGAAATTGCTAAGCGCCAAAACAACCAAAGAACAATTCATGTTAGCAAAACCAGAATGAACAGAGCAGATTATACCTGTTAATCGGGTTACCCCACCAATTTGATGGTTCGTGTACGGCCGTTTCAGGCGATTGATTTTCTACTTGAGGATGAGGAAAAAGCCGTTTCCAAACAAACCCGATTAGTTTAACATAAAAAGAAGGCACATGTTTAGAACTAGTGCAAACGAACAATCGCGGCGATGAATTCGGGAGACACACATTTTTGATTGACAGCAAACTC
>JBNKZT010000358.1:0-6365 GCA_050301775.1 Promineifilaceae bacterium (SeqCode)
GATTTTGGGGAACCAATGGCTGGTTTGCTGCAAACGGCCGTTAACCAAAATATCGCGCCCACCTACGCCAAGCAACTGCTTTCTGCCTTTGCTGATCTCCCTTCCCTACCACCGCCCGATCTATCAACCACGCTCATAGAATCTCTCAACGACCGCGAGCGCCAAACCCTCAAACTAATGGCCGCCGGCCTGTCCAATCGTGAGATTGCCGAAGAACTGTACCTCTCCGTGAATACGATCAAAGTGTATACCTCGCGCATCTATGGCAAATTGGGCGTAAACGGCCGTGCCGAAGCCATCAACACCGCCCACGAGTTGGGCCTTTTGTAAATAATATACCTCCCTCACCAAAAGAATACCCATTTGGGTAATGATCTCATATACCGTCCATCGCTACTCTGTAATCAAGCGACACAAGCAAG
Organism: Promineifilaceae bacterium (SeqCode); assembly: GCA_050301775.1. Classification (GTDB taxonomy): domain Bacteria; phylum Chloroflexota; class Anaerolineae; order Promineifilales; family Promineifilaceae; genus JACKCC01. The sequence goes on from JBNKZT010000358.1 coordinate 423, forward strand.
GTTACATGGTGATGATGAACGATTCCTCTGACAATTTCCCCCAACAATCTATCAAGCCCAATTCCCGCTACGAGCTTCGTATCAACGGCCGTCTCGCCCAGGAAACGGCGACCTGGTTTGAAGATGTGACCCTCATTGTAGACGAGACCACCACGCCACCCCAGACCATCCTTCAAGGCATCATTCGGGATCAATCAGCCCTATATGGACTCATCAGCCGCATCCGTGATCTTGGTCTACTTCTGGTATCTGTAAATCTTATCGAACAAAAAAGGAGGAGGCCGGGGAAACAAGAATAGAGAATCATGTTTAGTTCAAACAAATTATTTTACCGGTTCCACGTTCTATCTACGCTCGACAAGAAAAATATCGGCGGCCAGATGGCCGCTAAAAGAGAAGGAGAAAATATCATGAAGAATTTTATTGAGAAACACCCCGTCTGGTTCGCACTTGGCTTTACAGTAATTGTTCTACAGTTGCTTGGCCTGATAGTGGTAGTCGTTGGTGCCAGAATACTTGGCTTTCCTGAGCTTCCTGTCAGAGTAGTGGCAGCACTTGTGACGACAATCGTGCCACTTGTCTTCATTTGGCGGATTGGCTGGTGGGAGGATTCTGGTTTAGTTAGCCTAACAAAAAATGTGTATGCCTTGACTGTGCCGTTTATCCTGATGTTCTTCCCGCTCGTATTCTATGGCACCATCGGACTGGATGCCTCACGGGTTAACCTTTTGCTGGTAGCTGTACTTCTAACCGGATTGAGCGAGGAAGCTATCTTCCGTGGCTTGTTTATGAGGGCTTTTTTGCCACTGGGCAAATGGCAGGCTCTCCTCATTCCAGCCGTGTTTTTTGCTGCGGCGCATATGGTTCAGTCTCTGGGTGGCCTAATGACCCTACAAGATAACCTGGTGCAAATTACAGAGGCATTAATCTTTGGAATTTTGTACGGCGCTGTGCGCCTGCGCGTCAACAATATCTGGCCCCTGATCATTATTCATGCGCTCGGAGATTTATTCTGGGTGACGGCCGGACTACTTGATGGCGTTATCCAAATGACCGATGTACCCCTATCTCATTATCTCATCGTATGGGTTCCGAGTATCATCACCGCCGTTTATCTCATGAGAAAGCCAATCGCCGCCACCATTAACGGAAGGCCCGTGGATGAAATGAACCAGGCTTTCAACACGACTGCAACAGTCGAGCGTCAGGCTGTAGCTTAAGAATTTTCAAAGTGTCAATGAGGCATTCTTAACCGAATCAATTACTTACCTGGGCTTTTGTCATACGTGGCGAAAGCCCAGATTATAAAAGCAAGACAGTTGCCCAGCCGCAATTATCAAGACCCAGAACTTATATTTGGAGGAAAAAATGAAAAGAAAATTGTTTGCCCTATTTACCTTACTGATCCTGGCGCTGACAATCTCTGGCATAGTTCACGCAGAACAAGCGGCATATCAAAGTGCCGGCGACCCGCAGATTGATGCAGTGGTGGAAAAGGCGATGCGAACGCACAACGTGCCCGGTGTGTCAGTAGCCGTGGTGAAAAATGGAGCGGTGAGTTGGGCCAAAGGATATGGCCTGGCGGATACGGTTCAAGGATTGCCGGTTACGACTGAAACGGTTTTTAATGCGGCCTCTATTGCCAAACCGGTAACGGCCTGGGCAATTATGACGCTGGTGGAAGACGGCCGTTTAGATCTAGACGCCCCCATCGAACAATATCTGACCCGCTGGCACCTGCCTCCATCCGAGTATGACCACGATCAAATCACTATTCGCCGCATCCTCAGCCATACGGCTGGCCTCTCAACCGATGGTGATATGGGGGTTGAGCCTGGTGAATACGTGCCGACGATAGAAGAAGCTTTGAATGGCGCTGTTTTGGGGATGCTGCCGCTGCATGTCGCTTATCCGCCCGGTGAAGATTACCATTATTCCTCCATAGGCTACACGCTTCTGGAAATCGCCGTTGAGGAAGTGACAGGCGAATCATTTGCCAGTTACACTCAGCACGCTGTGTTAGACCCGTTGGGGATGGTGAACAGCAATTATGGCTGGACACCTGAATTGATGGCGAAAGCGGCCGTTGGTCATGATTGGTACAACCGCCCTTTGCCCTATTATCAATATTCAACAACGGCGCAGGGCGGCCTGCGTACCACACCCACCGACCTGGCCATCTTCATGGCGGCCTCGATGCCTGGCCCCAATGGCGAACCTATCGGACGGGGTGTGATCACCCCAGAATCAGTGGCCGAAATTTTAACGGCCGTTCCCTTCACCCATGAAGCAGAATCCCCCCATGTCTCCGGCTTAGGCTTCGATTTGTACAAGTCTGGTGACATGCTCCAGGGCGCCCGTAAAACAGGCAACCATCGTGGCTTCAAGCCCATCATTGTGATGGATTTGCAAGCCAACGAAGGGATCGCCATCATGGCCAATTCTGACCGCGCTATAATTGGCTTTTTAATAGATATTGCCTGTTCTTGGAGTGCCAATATCCCTGGCAATCTGATGCAAAATGATTGCCGCGAGTTGGGGATGATTCGCAATGTGCAGTTGGTTGTGGCTGGTGTGTTGGCCGTGACAGCCCTCGCTTTTCTAGGCTGGGTTGGGTATGGCTTGCGTAACGGCCGTCGCCAACTCAACCTGGCCTTCTCCTGGGGTAAAGCCATACGGGTAGCCCTGCCAGCCATCATCCTGGTTGCCTGGTGGCTGATGTGGCATACTGATTTATGGCTTGTACACATCGTCCATCGTTACCCGTGCTGCGGCCACGCAGTGATGGTACCGGCGGTGGTTCCCTGGCCAACTGTTTTTATTTGGATTTCATGGGCAGTCACGCTTTGGCTCCTGGCCTGGATTGCCGTTACCTTTGTGCCAAAGGTTGCAGAGCGAAAAGCAGCAAAGGCAACAGCAACTTTAAAACCGGCCTGATTTTTCAGCCATGAAAAGGCCCCGCATAAGATTTTTTCCGCTATGCGGGGCCTTTCCCTTTGTGGGAGACTTGTCGGCCCGCTTTGTGGATGACACACACTCACTTTGCCCTATAATAGCTGCATGGCTGGCGACTTGTTACAAACAAAACTGTATGTGCCGAGGGTACGGCCGTCTCTCATCCCGCGCCCCCATCTCATCGAAAAACTTGAACAGGGGCTGGACGGCAAACTCACCCTCGTCTCCGCCCCCGCCGGCTTCGGCAAAACTACTCTGATCGCCGAATGGATTCACAAATCCCCAACCCCCAACCCCCAATCCCCATTCACCTGGCTCTCCCTCGACGAAAACGACAATGATCTGACCCGGTTTCTCACCTACCTGGTGGCTGCCCTGCAAACGATAGAAACGACGGTGGGCGAAACGGCCGTTTCCCTCCTCCAATCCCCCCAACCCGTTCCCATCGAAGCCGTGCTGACTTCCTTACTCAACGACATCGCCGGTTTGGCTGCGAGTGCAGATACAGAGCATCCGGTCATCCTTATCCTGGATGACTATCACGTCATCAACACACCAGCCATCCATGAGGTACTCAACTTCCTGCTGGAAAACATGCCGCCTATCCTGCACCTGGTCATTATTAGCCGTTCCGACCCGCAGCTGCCCCTATCTCGCTGGCGGGCACGCGGCCAGATGACTGAAATTCGACAGGCAGATTTGCGGTTAACGGGGACCGAAGCCGCCGCCTTCCTCAACCATGTCATGGGCCTCTCCCTCACTGCGGAACAGGTAGAAATGCTGGAAGCCCGCACTGAGGGGTGGATTGCCGGTTTGCAATTGGCCGCGATTTCCCTGCGCGGGCGAGACAACATCGCCGACTTCATCACCAACTTCAGCGGCAGCCAGCGTTTTATCCTCGATTACCTGACCGAGGAAGTGATTCACGGATTGCCGGATGATTACCAGCAGTTCCTCCTGCAAACATCCATTCTCAGCCGTCTCCGTGGCGCTCTCTGTGATGCTGTTACCGGCCAGAAAAATAGCTGGCAAACCCTTGAAAAGCTAGAAGCGTCTAATTTGTTCCTGATTCCGCTCGATGAAGATCGCGTCTGGTTCCGCTATCATCACCTTTTTGCCGAGGTCATGGAAAAAAGGCTGCACCGGGTTTACAAGGAGCAAATCCCGGAACTGCATCTGCGAGCAGCCAACTGGTTCCGACAACATGCCCTGTTTGATGAGGCGGTTAAACACGCTCTGGCGGCAAACGATTATCACCTGATTGCCGACATTATAGAAAGCCAGGATCGGAAGTTATTACATCTTGGTAAGCTTTCCACATTAAAGGCGTGGTTGGACACATTACCGGCGGATATGGTGCAGCAGCGGCCGCGGCTTGCGGTTAATTCGGCCTGGGTGTATTTGCTGATCGGCAACTTGGAACGAATCGAAGAATTGTTGTCAACTGCTGAAAAGAATCTGGACGACCTGATGCAGTCAGACGATCTGTGGGGTCAGATTGCGGCTATCCGTGCCTATGCAGCAGCACGACTGGCGCATATGAACCCGGCCAATGACCAGCATCTAGAATACGCCAGTAGCCAAGCCCATCTGGCCCTTGAACGACTTCCCAAAGATGACTTCTCTGTGCGCTGCGTGGTGGCGTTTGTGTTGGGAGGCGTGTACCGACTGCGGCAAGATACGGAACGTGAATTAGCCTTTTTACAGGAAGCCAGACAGCTTGGCGAACAAGGCGGTAACATCCATATCGCCGTTGCTGCTTTAAATCGCATCGGGGAAGCCTTGAAAAATCAAGGGGATCTGGTAGAAGCTGAAGAGATTTATCATCAAGCCTTGCGGCTGGGCAGCAGACGCAGCGGACAACCATTACCGATGACGTCCGGTGTGCAACACGGTCTGGCGGAAATCCGTCTGGCCCAAAAAGATTTGGTTGCCGCCCGGAAATTAGCCCTGACCGGATTGGAATTAGGCGAAAAATGGGTCAATGCGGAAAGCCAGGTTCTTTGTCACCTGACGCTGGCTCAAATAGAGTTCCTGGAAGGAAATTCTGACGCAGCCCGGATTGCCCTAGAAAAAGCAAAACGCCTTGCCGTCACCCACCAACTCCCGGCGCACCGGCATGAACAAATCGCAGCTTGTGAAAGGGCAATCTCCACAGCGTCACCAGGAAAAAGTAGTCAAGGTTTGCTTGATCCCCTCAGCAACCGGGAGTTGGAAGTCCTGGGATTATTTGCCGCCGGACTGTCCAATCAGGCCATTGCTGACAAGCTGTTTCTCAGCCTGGGAACAGTTAAAGCACACTCCTCCAACATCTACCGCAAACTGGATGTGCGTAACCGTGCTCAGGCTATCATTCGTGCTGGTGAGTTGAATTTACTCTAAGTCATCGAACAGAATCGTCCCCTTCCTCGCCAACACCTAAACCCAAAATAAACCCTGGAATAAACTTTCGCCAGATGCGGGGGCAGTTAAGGAAGCCTACACTGTAACCATGAATTTTACCCAAGTTGAATACAAGACCTTCCATGTCGAAGGTGCGAAGGAGATTTACCGTGAAAGCAATTATTCTCGATGGATCAATGGAAAATGACATCACCGGCGGGCGCATCCGCACAGAAGTGACGGTGCAGTTTCAAAGGCAAGGCTGGGATGTGGAACATTTTGCTCTCTGTGAGCAGAAAATCGGCAACTGCGCCGGCGACTTCTTCTGCTGGGTGCGCACCCCCGGCATGTGCAATGTAAATGATGATAACCGTACCATTGCCGCGGCCGCCATCGCCGGCGATTTGATAATCTTTCTCACGCCGATTGCCTTTGGCGGGTATGGCTCAACGCTCAAAGGCATGGTGGATCACCTGATTCAGAACGTCTCGCCGTTTTTTACCAAAATCACGGGTGAGACACATCACCACACGCGTTACCGGAAAAATCCCGATCTACTGGCAGTGGGCTGGCTGGACACGCCTGACGCGCAGGCCGAGGCGGTAT
>JBNKZT010000359.1:0-6364 GCA_050301775.1 Promineifilaceae bacterium (SeqCode)
CTTCGCCCTCCTCGGTGCCGTCGTCGATGTATTCGCGGTAGCCGGTTTGCTCCAGAATGGTGTCCATCAGCTCACCGACGCTGACTTGTTCACGCAGGGTGATCCAGGCGTCGAGCAGGCTGCCAAATTTGCTAAGGGCATTGAAGGCACGGCCGTTAAACGGATGTTGTACGTCTGGGTCAATGGCTAGCATGATGTGGCCTTCTACTGGTGTTAATCCCTGACTTTCAGCCCAGGATTGCAACTGTTCCTTGCTTTTGGCGCCGATGCCGCGTGTGGGGACGTTGACGATACGGCCGTAGCTGACCGAATCCAGCGGATTATGCACCAATCGCAAATAGGCGATCAAATCCTTGACCTCGCGCCGTTTGTAGAATTGAGTGGCACCCACTAACCGGTAGGGCATGTTGGCCCGCACGAATGCTTCTTCAATGGAACGGGACTGGGCGTTGGTGCGGTACATGACGGCAAAATCAGAGGGGGAACGGCCGTCCAACAACGCTGATTGAATCGTGTTCACAATGGTTTCCGCTTCTTCAATATCGTTGTACGCTTCACGGACGATAATGCGCTCGCCGCCGTGCCGCTCGGTGAACAAATCCTTGTGGACCCGGTTGCTGTTGTGCTGGATGACCGCCTTGGCCGCGTCCAGAATAATCTGGGTGGAACGGTAGTTTTGTTCCAGCAAAATTTGTTGGGCATCGGGGTAATTTTCGCGGAAGCGGTTGATGTTGCGGTAATCGGCGCCGCGCCATTTGTAAATGGATTGGTCGCTGTCGCCAACGACAAAAACATTGTTATGGCCGATGGCCAGCCGCTTGACCATTGCGTATTGGGCGGTGTTGGTGTCCTGGAACTCGTCGACAAGAATGTGGTGATATTGTTCCTGGTATTTTCCCAGGACATCTGGCCGTTCATCGAAGAGCAAAACGACGTTCATGAGCAAATCGTCAAAATCCATGGCGTTGTTGGCGTGCAGGATGTCCTGGTAGCGCCCGTAAACACGCCGCGTGACTTCGGCGATGTAGTTGGTGGCGTTGTACAAATCCGGCGTCAACAGTTCGTTTTTGGCATTGCTGATGCCGCTGAGCATTTTGTTGGGCGGGAACTTTTTGTCGTCCAGATTCAGGTCTTTGAGCGCTTGTTTAACCACCTGCTGCTGGTCGGCTGTGTCGAAGATGACAAAATCTTTGTCGTAGTAGGTTAGATTGTCGGTTTCACGGCGCAGGATACGGGCACAGGTCGAGTGAAAGGTGCCCATCATCAAGCCGCGTAAACGGCCGTCTAACATCTCCTCTACCCGATGGCGCATTTCTTTCGCGGCCTTGTTGGTGAAGGTAACGGCCAGGATGTTCCAGGGCGACACTCTCACTTCCTGAATGAGGTAAACAATGCGGTGGGTGAGGACGCGGGTTTTGCCGCTGCCTGGCCCAGCTAAGACGAGAACGGGGCCGTTGACGGCCGTAACGGCTTTACGTTGAGCTTCATTTAATCCTTGCAAAAAATCCATGCTTTTATTGTAACGCGAGAACCCGATCTGAGCATCCGCAATCAAGGCGTTAACCGGCCCATGTCACGCGGGAACAGGGTGGCCAGGCGCAGATTGGGCAGGGCCAACAACTGCATCAACAGCCGCTCCAACCCGATAGCAAAACCGCCATGGGGCGGCATCCCATATTGGAATGCTTCCAGATAGGTCTCAAACGGAATCGTTGGTAAATTGGCCGTTTCCAGTGCTGCCAGATAGTCGGCGTACACATGCAGCCGCTGGCCGCCGGTCACCAGTTCTGTGCCGCGGAATAACAGGTCGAAGGAGTTGGAGTAGGTGGGATTTTGCGGATCGGGATGGGTGTAAAACGGCCGTTTCACCATCGGGTAGCCGGTCACAAACAAAAAATCACTGCCATGCTCTTGCTGCGCCCACTCGCCCAGCCAGCGTTCATCTTGCGGCGACAGATCGGGTTCATTACGAACGTCAACGCCATGCAAGCGCAAAATCAATTCTTGCGCTGCGGCAAAATGGATGTGCGGGATTTGTGACGGCACGACTGGCAGCTGCGCTTGCAGCAGCGCCAATTCCGTCTCGTAATGAGTCAATAACTCAGCAAAAATGCCGGCCATTACCTCGCGCAGCAGCGCCATCACTGTAAAATGATCTTCAATAAAGCCAAACTCCACGTCCAGACTGACGTACTCATTGACATGACGTGACGTATCGTGCGGCTCGGCACGGAAGACTGGCCCCACTTCAAACACACGGCCAAACACGCCGACCATGATTTGCTTATAAAACTGCGGACTTTGCGCCAGGTACGCATCCCGGCCAAAGTAGCCCAGCTTGAACACGTTGGCGCCACTCTCTGTGGCCGAAGCTACAATTTTGGGCGTTTGTACTTCGGTGAAATGGTGTGCCGTTAATGTTTGACGGAAACCGGCCATTGCGCCCGCCGCCAGTCGGAACACAGCTCGCCGCGCCGGATGCCGGTTCAGGACGGTGGCGTGATCTAACTGGGTTGGCAAACCAGCCTTGATTTGCCGCTTGTTGAGCGGGATGGGCGGTGTTTCCTTTACTGGCGTAATTACTTCCAGGCACGGCTGATGCAGTTCTATTCCGCCTGGCGCTTGCGGCGAGCTGACCACAGTACCTTCCAGGGCAATGACTGTCTCCAAGGCCAACTCGGCTATTGGCGTCAGGTCGGCCTCGTTTTCGGTGACGGCCTGGATAGTTCCCCAGCCATCGCGCAGGACGATAAAACTGATGCCTCCCATGCGGCGCACATTGTACAGCCAGCCTTGCAGGCGCACCCGCTGGCCGACAAATGATTTTACTTCTACTGTCTGAATTTCTTGCATAACATTCTCCTGGTGTCACCCTCTGGAAGGTTTGGTGAAACCTCCCGGAGGGTAAATAAAAAAAGCCCTCGTCCTCCTGGAAGGACGAGGGCGTGATTGCCATCGTGGTGCCACCACCATTTTCGAGCGACTCGGTGAGTCGCCAGACTCTTTGCGGTCTGGGGAAGTCCCCTAAACCATTTACGCTGTAACGGGCGCACCCGAATTGGCTATTCAGCTAACGGCCGTTCAGCGGTCAGCTTTTCACTTTTTAGCTCCAGGGTGTCATTATCGGGGTGGGGTGATGGTCCTCGCAGCAGTCGGGCCACTCTCTTTGCACCGAACGGAACCGATAATATGTCCCTTTCATCGCTGTTTTGATTTTTAATTGGTCCTTATCATAGCAGAGGCAGGTTGGGGGTGTCAACGGCCGTTTTTACCAAAGTGTTTGCGGAACTTTTGTTGATAGTTGCGTAGTGCCGGGCACTTCTCGTCAACAAAAACGCCGGCCCCACTTCCCCCAATTGGGCTATAATCCCGCCATGAATAAACCAATCTCGCCCTGGCAAGTGCTGCTGGCGGTGGGGATTGGCACCTGCCTTTCCCTCATCGGCGACTCGGCGTTGTACACAGTGCTGCCCACCCATACAGCCGATGCTGGTGTGGTGTTGGCCAGTGTAGGCATTTTGCTTTCGGCCAACCGCTGGGTGCGGCTGGTGGCCAATGGCACCGTGGGCTGGCTCAGCGATCGTTGGCCGCGCCGATGGGTGTTTGTCCCGGCGCTGTTCCTGGGCGCTGTTTCGACCGCGATTTATGCGCTCAGGCCCGGTTTTGCCTTGTTTTTGTTGGGGCGGCTGTTGTGGGGTGTTGCCTGGTCAGGCATTTGGGTGGCCGGGAATGCCATCATTTTTGATATTTCAAACGGTGACAATCGGGGGCGGTGGGTAGGCTATTACCATGTCTCTTTTTTTCTAGGTGCGGCGTCCGGCTCGATTTTGGGCGGGCTGCTCACCGATTGGCTGGGCTACCAGGGGGCGATGGGGATAGCTGCCGGGCTGACAACGGCGGGCGCGCTGGTCGCCTTGTTGTTGCTGCCGGAAACGCGAGGGTTGAAAGTGAAGGAGGGAGATGAAAGGGAAACGGCCGTTCCCCCCTCCCCATTATCCTCTTCCCAAAAGATCGAATTGTCCGCCGCTGTGGGCTTGCTGGGCGTGAACCGGCTCGTGCTAGCCGGTATTTTGATGTCTACCTTTGGCCTTTATTTGCGCCAACTATTGGGTGAGACAGTGACATTGGGCCGCTGGTCGATTGGTGTGGCTACCTTAACCGGGCTGGGATTAGGCATAACAGCGCTGCTCAACATGGCATCGGCGCCGCTGGTGGGCCGTTTATCAGATCGCGTCGGCAATCGCTGGCGCGTAGTGTCGGGCAGCGTGGCCACAGGCATGACCGGCTTTGGGCTGCTGGCACTGGGGCTGCCATTGGCTGTTTTATTGGGTCTGCCATTGACCAGTATAGCGAGTGGAAGCAATCAGGGATTGTCTACAGCGCTGGTGGGGGATTTGGCCGGTAATGGGCGACACTCTGGCAAAAGCCGAAGTGGCCGTTACCTGGGCATCTTGTTCACTGTTGGCGATTTGGGCAGTGCGATTGGGCCGCCGCTGGCTTACGCGCTGCTGCCATTATCGGGAATTCAATGGGTTTACTGGCTGTGCGTCATGCTGCTGACTCCCATGCTGCTGGCATCATTGTGGCGGAATGGGCGACAATTGTCGCCCATTCCTATCAAATAGCCGCTTTCATTTGTTCACGGTATGCTTCGAAGGCTTCTCGGCCGGCATCGGTCAAACGACAAAGTGTACGCGGGGTCTTGCCTTCAAACGTTTTTTCAATGGTTACGTATTCCGCCTTTTCCAGCCGCATCAAATGGGAGGAAAGGTTGCCCTTGGTCAGTTCGGTGGCGTGGAGCAGGTACAGGAAATCGGCGCTTTCGACGGTGTAGAGAACGGCCGTTATCAACAAACGAGCTGGTTCATGAATCACGCGGTCAATATCCACCAGGCGGCGCAGCTCATCATTCATCTTCCACCTCGATTTGGGGATGGCGCCTCAGGTAACGGTTCAAAACAATGAGGCCGCTGACCAGCAAAATCAAACCGGTGCTGCCAAAGGTGAACGCGCTGCCGCTGATGTCATTGCTGAACAGCAGTACGGCGGCCATACCAACCAGGATCGCTGCGCCACCCAGCCAGTAAAATCGGCTCAGATGTATCCGATGTCCCAGGTAAATGAAGATCGCTCCCAGCAGTGTACCTTCCATCAGCGCCATCTGGTTGAATTGTTCCGGCAAAAAGATGGCCACGACGAAAACCACTAAAACGGCGTACAGAAGCCAACGGCCAGATTGTTTTTGGGGTTCTTCCTGCCGGTAGACAACTTTGCCGGTACGGGGATGGACGAAGCGCTCTTTGAGAGTAGGAATCGTTTTTTGCACAAACAAGGTGCTGCCGAAAATGAGCAATACGGACAGGATGACCATGCCAATTCCCAGGGCCGGATTTAGTTTGATGGTGTGCCAACCGAGTAGGGTTAGTCCGATGATAAAGAAGAGTGTGCCAACGGCCGTTTCCACCAACCCGTCTTCATAGTAGTAACGATAGGTACGACGCATCACATCATCAATATTTTGGTTCATAATTGTGCTCCTTTACAATTAATTCTGCTTGCATACCGGTTTGTATTACAAACCGGTATGCAGAAATAATAGCAGGATTCACATTTCCTTGTCAAGGGGGAATCAATCAGGAATCAATATTTTCCTTGATCAGCCCGACCCGGTACGCATCCAGCAGCGACTTAAGCTCAGTAATCCGTTTTTTAATTTCGTGGCCCAGATCGGTATCCTTTACAAAAATCCGGTGGCGATTTTGCTCCAGTATTTCCGTTTTGGAATGAATATCGATGCCTTCCTCGATGGCTTTTTGTGTAGACTCAAACGGTTCATGGGAGGCCAGCAGCAGGCCATACGAATTGTAGATCAGTGTGTAGCCAGCAATGCCGGTTTTGGCTTGATACGCTTTGGACAGGCCTCCGTCTATGACTAGCAGTTTCCCCCCAGCCTTAATCGGGCTTTCGCCATGTTTGACTTCGACCGGAACATGCCCGTTGATGATGTGGGCGGTATCGGGATCAAGGCCGAATTCGGTGAGGATTTTAACGGCCGTTTTCTTTTTATCGCGCAGTTTGTAATAGGGATTCTTGTTTTCCCGGTGCGTCTCCTTATCGGCCAGAAAATAACGCTCGAAGGTCGCCATCTTGTCTTTGCCAAACAAAGGTGAACGGCCGCCGCTCCACAAATACCAGATCGCATCCAGACCATACTGTTTTTGTTCCGGATCCGTCGCAAAGTAACCTTGCCGGGCCAGCCGCTCCACCCGATCCATGTAGATTTTGCCGGCATATTCCTGACCGTGCAGCTTGAGGGCCATAAACGATCCGTCCTCATTCATAGCGATACAGCCGTGATAAAGCA
>JBNKZT010000360.1:0-6362 GCA_050301775.1 Promineifilaceae bacterium (SeqCode)
GGTAATCTTATTGGGACAGATGCGGCAGGAGACACGGCCGTACCCAATGATTATGGCGTGCAAATTACGTTGGGTGCCTCTGATAACACGATTGGGGGAGACACGGTCGGCGCTGGAAACTTGATCAGCGGGAACCGGATCGTCGGGCTGGCGATACATGGCACAGGGACTGCCCAAAATAAAGTGTGGGGTAACCAGGTTGGCACAAACATAAGTGGGACAACTGCAATTGGCAACGATGTGGGGATTGGCCTATTGGTTGGCGCCGATCACAATGAGATAGGCGGTCCAAGCGACAAGAAACGTAACCTGATTAGCGGTAATCTGGATGCTGGGGTGCTCATACAAGACCGGGAAACAGAATCTGATGAAGACGATCATGGCACAACGGGCAATTTGGTGGCAGGCAATTTTATAGGGACTAATCTGGCCGGTAGTGCAGCGATTCCCAATAAGTGGGGCGTGGCCATTGCCTTTGGCACCTATGGCAATGTCATTGGCGGCGTTGATCCGGCTTCACGAAATGTTATCAGCGGTAATACGGATGCAGGTGTGCAAATCGAAGGGGCAGGCGCTTCTGATAATCGGGTAGAAGGCAATTATATTGGGGTGGATGTCACTGGAAACATGGCCGTTAGCAATTACGACGGTGTTACACTTTTGCAGGGGGCTAGTAGCAACATCATTGGGGGGACCACAGCTGCGGCAGGGAACGTGATCAGCGGTAACACAAATGCGGGTATATTCATGCAGGGGCAGGGTACAGGCCAAAACCAGGTGCTGGCTAATTTCATTGGGACGAATGCGGCTGGCACGGCCGTGCTTGGCAATGCTAACGGGATAGACATCCGCTTTGGACCACAAAATAATGAGATAGGCAGCGGCAACGTCAATGAAGGTAACCTCATTAGTGGAAATAGTGCCGCCGGAATTAAGCTTACCGGAAGCAGCACAAAAGGGAATATTATCCAGGGCAATGACATTGGGATAGATAGCAGCGGCACAAGCGCACTGCCGAATGGCGGGCATGGTTTGTGGCTGACCGATGGCACGGAAGACAACCTGGTAGGCCCCGACAACAAAATCGTGAATAACGATGGTAACGGCATCGCCGTTGATGGCGACCAAACGGTTGGAAATACGATTACCCAAAACAGCATCTTCAACAATGACGAAGCAGAAATTGAATTTCTGAACCCTGACACGCCCATCCCCTTACCAGCCCCACCCCAGATTTTGTATATCACAACCACGCAAACGATTTCAACCACCGTCTGCGCCAACTGCATCGTCGAAGTATTCGGAAATTCAACCACTGAACCGGCCGGAGAAGCATTCATTCGCCAATGCACTGCTGATTCTACAGGCGTTCTTAATTGTCATGACATCTCCTTTGCAAATTGGCCTTATTTAGCAGTCACAGTAACGGACGCTGAGGCGGGAACGACTTCAGAATTTTATCCGGCCAGTGCGGATGTGAAAGCAGGTGAAAGTTGCGACCATTGTGTGTATATCCCCATCGTGATCAAATAGCTGGGTAAAAGTTAGTTGGCTTGACCGATTGAGCCACCGAGTGGACTCAATCCCCTATACCGTTAAGGGAACGGTTCTTGGGAACTGTCCCCTTACCTGACCGTGATTGTGAATACATTTTGGAGGAAATCATGAGAGGCTTTCAGGGGATAAATCCGACTGCTTTAGGTCGTAGATTAATTCTTATCGTGTTGGTGAGCACGGTCGTTACCCTCAGCTACTTCACCCTCACTACCAACTCGGCTGCATTAGAAGCAGTGTTTACTGTCGACCAGGTATTCGGGGTAACCAGCGCCGCCGATAATGGACCAGGCACGCTGCGTCAGGCTATGCTGGATATGGCTGCCGGCGATACGATTACGTTTGACACGGCCATTTTCCCGCCAACTTCCCCGGTCACCATTACGTTACAAACTGATCTACCGACCATTGCGCTGGATAACATTACAATCGACGCCAGTAATGCCGGGGTCATCCTCGATGGCAGCCAGATAGCGCTGGCGAACAGTATCGGCCTGAATATTACGGGGAGCGATGGTGTCACCGTCCGCGGGTTACAGATCGTTAACTTTTCCTTTGCCGGCATTCGCCTGGCACAAGGAACGACCAATGCCGTTATTGGGGGAGACAGGCTGATTGGCAATGGCCCACTGGGGCAAGGAAATTTAATCAGCCAGAACTATTACGGAGTTTTCCTGGAAAACACTACCACGCTTGATAATCTGCTGGTCGGCAATTTGTTGGGAACAGATATTACCGGCACGCTTGGCCGGGGTAATGCGATGGCCGGTGTGGTTGTCGCCTCCGGGACCAACCAAAACCGGATTCAGGACAATATTATTAGTGGTAATAATCTGACCGGCGTCGTGATTCGGGATGCTCAAACGTCAAACAATGAAGTTGTGGGGAACTTGATTGGAACAGACATCACCGGTTCTGTTGCTTTGCCCAATGGGCAAAACGGCGTCCATATATTAAGCGCCCCCAACAACATCGTTGGCGGGGCAACGGCCGATCTACAAAATACCATTAGCGGCAATACCAATTATGGTGTTCAGGTTGATGGGAATGGCGCTACCGGGAACCGCGTCTTAGGTAATGTGATTGGGTTGGATAGCACCGGCGTTACGGCCGTACCCAACGAACTATCAGGCGTCTACGTTGGCATTGGAGCCGGCGGTAATATTGTCGGTGGCAGCAGTGCCGGAGAAGGTAATGTATTAAGCGGCAACGGGCGTGGGGGCATAGAAGTTGCCATCGCTGATAACAATGAGATTCGTGGCAACATCATTGGCCTGAACGCCACCGGTTCGGTTCCTGCAGGCAACAGTGAATTTGGGGTTATTTTAACAGCTAATGCCAGCAACAATCTACTGCAGGCCAACGTGATTAGCGGCAACGATGGTCATGGCCTCATCATCGGCGGCAACGGTACAAACAGTAACGATGTACTGGGTAACATCATTGGCTTGAATCTCTCAGAGACAACGGCCGTTGGCAATAAAGGGGCCGGTATCCTCATCAATTTGCAGGCCGCCAATAATCGCATTGGCGGCTTTGATCCGACAGAGCAAAATATCATCAGCGGCAATAAAGACCAGGGGGTCTGGCTGGCCAGTTCCGGCACGACGGGACAAGAAGTTATCGGTAACAAAATTGGTCTGGATAGCGCCGGCGTCAACGCGTTTCCCAATGGCGTTGGCATTGTCATTGGTGCCCGCGCCTCGTACAACACGGCCGTCAACAACGAAATCGCCCATAATTACAATGGCGGCATCATCATTGGCGACAGCGCCACCTTGAACCAGACAACCGGCAACCAGTTCCAGGATAATTATATCCATCATAACGGTGGTATGGCCGTTAAAATGGTGCTGGGTAACCAGCTTCTGGCCAACAATATTGCCAATAACCACTACAATGCGGTCCAAGTCATTGGTGGTGAGCTAACGCAAGATGAGGTCTGGACAACACAGGGCGATTTGACCACCTATGTCATTGCCAGAGACATCAGCGACGCCTTTGATTACAATCTTGGCATCCCCTCTTCACAGCAGTTAACGATAGAGGCCGGGGTAACCGTTCAATTCGACCTCAATTTAGGGGCGACTATTAGTGGCACTTTAAGTGTCAAGGGGAGCGAAAACGCGCCGGTGCATTTTGCCAGCAGCCAACGATTCACCAATCCCCAGCCTGGAGATTGGGTTGGTTTAAATTTCGCGCCTGGCAGCCAGGGGAATATCAATCATGCCTCTGTTGAATTCGCCCAAAATGGTATTCGGCAAACTGGAGGAGCGATTACTTTAACCAACAGCACTGTAGCCGCCAGTGGGAACAATGGCATTTTGTTGCAAGGTGGAACGCTCAATTTAGTCAATAATGTGATTGCCGGAAATGTGGGGTTGGGAATTAACAACCAGACCGGGCAGACAATTGATGCTCGCCACACCTGGTGGGGCAGTGCCGATGGCCCCGGCAATAGTGGCGGCGCCGGTGATAGTTACAGCGCCAATGTAAACGGCCAAGATTGGCTCACCGACCCCGGCATGAAAAATTCCTGGCAGAATGCGCCGATCTTGAACCCGGGCGCTCATGAATTTGCCATCAACGACGAGCAAGATGTCCATTGGTTCCGCATTCCGGTTGGGGGCAGCAATGCCACAATTACGACCACGCTCACTGACTTACCAGGCGACTACGACATGTTCATCTTTACCGGCCTGGAGAAAGAGGCAACCTCCCCAGATGATATTGCCAATGCGCAGGGAATTGCCAACGCTCAAGGAATTGCCAATGCCCAAGGGATAGCGAACGCGCAGGGTATCGCCAATGCCCAGGGAATTGGCGACGGCAACAGTTGTTCAACCATGTACTTGGGCCAGTTGATGGATGTGGGGGGCGCTAATACAGGCAATTTGTTGCAGTCCAGTTGTCTGACGGGGGTTAAGTCGGAGCAAATTCATACCGACACTTGGGATCAGAGCGGCTGGTATTATCTTTTAGTTGCTGGCCACAACGGGGCGCATTACACAAAACCTTATTCTCTCAATGTGGACATTTTTTCAAACCAGGTAATTCTTCCCGATTTTCAACCCATCACCTTTCCCCCCTTAAACACGACTTACCCGGGCGTAAAAACGCTCATCTTAACCCACGAAGGCCGGTTGGCGGAACGCTACCCCATTTCCACAACGCAGCTGATAACGGCCGTACAAAACCTGGCAAACCACCCGACTGTGGCCGGCCAGATCATCGATTTGGGCAGTCTGCCCGAACCTTTTCAGGATGACGCTTTGCTTGACGTTTATGAAGCCTGGGATAAGCATGCCAACGATCCGCTGTATGCAAACCTGGTTGCCGTTTCGGTGAAACAATTCTTGACAACCATTAAAAGTGCGTACCCGGATTTGGCCTATATCGTCATTGTTGGCGGGGACGAAATCATACCATTTCGGCGGGTACCAGATGAAGTACCCGTGGCCAATGAAAACACGTATCACGAAGGTCTGCTTAAGGATAAGCCATTGGGCGCGGCCCTCAGTCAAAGCTTTTTCCTGAGTGATAATTACTATAGTGGGTTTACGCCTATTCCCTGGCGTGGGCGCGAGTTGATTTTGCCTGAATATGGACTGGGCCGCCTGGTGGAAACGCCAGCAGAGATGATAACGGCGATTGAGACTTTCTTGCAAACGCCGGGCCTTACCGTAACGACCGGATTAGTCACCGGCTACGATTTTCTGACTGATCACGGGCAGGCGGTGCAAGGCGAGTTAGAAGGGAAGGGATTAACCGTCTCCACATTAATTTCAGATTTCTGGCAGGCTGAAGCATTAAGAAACATATGGTTAGAACAACGCCACGATGTTCAGGCCATTAACGCCCATTTTAGCCACGACCGCGCTGTCCCAGCGGAAACGGCCGGTGGAGTCGTGACACCAGCCGAAGTCGCAGCCAGCACGCAGTTAGATGGTACAGTCGTCTTTTCCGTGGGTTGTCATTCCGGGTTATCGGTTGCCAACGGGCAGGCGATGTCGGGACAAAACCTGGATTTTGCCCAGGTTTTGTTGAGCCGGGGCGCCACCTATGTGGCCAATACCGGTTTTGCCTATGGGGATGGCGATGCGATTGGTTACTCAGAAAAACTCATGCATTATTTTGTGCAAAATCTGGAAACCGATGCAACCGTCGGCGAGGCATTACAATTGGCAAAATTGGAATATATGAATGCCATGGGCGTTCATTCCCTGACCACGTATGATGAAAAGGTGCTGAATATTGCCACACTTTATGGGTTGCCTATGTTGCAATTGCACTTTCCGGAAGCAGCCGCCGTTACCGCTGTCAACCCCAAAACGCCCCAATTCAGCCAGAGCCAGGCCGAGTTGTGTACAGCTGATGCACTTTGTGAGCAAACCTACACCATCAATCCCAGCTTTACTACAGAGACAGTGACGGGCACGGTCGCAAGTGGCCAATATTTCAAAGTTGATGGTCAAACACAAACGATTGCTGGCTACCCTATCCAACCACTTACCAGTCAGGATATATCTCAGGCTGGAACCCTTGCCCGGGGAATACTATTTGAAGGGGGGACGTATGACACGATTGAGTCGTTCGATCCCGTTGTTACCCGGGTTATCACCGATGATGCGCGCATCGAACCCTGGCAGCAGGAACCAACTTATACTGTTTCCAGCAGCTGGACACCTTCTATTTGGAGCCTGGTTAACTCGGTCCGAAAACCGGAGGGCATCAAACAGCAGTTGGTCACGATTCCTGCTCAGTATAAAGCCACATCAGACAGCATGGGCATAGAGCGTAAAATGACC
>JBNKZT010000361.1:0-6356 GCA_050301775.1 Promineifilaceae bacterium (SeqCode)
GGGAAGACGGCGTACTGCTGTTCGGGCACATCCCACTTTTCCATGTCTGCGGGCAGGTCGACGGCTTCAGTAACTTCAAAGCCGGCGAGGTAGTGGAAACGGCCGTCATCCTCCAAATCGCCACAAATCCCATAAGCTGGCCCCGCCCGGTGCTTAATTTCTTCATGTCGCGGGTTCAACTTTCCCCACACCTGCGGAATCTCATTATTCTCATTCTTACCAAAATACATCAGGCCAACGGCCGTAAAAGCCGGTTTGGTTACAATTTTTGGTTCCATTATCAAACGCTCCTTGCGCTGCTCCTTGCGCTGTGTGACCAGGCTCATCAGGAAATCGCCCTCATGTTCAATTTGGCGCAGCCGCGCTTCAACACGAGCCAGGCGGGCTTGCTCTTCCTCAATGTGCTGCTCCAGTTCGGCACATTTAAGCCGCAGCATCCCCCGCAGTTCATCAACCGTCAATTCATTTTGCAAAATACGCCCGGTTTGCTGCAATGTAAACCCCAAATCTTTGAGCACCATAATACGGTTAAGACGGGGCAATTGCTCTTGGGCATAATACCGATAGCCGGTAAAACGATCAATCCAGGCCGGTTTCAACAAACCTAATCGATCGTAATGGCGCAGCGTTTTGACGGTCACCTGCGTCTTTTTGGCAAACTCCCCAATTTTGAGCATGAATCACTTACTCCATTTATCATTGTTATTCGTTCAGGCCAGAACTAATTGTATGATACACCCGGACCCAAGGGGAGAGTCAAGACGAAACCAATCTTCTTCCCCACTTAACAATAAAAGTTTTTCGTAAGCTTCATCTTAATGAATGCCTGATAACCTCTTGAATAGGGGCTATCATTGAACTTTCATTACACACACCAGCCCCCTTTTTCATTCAAAATTCATTCGGCCGTTAGGAATGATTATGACGGGCAGCCAAAACAATCAGAAGCCACAAAATCACTCTATTTTGACTATTTTTTCCAATACTCAAGATGGAGCATACGCTGTTGACGGAGAACAAACGATTGTTTTTTGGAATCAAGCAGCTGAACAGATGCTGGGCTATACTGAAAAAGAAGCACTGGGAAAAAAATGTTGGGAGGTAGTTGGAGGCCATTCCACTGAAGGTAGTAACTTCTGCCGTCATGATTGCCCAATAGCCAATTCTGTTTCCCAGGGCAAACCCGGAGAAAACTTCGATCTGCTGGTTCAACACCGGGATGGTCACCGCTTGTTAGTCAATGTCAGTACATTACCGCTGCCACATGAAACAAACCGGACAGAACAACCCCACCTCATGCACCTGACCCGCTTTTTAGCCGACCAGCCTATGGCGCCAGGGCGACTGCGCATTCATCTGCTTGGGCCTACAATCGTTTGGCGGCCGGATGGCACTTTAGTTGAAGGGCCGTTGTGGCGGCGGGTTAAGGTACGCGCTTTGCTGGTATATTTGGTGCTGCAAAAGGGACCGGTGCCGCGTGAAACACTTATCGATGTTTTATGGCCCGACCTGGATTATGAAGCTGGCCTGCGTAATTTGAACACCACAGTTTATAATCTGCGCCGCAGTCTGGAACCTGATTTGAAACGGGGCAGCGATTCGATTTATGTCATATACGAAGGCGCCAACTACCGTTTAGACAACAGCCAATCCCATTGGGTAGATATACAAGCATTTGAGCAAGGCATCCGTCGTGCCCGGATAGAACGCGACCGCAACAAAGCACTGTCCATGTATAAAGAAATATTGACCCTCTATCGCGGCGAATACTTAACCGATTTAGGCAATACTGAAATCGCCTCCTCTGGTGAACAACATCGTTTGCACCAACGTTATTTAGCCGCCATGGAAGAAATGGGCTTGCTGCACGAACAAAACAGCCAGGATGAAAAAGCGAAGGAAGTCTATCAAAAAATCATGTCAATAGACCACACCCGGGAAACTGCCTGCCAACGGCTGATGCGTCTTTTAATCCGGCAGGGTGAAACAACAACTGCGGCCAACTACTGCCGCCGCCTGAATGACGCGTTACGTTTAGAACTCAATGCGGTCCCGACACAGGAAACACGCCGCCTTTGTACGCTGGCCAAATGTGAATCGCAATAGTTCCATTGACTGGCGAATATTGACCGCGCCCGTAATAAGAAACGGGCGTTTTTATTTTGGGGATATTAACGGCCGTTTAGGGTTGGTTTAGTCATCTTTGGTACGCTAGTACCATGATGGGGAAAAGACGGGAGCCACTTTCCTATTTAGTCGGGCTTGCTTGTCTGGTAACGGCGGTGATTTTTACAAAATCCGTCCTCAGCCAACAAACAAGCAGTCCTCTCACCCTGCCCGGTCTTGTCGCCACCCCCTGGTACGATGAAGGCGACCAGCATGGCGCGGAGTTCGCCTCGGCCGTCAACGGCGCTGGCGACATCAACGGTGACGGCTACGACGACATCATCGTGGGCGGCCCCAAGTACACAACAGAAGAATATCCCGGCGGGACAGCCTTCGTCTATTATGGCGCTGCTTCCGGTTTGCCTCTGCAACCACAGTGGACAACCGGCGGCGCTGTACAAGGCTCGCACTTTGGGGGAGCTGTCAACAGCGCTGACGATGTGAACGGCGACGGCTACGACGACATACTTATTGGCGCCTATGAATATACCATTCCCGACCTGGCCAACGTGTCGCACCAGGGACGCGTCTACCTGTTTTACGGTTCCGCCACAGGATTAGGCACTGGTGAAGCCGACTGGACCTTTGCCGGCGACCGCTCTGATGAAAATCTGGGATATGCGGTTTCTTCCGCCGGCGACGTCAACAATGATGGCTTTGACGACATTATCATCGGCGCCAGGCGGTATGAGCAAAATGATAAAAAAGTTGGCGCAGCCCTTGTTTTTTATGGTTCCGCCAACGGGTTAACCCAAACTGCACCCGATTGGATGGTAATCGGCGATGATCCGGGTGCCGATTTTGGCGCAGCTGTCAATACGGCCGGAGACATCAACAACGATGGGTTTGATGACATCATCATCGGGGCACCCAATTACGATAATGGACAGGAAGTGGGCGGGGCGGCTTTTGTTTATTTTGGCAGTGCCACCGATCTCAATCAGGCAGGCACGCCCGACTGGACGGCAGCCGGGGGGGTTGCGGATGCATCGTTTGGTACCAGTGTAGACACGGCCGGTGACGTCAACCATGACGGGTTCGATGACATCATCATTGGCGCACCCCGTTTTCCAAGTGGCCAGGATTTCGATGGGGCTGTCTTTGTTTTTCATGGCTCAAATACTGGATTAGGGGCAGAAGCAAGCTGGACGGCCGTTCCCGATCAACCAGGCTCATTGTTTGGCTACGCCGCCGCCGCTGCCGGTGATGTCAACCAGGACGGGTATGACGATGTTATCGTAGGCGCTTATCGCTACAATGAAAACCCGGAAGATGGGCAAAATTCGATTGAGGGAGCCGCTTTTGTGTATTGGGGAGCACCCATACGATTGCAAACAACTGGCTGGCGTGCTGTGGGCGAAAAAGCCGAGACAGAATTTGGTTTTGCCGTCGGTGCAGCCGGTGATATTACCGGCGACGGCAACCAGGACATCATCATCGGCGCACCACGCTACCAGCGCGACAGCAAAACAATTTTAGGACGGGTATACGTTTATTTTGGCCAACATAGCGCGATTGAATGGCCGCATCAAACGTACCTGCCGCTTATTCGGGCTGAATAAATATTGACTCAGGTGCAAGAAACGGCCGTATCTCGGTCAACGCTCAGCCGTCTAATTAGAATAGGGACATCTGCGACTCCACCAATCATTTATTGGAGCAGCAGTATGAAGGATATATAAACATGGACAACACGCTAGACATTCTAACTCATACCGGCGATGCTGTTTGCGCCATCAACGAGGAAAAATGCGTTGTCTATTGGAATGCAGCGGCCGAAGAGATACTCGGTATCACAGCCGATGAAGCTAACGGACAGCCTTGCTGGAAATTGCTCCAGGGAATAACATTAGATGGTCAGCCATTTTGCAGCCCCGACTGTCCAATTCAGACCAGGATTGATCAACAGGAACCCATTCCCCACTTCGATTTGCAGTTAAAAAATAAAGATGGCAAAAATGTGCTGACCAATTTCAGCACCATTGTCGTCCCCCAGCAAAACGACCGTCGCCAGCCGGAACAAGCTGTCACCATCCATTTAATGCGGTTGGTCAAAAATCGAGCATTTCCCCAATACCGCTTACGGGTCAACATGCTGGGATCTTTAACCGTGTGGCGGGCAGATGGCAGCCAAATTCACGGCAAATTTTGGCGTCGGGCCAAAGTGCGCAGCCTATTCGTCTTTCTGGTCTTAAAACGGGGTGAGCCGGTCAAAAGAGAAGACATAATTGAAGCTCTATGGTCAGAACTTGACCACGCAGCTGCTTTACGCAACCTGAATAAGACTGTTTATAATTTGCGCCGCTGTCTGGAACCGGAATTAAACCGGGGAAATGAGTCGCATTATATTTTTTATGAAGATGGTTTCTACTGGCTGGGTGGTAATCAGCCGCACTGGATTGACATGGATGCATTTAGGCTTGGAATTCAACAGGCGCGGTTGGAAACGGCCGTTGCCAAAGCAATCCAGCTATACGAAGAAGCAATCGCACTATATGGGGACGAATACCTCAGCGATCTTGTCATCCCAACCGGCATCAGTCCCAGTAACGAGCAAACCCGGCTGCGCCAACTCTATCTGAGTGCCTTGGAAGAGTTAGGCAATCTGTATCAACAGCAAGATCAAACCGAACAAGCCCGCAGCATTTATCTCAAAATCCTGACCATAGCCCCCCATCGGGAAAATGCCTACCAGCAGTTAGTCCGACTATCTCATGGCACAGACACCTTGCAGGACAGCATCGCCTACTGCCAACGGCTGGCCGCCGCGCTCAAAAACGAATTAGACCTCATCTTGAGCCAGGACGTAACAAACCCTTGCCGCACGAACAAATCAGATAATTCATAATGTTGGGTTGGTGACGGCAAATTGAATCCCGCCTGGCTGAGAAACGGCCGTTTTCCAGTCAAATCTCCCATAAATCTGTCTGAATTCTCATATTTTCACGCAACTTTTCACCAAATCACAAATTTCGTTGAGGATTGGTTTAGTAGCCTGTAGTACAGTAGTACTACTCCTGGTACCTCAGTACCACTGCATTATACCATCACGAGGTAACCGGGGGAGCCAACAGCCAACACCGATTCATGGGGAGCAAAACCATTGAGCGGTAGCTGAATTTTATATTTGTGATACGGCCGTTAACGGCCGTAAAACCGATCTTAACCGGGAGGATCCAATGAAGGTCAAACGAACATATCTTATCACTTTAGTCTTACTCTTGTTGCTAGGCGGAATCATGATAGCCACGCTGCAAGCCGCAGATGATGGGCCATTATTCACCCGCAACATCTCGAGAACACCGGACACAATGACGGGTGCTTCACAGCTCAGCGTCTTTTCCCTTTACGTGCCGGCGCAAGACACTCAGGGCGACCCGCCAGAGTCCGATGATAGCAGAGTTCCGGATGGTGAACTCGGCTATTTTGCCGGTGACTGTAACAACCAAGATACATCGGGCTGCGAATTAATCTATTCGCGACCTGAAGCCAGACCTCTCCTTTCCACCTACAACGACGGCATTGAAAACGAAGAACTCAACGAGCTGCTGGGCATTGATGCCGTTATGACCGGTGCTGGCTTTGGCGAACGCGATGCCTTCGCTGCCCTCTCCCTCGATGACGGCGCTACCTGGAAAAACTACAACCTGTCGGACTCGGCAGATCGCTCTTCGTTTACACTCCAGAACGGACACGAGTATCCTGGCGATGTTTTCAAAGAAGTGCATGTCGTGGAAGGCAACCGGGTCGTCGTGGCCTGGATCAGCCGCTTCTGCGAAAGCGGCGCCCCACTCTACTCCTGGCTCGAAGAGGAGAAGGACGGTCTCCTGACAGCTTATCCCGAGCTAGATCATCCTGTGACTGTAGATGGCGGAACCGATCCGGATGGCTATTACCAACTCTACATGGATGACATCTTCACCGTGGGCGGTACGCAGAAGTCGGTCGACTACACCGCCCAGGGCTTCCCCGAAGTAGGCGAAATCCCCTACGGCTGTGTCTGGGTTGCCCGTGGCACGCTGGAGCAAGACCTGGATGACGAGACCGGCGAGCCGCTGTTCAACGACAACAACGACCCGATCTACGACATCACCTGGCGCGCCTCGGAGCGCCTGACCTCCGGGCGGCGCGACCCGCACCAGATCAACATCACATCTTCCCCTGGAGCCGGCTTTATCATCGAGTGGCAG
>JBNKZT010000362.1:0-6338 GCA_050301775.1 Promineifilaceae bacterium (SeqCode)
GCACGGAAAATATAACCGAATTCGTGTTAATTCGTGTCAATTCGTGGCTAAAATTTCTTTCTCCGACAGCCTCCTAGTGCTTCAACTCCTTCATTGAACCGCTTGCGACGGCGTGTGGGAAGGCACGATGCCTTTTTGGAGCTTTCGTTAGAGGCTGTTCAACTGGATCGAAAAAATTTACCACTTGCCTGCTCCAGTCGATAGTCTGATCCACTGATTTTAAAAAGTCATATGCGGCCGTTAAAGTATCGACGTGGGTTAAGTGAATTTGATTGTATTGCTCGTCGGGTAGGGTTACGTCGGTTCCCTTAAGCGTTTCCGGCAAAATCATCACAATCCAGTGCAGCTGCGGGTGATTCATCTGCGGTATAAATTGCAGCATCGTATCCAGCGTTGCCAGATTGGTGTCTGCGATCATGCGGTTATCGAGGATGAGATGGAACTTACCCTCAACTTGCGTCAAAGCAGTTTGCGTATCCTGGGCAATCAGTGTGAAATCTTCTGGCGTCACCTCGGGAAGGAAGTGGGTGAGGGCCAATACTTTCTGTGGTATAAGCCATCCGGCGCGGAAGCGAATCATGGAATTCTCCTCTAAAAACAAACCGCAGAGAACGCAGAGAAAAAGCAGGTAAATCTGCGTCATCGGCGAAATCTTTGATTAATTTTCATGGATGATGTTGAGCAGTTGCTCATAGAGCCTCTTTTTACTACGCAATTAGAATACGGCCGTTTTTTCACGAATGATCTGTTCACTGAAATTCCATAATCGTTGGGCTTCATTTCTATCTGGCAGCAGAGGCGAAAATTGCATGGGTTTGGCTTTGTCCCAATGGATGGTTTCATGTGATCCTGTTGCCAAGCGAGTCAAATAAGAACTTCCTTTTGTGACAGAGCTGCCCAGAAGCTGAACAATCAAGCGTGTGGGCAAGGCCATATTTTGCATAAGATCTGTTCTGACAATGCCGGGATAGCAGGTGTGGATTTGCATCTGTTGGACGCGACGAGCCAGTTCAGTGGCGTAAAGGTTAACAGCCAGGGCAGCTTTATAGGCTGCGCTTAGCCCGCCGTCAATGGCTGCCCAATCCGTGGAGACGTTTTTGTGTTTGCCATTACCGGAGACCATGATGATACGGCCGTTTACGTTAATGTGTGGCAGGAGCGCTTGTGACAAAGCAAACCGGCTCAAATAGTTGAGTGCGAAAGTTGGATCCAAGCCTTCCTCAGTAAGAGGCTGATTGTCGTTAAATAATGCACCAGCACATAAGACAAGCGCATCCACCGGTTCGGTAATTTTTGTGGCGAGATTGAGCGTTTCTGAAACCAGCGACAAATTTGCTTGAATAAATGAACCGCCTATTTCATTGGCTATGTGCTGTCCACGATTGTTGTTGCGACCAATGATGGTCACATCCCACCCTTGATTGGTCAGTTGATAGGCAACCCCGCGCCCCAGGCCGCTGGTTCCCCCTGTAATTAATGCTTTCATGTTCACCTCATTTAATTAGGAAGCTAAATATATGTGTAAAAAAAGAGAATGTTTATTCACATCCTTCACGACCGGTATCACCAAGGTTTGTGCCCATCCGTTGCAGCCAATCGACAAATAAACTGCGTTCTGCTGGCGAAAATCCGGCCATCATCCGATCTTCGAATTGATGCATAACATCGAATAATTGGGCAAAAAACGCATCGCCTTGTGGTGTCATTCGGACGATCTTGGCGCGGGCATCATAATCAGCCACTTCTCGGATTATCAGACCACGATCCTCTAATTTGTCGAGCAAACCAGTGAGGGTAGCGGCACGAACACCGGTGCATATTTGCAGTTGCTTTTGTTCCATGCCATCGTTGTGGTAAAGATAACCAAGGATTTCGAACTGAGATGTGGACAGGTTATGATCGCTCAGTTCCTCGTCAAATGCGTTGCGCATGGTGATGTAGGTGCGTTTTAGCCAGAAGACAGGCTTTGACATTCGTTTCCCTCGCAATATTATTAGGAAGCTAATTATATTTATGATCTTTTTTTTGTCAACAGATTGGAGAAATGTAAAAGTCAATTGAGTATCATCAATCATATTTAGGTCAGTTGCGGCAGTTGATTGGCAAGATGATCGAAATGTCACAACCTCATCCAATGATTGCGCCAGGATTTGCTGCACTTTTTCTTCGATTTCTTCTATCATCGCTCATTCAACGAATGTTATCTTACTCGAATTCATTAGATTCATTCACTTGTATAGGATTTAAATAGTCAAGCACTGTAGTGATAATAAAGTCTAGCACGCTCCATCCTCCAGATATATCTTCATCTGAAACATCCTCACTAATTCCATTAATATCCATATCGATGCGTATCCAAAAAAGCTGAATCTTTCTAACAAGTTCTCTAATCCGCATAAAATGCTCAAGGTTTATTACCAGTTTCAGGGTAACGGCCGTTTCTGCAGCTGATCATGGTCAGGCAGGTCGTCTTCGACGTTACGGATAGCCGGTACAAAATAGCCGCCCACGCCCACCAGAATGCAAGCCACGCTGCACATCACCGTCAACAAACCCATCCCAGCGCCAGGACCCGTCCCCACCAATCCGCCAAAAAGGTTGGAAAATGGATTAACCGTTTGCATGGCCGGTTCCATCACGCGGTCCGCCAACATGCCGGCGATGATCGGCGTAATCGGATTGGTCACCCAGGCGATCAGGCGGCGGGAAGAGAAGACGCGCCCTTGCAAGTCCGAGGCCACCTTGGCTTGCCAGATAGCCTGACTGGAACTGTTGATGATCGGGAAAAACAGTACCCCGATGATCATGGCTGGAATCCAAACCGACAAATCGCGGCCGATACCCGTAAAAATCAAAACCGTGCTGGCAAATATCCAGCCCAGCAAGACCCCGTGTATCTGGCGTTTGCAACCACCCCAAACACTCATCAGGACGCTGCCGATGATACCGCCAATGGCCCCCGCCGATTGCACACTGCCGAAAATGAGGCTGTTATTGCCTGTGCGTGACAGGACCATCGGTGCCAGCAAAGTAAGCTGGATGCCGGAGAACAGATTACCCAACAGGAAGACCGAGAGCAGCCCCATCAACCCTGGTCGGGCAAAGATATACTGGAAACCAAAGGCCGCCTCTTTCCAAAAACTGCCCTGCCCTTCAGCGCCTTCTGCAGTGCGTGGCGGTTGGGGAATGAAAACCATCAGCAGCGTGCCGATTGCCAGCAGGAAGGTGGCCACGTCAATGAACAAAATGCCTGTCAGGCCAACGACCGGCAGCAGCGCCCCGGCAATCAGCGGCGCCACCACGCCCGGTCCGGCTTCGATCAGCGACATCATGCCGTTGGCACGGCCGTATTGCTTCTTGTTCAACATGACGCTGATGGCCGCTGAGTACGCCGGCCATTGGAACGTGTTGCCCAATCCCTGGAAAACGGCCGCTACGTACAAATGCCAGACTTGCAAAGCGCCAAAGGCCTGCAAAATCAGGATGGCAATCGTGGCCAGTCCCGCTACCAAGTCACTGACTATCATCATCAGTTTGCGGTCGTAGCGATCTACCATCACGCCGGCCAGCGGCGAAATGAGCAGGAAAGGCGTGATGAAAAAGACCTGTACCAAACCCAGTGCGGTTACACTGCCGGTCAGTTCAAACACCCAAATCGTCAGCGCGAACTGCGTCATGTTGGTCGCCATGACCGAGACAATCTGTCCCAGCCAGACGATGCTAAAGCCGATCATGCCGCTGGGGCGTTTGGATGGTGGCATTTGGGCGTCCTTTTCCCAACAAAAATTGCATAGAGTTACACAGAGTTTAAGGAGTTTTTCTTGATTTTTGAACCGGTTTTTTTGCTGTTTGAAAACTTTTTCACGGAAAAACCTCCCCATCTTTCTCTCCGTGCTCTTCTGTGTAATCTCTGTGCAACTCCGTGTAACTGCTTTATAGTTTACTTTACTCTTTGGCAGATTGGCGAGCGGTTTTTCTTATCATGACCACCGCAATCACAATTAAACCAAGCGGCCAAAGTCTCTCTAGCAAATTCGGCTTGTAGGATGCTGCCAATCCTTTCAGCATGGACTGCAATTGTGCCTCGGTAAGCCAACGATGATGCGTCATCACCCCGGCCCGTTTCTGCACATTACCCACATTATCCAGTGGATTGGCTTTCAACAGGAGTAAGTCGGCCCGTTTACCCACTTCAATCGTGCCGACTTCAGCGGACTTTCCCAGCGCTTCAGCAGCATTGCGCGTACCGGCTGAAATCGCTTCATACGGGCTGAAACCGGCATCCACAAAGTAAGCCAGTTCTTCATGGATAGCGAATCCGGGGATGTGATAAGCTTGCGCCGCGTCCGTGCCCAGCAAAATGCCCGCGCCCGCTTTGTGCAAGGCTGCCGCCATGCGGCGGTTCAAATCCGCAATGCGTTCCGGGTAATCTGCGCCCTCGTAAGTATGACTCTTTGAAGTCATCAGGTACAAAAATGGCGAGAACATTCGGCTCCCTGGCGAAACGTACATCATGCCCGGCTGGTTTTGCAAACGCTGGAAACCTTCAGGCGTCTCTTTACTCTTAGGATATTCGCTCAAAGTCAGGCAGTTCCACACACCCGCCTCACGGGTCTTCACCGCATATGCATCCAATTGATCTTCAGGGATGATAAATGTCACGGCGTCGGGATCAATATAACCGGTCAAGTGCTCAATCGTCGCTTGCCCGTTTGTCAGAACGCCATCCAGGCCGACTGTAAACGGCACGTGCCCGACAACAGGCATATCCGCTTCCCGCGCTGCTCTGATGATAGCTTGATAAACTTCCGGCGAAAGGTGATCATACACCTTGATGAAATCGTATCGCTGCGCTTTTTGCCAGGCAACCGATTCCCTTGCAACTTCAAGCGTATCAAATACTTCTGCCATTGGATGAAATGCGGGGGAGCCTTCCATCACCGGGCCGGCGGTATAAATGGTTGGACCAAGCAGCGATCCCTGTTCAATCTGCCGCCGCAAGACCAGCTGATCGGGAAATCCAAGTCGTAACATCTTGCCCGTATTGCCCCACATATTGCGAACGCCGGTCACGCCGTTGGCGATGAAAAAGAGCAGATCATTCTCGTTTTGGACGTGAACGTGCATATCTGTCAGGCCGGGCATCAGATATTTGCCTTGCCCATCCACTACCAGCGCCTCATGCGGCACTTGAACTTGTTCGCTGGCTCCGATCATCTCAATTACGCCATCACGCACGATGACAGTCTGGTTTTGCAAGATTCGCTCGCTGTCCATCGGAACGAGATTGACATTCACAAAGGCCACAACCGGATTGGCATCAACCAGTTCGCTCGAAAACCGGTGGATGTACGGCTTATCGAAGGATAGAACGCCCGTGTTGGTCAGGTAGAGAAAGATCAAGCTGACAACCAGTAACAGCCCAATAAAGAATTTAAGCAGAAAGTTTTTCATCTGAAGCCTCCATTTGCTCACGAGACCCTAAGGGTTTCCCTCTCTGGTCATTACAAGTCAATTTTCACCATTACCATTTTCTGCGCAGCACGCTCGCAATCTGCAAAGCGTGGTTGTCTCGCTGCATCCAATCCAATCTGAACGTACTTTGCATGCTGCGGGATTCGACCATAATACTCAAACAAACTCTGGGCAATGGCTTGTTCTTCCTCGATGACCTGTCCGCGTCCTTCCACACTGCAGCCTGCCAGCAGAACCCACACCTTTGCGCCTTCTCGAAGGTTCCTCCACCACTTTCTATCGCGCCAACTGATGACCCATAACGTGTTTTCGATTCGGAGATAGTTTGTTGGCGTTGAAATCGTCTTTCCGCTTTTTCTGCCAGTCACGGAAACCAGCATTGTGCTTTTGCTAATAAAACCGTGCAGCGGTGACTTCAAAAGCCGGATCATGATTGGATTGAACCACATGCAATACTCCTTCTTGAACATATTTTTCCGGAAAATTTTGGTGTTTCTGAAATAACTCACATATCAGTTTCTAGGAAAATGAACGTGATTTATTGAATGCTGTATTGACTTTTGAGTAAAACTTCTTGAGCCGATTCATCAATTGCATATCTGGCTTGTGTTGCCAGGTTTGTCGGGCGATAGACGATCACGATGATCCCCGCCGCAATCATCTGCAAGGTGACCAGGACATACGTGACTTCAGGAAAGGTTTCCAGCGAAATCTGGGCGGCAATATTCCAGGTCGTATGAAACAAGATGGGCAGCAGCGTCTTGCCGCCGGATTCGTTGTACAGATAGGTCATGATAATGCCGCCGGCCAACATGCCGATGAAAAACCCGAACAGGGCAAAGCCTTCAAAATGCAGACGGTAG
>JBNKZT010000363.1:0-6324 GCA_050301775.1 Promineifilaceae bacterium (SeqCode)
GGCCATTCCGCCGTTTTCCGACCGCCAGCACAAGCGGCAGCGCTACATCATGCTGGGCGTTGTGTTGGCCATTCCCGGCTTGATTGGCCTGACCTTTGCCACCAGCTTTTGGCTGCTGCTCGTTTCCGCTTTTGTCCTGGGATTTTTCCTGATCAGCACCGCGCCCATCGGGATGCAGTACGCTTCTGAAGTGACCCAGCCGACGCCGGAAGGCACGTCCAATGGATTGATTCAGTTGGTGGGCCAGGCGTCGGTGGTGTTTGTCTACATCATGGCCGCGCTGAAAACGGCGGATGGCTCGTTTACCCCGGCGCTTTTGCTGGCGCTGGGTTTGCTGCTGGTCAGCACCTTGGTTGTCACCCAAATGAAAGACCCGGAATTCACCACTTCGTAAGACAAACGCTTGCAGGTTGAGAAAAAATATTAGCCCACTTTCCCCCTGACTATAACCATCAACTAAATGGGTAAAAACTAATGAGTGAACGGCCGTTTCTAGATAAATCAACTAAGCCAACTGAGCAAACCATACAAGCTGCATTGGGAAACGCACACACCTATTACGAAAAAATTATCAGCCTGGCAGGTTCATATTCACAGGATTGGACATTCACAAAAAGTAGTGGGTGGATGCTTAAGCTCTTTGATCGAAAAAAAGCCTTACTTTACTTGATCCCATTGAACGATGAGTTCAAAATTAGTTTGACCCTTCGGAAAGATGAGCGAGATGCTTTTCTTAGCGATGACGAATTGATGATAATGCATGATAAGATTTCATCGTCAAAAAAATACTCAGAAGGGTTTGCTTTGCAATTTAATATTTCCAACAAAAAAGAGTTTCAATCGTTTGAATTGTTTATCAAGAAACTCATCGCAACGCGCGTGTAAAGCAATCAGCTTGTAAAAAATGGAAGTGCGTTAACAAAATGACTCACGAAACTGTCTTCCTCGCTGTTGATTTAGGGACTTCGGGCATGAAAGTGGCCCTGATTACCCTGCACGGCCGTATTCTGGGCTGGGAAGTAGAACCGGTGCAGCTGCACCTCACCCCTGACGGCGGGGCGGAACAATCGCCGGAGGAGTGGTGGCAGGCGTTTTTGAATGCGGCGGGGCGGCTGCTGGCCCGTAATCTGGTGCCGACTGGCGACATTCGGGCGGTGTGCTGTTCCACCCAAGGGGAGGGCACAATTGCGGTGGATGAGGACGGCCGTTCCCTCTCCAACTGCATTCTCTGGATGGACATGCGCGGCGCGCCCTACCTGCACCAACAGTTTAAGGGGCTGGTCAACCTGGACAACATGAGCCTGGCCAAAATTCTGCGCTGGGTGCGGCTGACCGGCGGGATGCCCTCGTCCACAGGTAAAGACCCGGCCGGACACATGCTGCTCATCCGCGACCGCTTTCCTGACATTTACGGCCGTACCTACAAATTCCTGAACGTCCTCGACTATTTGAACCTGCGCCTGACCGGGCGGTTTACGGCCACCTTTGATTCCATCCTCACCTCCTGGGTGACAGACAACCGTGACCCGAATGCGATTCGTTACGACGCCGGGCTGGTGCGGGATTGCGGCATTGACGCCGATAAGCTGCCGGAGATTGTGCCCTGTACGGCCGTTCTCGGTTCCCCTAAAAACCGACATTGCCGCCCAACTGGGGCTGTCGCCGGACGTGCAGGTCGTCGCCGGAGCCATCGACAACACGGCGGCGGCCATCGGTTCCGGCGCGGTGGAAGATTACGCCACGCATTTATACATCGGTACGTCGTCGTGGATGGCGGCGCACGTGCCTTTTAAAAAGACGGATGTGTTGGCCAGTTTAGCGTCGGTGCCTTGTGCGGTGAACGGCCGTTACCTGCTCACCGCTCTGCAAGCCACCGCTGGTGGCAACCTGACCTTTCTGCGCGACAATATCCTTTACCACCAGGACGAACTGCTCCAGGAAGCCGATGTGCCCGACATTTTCAAGGTGCTGGATCAGATTGCCGACCGCACGCCGGCCGGAGCTAACGGCGTCATCTACACCCCCTGGATTTGGGGCGAACGTGCCCCGGTCGATGACCGCAACCTGCGCGCCGGACTGTACAATCTGTCCCTACACAACACGCGCGAAGACATCATCCGCGCCTTCCTGGAAGGGGTGGCCTACAACACCCGCTGGCTGCTCAAACCAGTAACAAAGTTCCTGGGCCGCCGCGTGCCAGCGATCAACATCGTTGGCGGCGGGGCGCAGTCCGACGTCTGGTGCCAGATTTTTGCCGACGTGCTGGACACGCAGATTCGCCAGGTGCAGGACCCGATTTACGCCAATGCGCGCGGCGCAGCCTGGATTGCCGCCGTCGGCCTGGGCGAGATCGCCTTTGCCGACGTGCCCCAATTTGTCGCCTTTAACCGTCTGTACGACCCCAATCCGGCCCATCGAGATTTGTACGACGAACGCTTTGCCGTTTTCCAACAGATTTACCGGCAGATGAAGGGGGTTTACAAGCGGTTAAATGGGTGAAAGAAATTCTTCATTACATTCGCTCAAACGTAAACACAATTGAGCTCCCAGCCCCCGACTCCATACCCTCGCCAGAGTATAGCTGAAATTCGTGGGGAAACGGTATTCCGCGAGGGCAAGTATCCTCCTTTGCGGGGGACTTATTTTCAGATCGAAGATACAGAGCATTTCTTGTATACGATGGGGTTCATTCCATATCTTGAAACTTATCCAAGAACATATGTACCTCAGCCGTGGCAAATTATCCAACATATCGGAGGGAGTTCGCCAAGAGATTTGTTTTAAGAAGTGCTGACGTTAACTAAAATGAACGTTAACAACTGCAATTTTGCAGATGGCTCTCCTATTACAATATCGTTCTCTCGCAAAGTCGGAGAGATTATGAAACATATTTCCGAAGACGAAATTGTTCAGTCAAGTTATCGATTCTACATGTGAACAGCCTCTGATGCGCTACGGCCGTCTCTATCCACCCCAACGAACCGTTATCCTGAAACGACCGTCTCTCCACCCAACGATTGAGGTAAGATGATGCACCAGAAAAAACGCTTCTCCCTCTGGCGAGTATTGAAACGGCCGTCCCGGTTCTTGTACGCGATTGGACTGGGGCCGGTGTACGGGGACAGCCCCGCCTCACGCCTTTGCAATATGAAGACCTCCACACACGCTGAGTTGGAACGTTATGCGGCAAACAGAACAATGGCCATCATCAAACCTGACTGACAAGGCTGCGTACCGGTAAGCGCGAAACTTTTACACAACTCCGACCGTAATGCGAATAAGGAGTTGACTAAAATATGAGTACCTTTCCGATCATTGCCATTTCAATTGCCGCAATTTTAGTGCTGTTACTCGCCATCGTATTTGTGGTTTACAAGCGCAAAGGGGCACAACCAGTAGAAACGGATTACCGTGTATTCTTTATCATCGGTATATCCTGGCTCCCGCTGGGGATCGCCACCGATAATTGGGCTTTTCTGGCAATGGGCATCATTTTTATGCTTGTGGGCCTTGCCAATAAAGACAAGTGGCCAGAGGAAAAGAAACTGTCTGAGTTGCCCGCCAATGAACGCACGATACGCAT
Organism: Promineifilaceae bacterium (SeqCode); assembly: GCA_050301775.1. GTDB lineage: Bacteria > Chloroflexota > Anaerolineae > Promineifilales > Promineifilaceae > JACKCC01. Next base: position 3,584 of record JBNKZT010000363.1, read on the forward strand.
CATTTTGATTTTAGGACTGGCACTCTTGGTGGTAGCGAGCATAGCACTCTACCTTTTGGCTGGACAGTAATTGGATGGGGAACGGCCGTTAACCTCATTGTCACCCTGCCCAATCTTAGTTACACAGCCCATTTAAGCTCCAAATCTGAGGCGACTTGAATCATGGAAATCTTTAGGCAAACATTAGGTGACATTGTTGGCGGCAGTGTCCTTGACGTGGCCACCCAAAGAGGCGGTTTCGTTCAAATCCTCACGGAAAACCTCCAAAGCTACACCGAGATTACCGGCATCGACATCAGTGAAGAAGCTATCGCAGCAGCCCAGAACACCTTCGACCAGGAAAACATTCAGTTCATCCAAATGGACGCCGGGCAGTTAAACTTTGCCGATGCCCGTTTTAACACAGTCAGCCTTTCCGCCTCACTGCATCATATGGTCAACATCCCGCAAGTCCTGGCTGAAGCCATGCGCGTATTGAAACCCGGCGGCCATTTTATCCTGGCCGAAATGCACCGGGAAGGCCAAACCGAAGCCCAGCTAACGAGGGTTTACATACATCATTGGGCCGCGGCCGTCGATACAGCGCTCGGTATTCCGCACAACAAAACCCTGACCCGCCAGGAATTCGTAGATTACATGGATGAACTGGCGTTAAGTGATGTGGTTTACCATGATTTCAGCGACACCGAATCAGACCCGATGGATGAAGAAATGATCGCCAGCCATGAAGAAGTGATTGAAAAATACATACAACGTATTGCGGGAACGGCCGACTATGCGACCCTTAAGCAGCAAGGCGAAGCACTTCGCCAACGGCTGCGCGCAGTCGGTGTTCAGAGCGAGCCTATTCTCGTTATTGTGGGTAGAAAAATATAGGTTGGTGCCGCTATGAGCCAGAAGAAAGGCTTCTCCTTGTGGAAATTGTTAAAATGGCCGCCCCGGTTCTTGTATGCGATAGGGCTGGGACCGGTGTACGGCCGTATCGTTCTCCTCCTCACCACCACCGGGCGAAAATCGGGCCAGCCCCGCGTCACCCCTTTGCAATATGAAGAAATTGATGGCGCTGTTTACATCGCCTCAGCGCGGGGCGCAAAAGCGGATTGGTATCGCAACATCGTCGCCAATCCCAACGTCGGCATTCGCCTCAAGTCGCGCCAATTTGCCGGTCAAGCCGAACCCGTCACTGACCCAGGCCGCATCGCCGACTTCCTAGCCTATCGCTTGCAGCATCATCCCAAGATGGTAGGATTCATCATGCGGCGGGAAGGGCTGCCGCAAAACCCAACCCGGGCCGACCTGGAGAATTATGCGGAGAACAGAGCGATGGTCATCATCACACCTGGCCAGGAGCAAGATTCCTCACTGCGCTCGGAATGACAGGTAGATGCACTAATCAGAACTGGGAAGTACGGGGGTGGAAACGGCCGTGTTCATCGAATCGTTTTGTTGGGGTGTAGAAAAAGAAATCTTCTTGAAGACCATCATTCCCAGCCACAGAGCAACCAAAAAATGGTATAGTTCATTTTCAGTGAAATGATCTTTACAATTTACTGTAGATTGAAATCTACAGCTAGTAAACGAAGTGCGTTAAAACGCACTAAAAACGAATCAAATAGTCTGTCGCCAACCTGTTTTAACAGGTTTCCTTCTTTGGCCATAGATTTCAATCTGTGGCTAGCCTGACAACACCCCCTCCCCAAAGATTATTGCCCGCTGCCAGTTTTAACCCTATGGGCACTCAATCGATATTTGGCGGAAAGCAGGCCAACGAGGTAAAGTAACAGCCATTACCACACCCCCACAATCAGGAGAGGAAGATGACATCTATTGCTATTATTACCGATACCGACGCCAGTTTACCGGCCGCTGTGGCTGAGAAATACGGCATTCAGCAAGTTCCAATCATTGTTCTGTTTGGCGACGAGGCACTGGAAACCGGCGTTGACATTAACGACGCCCAACTGTTTGCCCGTATTAACCAGGAAGGCCGCCTGCCAACGACATCCGCCCCATCACCCGGCCAGTTTACCCAGGCTTACCAGGCCGCTTTTGCTGCGGGGGCGGACTCAATCATTTGCTTTTGTGTCAGCGGTGAAGTGAGTGCGACTTTGGCAGCGGCCGTTACCGCTAAAGATTTGCTGCCCGGACGTGACATTGAAGTCGTAGACACACGCAGCCTGACAATGGCCCAGGGCTTTATCGTCCTGGAAGCGGCCAAAGCGGCGGCCGAAGGTGCAGCCAAAGAGGAAATCATCGCCCGCGCTCTGGATGTTGGCGAGCGGACTCATCTGTTCGGTGCGTTGGCTACGCTAAAATATTTGCGGATGAGCGGCCGTGTCGGCCACTTGACGGCCGGGATGGCTTCCATGCTCAATATCAAACCCATTCTCACCATCCAAGAAGGCAAGCTGGATATGCTCGAACGGGTGCGCACGCGCAAACGGGCCTGGGCACGGACGATTGAATTGGCGCAGGAGACGGCGAACGGCCGTGCCATCGAACAAATGGCTGTCGTTCACGTTAACTGCCCAGATGATGCCGCAGAATTTGAAAAACAACTACGGGCCAGCCTCGACTGTCCCCCGGAAATAATCATGGCCGAACTGACAGCGGGCCTATCCGTTCATTCGGGAGCCGGGTTTGTGGGTGTTGTTTTTGTTTTGGCAAGATGAGCCATATAAGTGGCAGGCACTTCAATGGAAGTTAAAGAATTGTTTCGGTAATAAGATTTATCCACAGAT
>JBNKZT010000364.1:0-6283 GCA_050301775.1 Promineifilaceae bacterium (SeqCode)
TGCCATATTCTCTTTTTTGAAAACAGAAGTCCACACTAGAATTGTTGTTGGCATTCACATTAACTTCATAATCCAAGGGGATTCCACTCGACTCCAAGCAATTGGCAAACAATGCTTCAAAAACAAAGGACATCTCTGGAGTATCTAAGCGCCTTAATTCCTGAACTAAGACCTTGTACCTTCCTAATGTTTCAAGTTGATTTATCACTTCTACAAGAGATGCGTTCATTAAGTGCTCTGCATTAGTGCGGCAGGCTTGCGGCGGCAACTGCCTGTCCTACACGGCGGCTTTTTTCGTCGGGGACGTGCAGTTCAATACGCGCTGCCAATTCGGGAAACTCATCAAGCAAAACCTCGTTGGCCTTTGCCAAAATGATTTCGCCGCCGCGCCCGGATGTGACCCGGCCCAAAATCAACAAGTGGTCAAAATCATAGAAATCGGCGTAATGAGCGATGGAATAGCCCAGGTAAATGCCAAGGCTCTCGAAAATCTGGCCGGTCGCCTCATCATTCATGTCCATCGCCGCCTGGACCGCTTTCAACCTCACCGGCAGCCCCATCGTGGCCGGGAATTGGTAGCCGGCGGCCGGAGCCAGTTTGTTGACCGCCTGCTGTGAAAAATACAGCGCGCCCACACCGCGATCTCCTGACCATTCATCAGGCGGCGCAGCCGAATTGTAATCCACCGGGGCGAAGGCCAGTTCGTTGAGCCAGCCCATGATGACGCCCGCTTTGCTCAAAAAGCCCACCGCTTCGCTAGACCCCATGGCGATGCCCAACATGCCGTGCGTTTCCAACGACAGCGCCCCGGCCAGCGCCGTCACGTCGCCGTCGTTGATCACTTCCAGCGGCACGCCGAATTCCTGGCCAAACTGGATGAACATCGGTTTGATGACGCTCTCGAATTGGACAGGATTTTCTTTGATGACGGTGCGGAACAGGGAAGCGACCATGGGCTGGTTATCGACCCAGATACCGGCCGAACTGCCGCCGATGGCGTCCAGGCGGGGCATTTTGGCTGCGGCCAGCTTCAGACCGTCCCAGATGCGCTGTTTGTGGTAGTCGGGATTGGCCTGCACGGTCGGATCCCAGGGGATTTCGGTGCTGAATACCGGTTCGCCGTCGACAACGGCTGCTAACTTATAATCGCTTGCCCCCAAATCAAACCCAATGCGGCAGCCTTCCAAATGCCCGCCCAGCGCCGAACTGGACTCTTTGGCAGCGGGGATATCGTTGGCTCCACAAATGACGACTTCGAAGGAACGGCCGTATGCTCGACTCATCAAATCCGCATCAAACGCCCGCGCCCCGCGGGGCTGGTAAGCGGCCTTGATCCTTTCAGTGATGGCCGCCGGCCCGGCCAGATAAATTTTCCAGCCGCCACGCGACCAGAGCAAGAATTTGAGGGTGCGCTCGACGTAAGTGTAAGATTCTTCATCGTGAGCCGAGCCAGGGGCAAAAATTTGCAGGTCGGCCCGATGCACCAGCCCGGCGTTCCGTTCGATGCCGATCGTGACGGTGGCTGTTTGTTCAGCCTGGGCCACGGCGCGGCGATAACGGCGGTTGCCCAAGACCATCGGCCGGAAACCAGGGTCTAATGGTGGAATGTGGGTGGGTAGGATTTGGAGTAAATTGTTTTGGGTCATTTTTTAGAGATTGGAGACTGGAGATTAGAGATTAGAGACTGAAGGCCAATCTCCAGTCTCCAATCTCTAGTCTCCAGTTACATATTAAACAACGCCTAATTCCCGTGAAAGCACCATGGCCGCCGCGCCTAGAATGACCATATCGCTGCCCAGGCTGTTGAGTTCGATGTGGGTGTTTTCGGCGATACGTCCCAACACTTGTTGGTTGACTTCGTGGCGAATGGCCGCCAGCAGCGGTTCACCAAAACGGGCCACCTGCCCGCCGATGATCATGTGCTGGATATTGAGGATGGAGGCTAGATTGGCTACGGCCGTACCCAAATACTGTCCTACTTCGGCTATCATCGACCGGATAGTTTCATCGCCAGCTTCAAATGCTTGTAAAACCAGATCGATATTTAATTCAGCCGCATCAACTGCCAATTGGGCCAGGATGGAGTCAGGCTGGGTTTGAATGATTGTTCCCGCCTTTTCAAGAACCGCCCGGCTGCTGGCCACCGTTTCCAGGCAGCCCTGCCGGCCGCAGGTACAAGGCTTGTTACCATTTAACACCGTCTGATGCCCAATTTCACCCGGACTGAAATTATCACCGCTGAAGATACGGCCGTTCAATACAATCCCGGCGCTGATACCCGATCCCGCCTTAACCAAAACCATATTACTGGCTTTGCCGCTGCTGCCAAACACCATTTCGCCCAGCGCCGCCGCCTGGCTGTCATTAGCCAGATGAACCGGTAGATCATAGCGGGCTTGCAGCAGGGCTTGCAGCGGCAAATCGCGCCAGCCCAGATTGACCGCTTCATAAATGATACCTTGCTGCGTATCGATGATACCCGGCGTTCCGATGCCAATCCCTAAAATCGGCAGCGAGGCCGCTTCCATCAAATTATCAATCATCTTATAGATGAGTTGCAGGGCTGCTTCCCCTTTTTGGTTTCGGGTCGGCAGGTAAAGGCGCTGTCCAATTTTGCCTTGCAAATCAATAAGTGCGCCGCGGAATTCCTGCGCCCCCAAATCGACGCACAGCAAATGATAGGCATCATGATCAACAGCCAGCAGAGTGGGGCGCTTACCGCCGGCCGACGGTCCCTGGCCCACTTCGGTGACCAATTCTTCACTCATCAAATCGGCCACAATGGTGGAAACAGTGGGGCGGGTCAGGCGGGTAGTACGGGCAATATCAGCCCGGCTAATGCTGCCACGCTCGTAGATTGTTTTGAGGACGAGGCGCGTGTTATGCGTTTTGGTTTGCTGCCGGGTTGCTTTTTTCATGGGTGGAGACTAAGTAAGTAAAGTGAACTTACAAAGTATTATAAGCAAGAATTTTACCTTGTCAACCAAATTGTTGAAATCAGGCAGCGGGTATTTTGTCTGCCGAGAATAAAAGAAGGAATTATTACGGAATCGCGAGTCCAGTAACAACCATCAACAAAGTAAGTGCAAAATCATTGACGGAATATATGATTGACAATATGCAATATATAATGTACTATTTGTAAATTAAATATTGCATTACCATTTGTGAACGGTACTTGTTATTAGCACCTTATCAATGAACTGTTTGTTTTTTGTACAAGAAGTTTTGCCACGAATTACACAAAATTCACGAATTTAGGCGTTTTAATTCGTGCCATTCGTGAAATTCGTGGCAACTCTTTTCTGGCTTGTCCAGGTTAGGGTGAACATGAAAGATTTTGTCATGACGAATAAATTGAAATTAGCCCGTGTTGAAAAGGGTATGACCCAGGAAGAATTGGCTGACCTGGTTGGCGTAACACGTCAAACGATAGGCCTCATTGAAGCAGGGAAATATAATCCTACACTGAAATTGTGTTTGCTGTTGGCCAACACGACAGGTAAAACTCTGGATGAACTTTTTGGAATCGAAGGAGAGATTAAATGATGAAACAGCCATTTGTGAGTGACGAACGCATGCAGGTAATCACAGGTAGGATAGCCGTAATTTTTCTGTCCCTGACTCAGACGGCGATCTTGGGAATAATCCTATATCGTCGCTATTTTCTTGGCCAGGATGAAACGTATTACAATGATATTCGAATCGTTCTTGGATTTTCTGTTTTTGGCTACATTGCTGCTCGTCTGTATTTTGGCGCCGTTTTGCCTGTGCTATCTATCAAAAAACTTGCGGCCATCTATGTTGCATTTGTAATATTCTTGTCGATTGTTCTTTCCATTTGGCTGGGACCACCAACCGTAGATAATTGGCAAAATACCATCTTGCCCGTTTTGCTTGGTCCGGCTATTTTGGCTGCTGCCTATTGGCTAATGGCTTATTTAGGTAAGAGGCGCATGGAAAAAGAAATATCGTGAAATTGAAAGAATAGCCTGGGTGTGTTTTAGGTGAAAACGGGAAATTTCTTTGAATTAGGACCCCAATGATTCTCCCGTTTTCCCTGAGTAAACCACAAAGAAATGGCGAATTTTTCATCAAGAGTCTTTTTGTGGTTTACCTAGTAGTCTGGCAAACTGACCCTCCCCCGAAAAAGTAGACACAAAGAAAAGACCAAGTAAACTACTTTTTCGGAGGATAAATGACAACACAAAAAAGAACCTATTCGCCAGAATTCAAGCGAGAAGCGATTCAACTATGGCAAAGTAGCGGCAAAAGTGCCGCGACCATTGAAGATGAATTGGGCATTACGCCAGGATTGCTTTCCCGATGGAAACGAAAACAAGACAAAAATGGCGCGCATGCATTTCCTGGAAAAGGGCGATTAATGGCTGAGCAGGAAAAAATGAGCCAACTGGAAAAAGAGAACGCGATTCTGCGCCAGGAACGAGACATCCTAAAAAAAGCAGTCGCCATCTTCAGCAACCCAAGCCGATGAGATATCAGTTCATTGCCGACCATCGGGAAGCATTTCCCGTACGACGTATGTGTCAGGTGCTGAAAGTATCTTCCAGCGGCTATTATGCCTGGCGGAAACGGCCAGTCAGCCCGCGGGAGATGGCGAATCAGGAATTAATTGAAGAAATCAAAGCGACACACGAGGAAAGCTATGAAACCTATGGCAGTCCGCGTATTTATGAAGAACTACAAGATAATGGTGTGATTTGCAGCAAGAATCGGGTGGCACGTCTGATGCGAGAAGAGGGCATCCAGGCCAAACAGCCCAAACGATACAAGGTGACAACGAAAGCCAACAAGAATCATCCGGCAGCCCCGAATCTACTGGACAGGAATTTCACCACTAACAGGCCAAATGAAAAATGGACGGCCGACATTACCTATATTCCTACGTTGGAAGGATGGCTGTATCTGGCCGTTATTCTCGACCTGTTTTCGCGTCGCGTGGTTGGCTGGTCAAGGTCGCACCGCATGACGAACGCCCTGGTCATGGATGCCCTCAACATGGCCATTCGGCAGCGGCGGCCGGGTCCCGGGTTGCTGCACCATTCGGATCGCGGCAGTCAATACACTGGCCAACCCTATCAGACCCTGCTAAAGACAACCTTATGTTAAGCAGCATGAGTCGTACCGGCAATTGTTACGATAATGCGCCGTCCGAAAGCTTTTTTGGCACGCTGAAAACAGAACTGGTTCACCATCGCCTATACGCCAAGCGGGCCGACGCCAAAATGGATATTTTCTTTTACATTGAAGGCTTCTATAATAGGAAGCGTCGCCATTCGACATTGGGCTACGTCAGCCCAGATGCCTTTGAAGCGGCCTTCCACGAATGTCAATCTGTCTTAACTTCGTGTCCATAAAATTGGGGGAGGGTCACATCATTTACTTCTGCTAAACGCAGGGAATCACTTTTGAAAGAATTAGCCAACCTGGTTGTGTAGAAATTACAGCGGCCAATCAACATGCACGGCCGTCCCCTTTCCAATCCCCTCACTCTCCATCCGAATCGCACCGCCGTAAAACTCAACAATCATGCGCACCAGCGACAGGCCCAGCCCCACGCCGGGCACAGCCCGCGAGCGAGATTTGTCTACCCGGTAAAAGCGGTCAAACACATGCGGTAAATCGTCGGCGGTTATACCCTGACCGGTGTCGCTGATGATGTGCTGGATGGTCTCGCCGCCGGCCCGGATTTGCCAGGTAATCTGGCCGCTGTCCGGCGTGTACTTGAGCGCGTTGCTGAGCAAATTGCGGAACACAAGCGCCAGATGCGACTGTCCGGCTGTCACCGATGGCAGCGTGGGCGGCGCGTCAAGCTGGAGGGTGATGGCCCGGCTGTCGGCCTGCGGTTTGATTTCGGCCAAAAGCTGCCGCGCCAGACGGGTCGAGTCGATACGCTCGCGGCCTGCTTCCAGGCGGCCGGAATCGAGGCGGGAAAGCATCATCAAATCCTGCACCAGATTGCCCATCCGCTGCACTTCGTCGTCAATTTCGGCAGCGTACTGTTGGGCGGTGGCCGCGTCCAGGCCGCCTGTAAGGCCGCCGTCACGCAAGGCTTCGCTGCGCAGTCGGATGGTGGTCAGCGGCGTGCGCAGTTCATGGGAGGCGTTGCTGGCAAAAGCGCGCTGCTCGTCAATCATCGCTTCGACCTGGCCGGTCATGTGGTTGAAGGCACGGGCCACCTCGCCAATTTCGTCCTGGCGCGTCTCCGGCAGCCGCTGCGAGAAGTTGCCCTGGGCGATTTGCAGAGCGGCTTGCTGCAATT
>JBNKZT010000365.1:0-6268 GCA_050301775.1 Promineifilaceae bacterium (SeqCode)
CAGGTCTCTGGAAAACGTACCAGAAGCGGGCATAACCGGATTCTTTAAGGCCAGGCTGCCTACTTTAGTGCTCAAATCTACCATGTCAAAGCCTCTTGCAAATCGAAAACCGGCCCTTCTTTGCAAACGCGCAGGTCTACGTGTTTGCCGTTTTGCACAAAGGTACGCACGCAGCAGTAACACATACCCAAACCGCATGCCATCTGCTGTTCCAGGGCGATCTGGCCGGGGATGTTGTGTGTTTGGCCGAGTTTTTGCAGCAGTTTGAGCAGGCGGTTGGAGCCGCAAGTGAAGAAGGCGTCGATGTGTTCCGTTTCAATTAAATCCGTGATGAGGTGGGTAACGGCCGTTACCCCACTTGTCCCTTCACTATCCGTCACCGGAAAAACCGTGGCGCCCATCTCGGCAAAATATTCCACCGACAGCAGATAATCCGGTGAGCGCGCACTGCAAATGGCAAAAAGCCGCCTTCCTTCCTGCTGCGCCAACTGGGCCAGCGGAGCCAGTGTCGCCAACCCCACGCCGCGCGCCACCACCAACAAATTCCGCCACGTTGGTGCCAACGCAAAACCGTGCCCCAACGGGCCAAAGATGTTGAACAAATCGCCCGGTTGCAGTCGTGCCATCGCTTTGGTCCCCACCCCCACAATCTTGTACAGAAAATGAATCCGATTTTGCGCCCGATCAATTCGATAAATGCTCATCGGCCGGCGAAAAAACGGGTTCAGGCCGTCCACTTGCGGACAAAGCAAATGGAAAAACTGCCCCGGCTCGGCCTGCAAAGCCAATGGCGGCGCAGCTAATACGAGATGATTATACGCATCATTAACTGCATCATTAGCAATGACAGTACAAATATGTTCCCGTTTGGTATGTTGAATAGGATTTGTTGGCATGATGGAAACTGGAGACTAGAGATTAGAGACTGTTAGTCTCCAGTCTCTAATCTCCAGTCTCCTCTTTATGATGGATATTCCGCCACGCCACCGTGCGCCGCTGACCAGGCAACGGGTTCATGCAAAAAGCTCTCAATCTCGCCTAACGTTGTCGTATCGAAATAGTTATTGTCCTTACAGACCTGCAAGACATCCCACCACGTGGCCAGATAATGGAGTTGAATATCCAAATCGGCTAAGGTCTTTTTGCTTTGCGGGAAAATATCGTAGTAAAAGATGACCAGCGTATGCGACACTTCTGCCCCGGCAAGACGCAGTGCCTGACAGAAGTTGATTTTACTCTGGCCGTCAGTCGTCAAATCTTCAACGAGTAATATCCGGTCGCCATCATGGAAGTCGCCCTCGATTTGGGCTTTACGGCCGAACCCTTTGGGCTTTTTACGCACGTACTGCATGGGCAGCATCAAGCGGTCGGCAATCCAGGCGGCAAAGGGGATACCGGCTGTTTCGCCGCCGGCAATGGCGTCAATCGTCTCAAAACCAATGTCGCGCAGGACCAATGACGCCGCAAAATCCATCAGGGTGTGGCGGATGCGGGGGTAGGATATGAGCTTGCGGCAGTCGGTATAAACCGGGCTGGCCCAGCCGGATGTAAATTTGAAAGGTTCTTCGACATTAAAACGAACGGCATCTACTTCTAACAACATTTTGGCCGTCATCTCGGCAATCAGTTTTTTATTGGGAAAGGTACTGGCAAAGTTCATGAAATGTTTCCTAAAAGGTTGGAAATTGGAGACTGGAGACTGATAGTCTCTAATCTCCAGTCTCTTTCTAAATTTTCCCGGTTACCAACGCCAGCAGCGCCATCCGAACCAGAACGCCATTGGCCGCCTGGCGGAAGTAGGCGGCGCCTTCGTAAGCGTCCACTTCTTTGGCAATTTCATCGACGCGGGGCAGCGGGTGCATGATGGTCAAATCAGGTTTGGCCTGTTTGAGCAAGTCGTTGTTGACGACGTAGGCTCCCTTGAGCGCATCATATTGGGCCGGGTCGGCGAAGCGTTCTTTTTGGATGCGGGTGACGTACAGCACATCGGTTTGGCCAATGACGGCTTGCAAATCATCCGTTTCGGAAATTTCGGCGCCTTTTTCTTGCAGTTTGCTGGTGATTTTGGCAGGCATGGCCAGTTCGGATGGAGCGACGAAGTTGAAACGCACACCAAAGTGTCTGAGGATGGGGGCAAGGGAATGGACGGTACGGCCGTGTTTCAAATCACCTACCAGCGTCACCGTCAAATCAGACAGCCGACCCTTCTCCTTCTGAATCGTGTACAAATCCAGCAGCGCCTGCGACGGATGCTGACCCGCCCCATCACCGCCGTTGAGAACCGGAATACTGGCCCCGTCGGCCAGCTCCTGGGCGCTGCCTACAACCGGATGACGAATCACGGCGGCATGGGCGTATCCCTCAATCATTTTACCGGTGTCGTACAGCGTCTCGCCTTTAGCCGCGCTGCTGGAACTTTTGGCCTCGGCCACCGACAAGACCTGGCCGCCCAGACGCAAAATAGCCGACTCGAACGATAACCGGGTTCGGGTAGATGGTTCATAAAACAAGGTCGCCAGGATCATATTGCGCATCAAATCCAATGTGCCACCGGACCCGATAATCGTGTCAAACTGTTGGGCTGTCCTTAAAATTAAGTTTAGTTCGTCAACAGTGAACTGCTCGGCCGTTAAAATATCCTGTCCCACAAGGTTGGTCATAAAAAATCTCCTTTTCCCACGATAAATTTGTCCAATATTACAATCAGTGCCAATCATTGTCGAACGGAGATGCAGCAAAAACAGTGCCTCTTTGGGGATTTGTCAAATGTCCTGCGTCATGCATCATGCGTCAGCCAGTTACGTCTCGAACATAAGGGTTTCTTCTAAAACCGTATCTTTTCGCTAATTGACACGTCATAACTATCAGGAAACACCCGCGAACAACTGCGGGAAATCAAGAAAAAAGGGAGTCACAAGTTATGAATGCACTATTTTTCAAAGCGTTAGTCATGTTTGGATTGATGTTTGGATTGACCGAAGGCAATGTGCCGCCGGCCGAAACACCGGTTCAGCAACAAGTACAAACTATCTTCCAATCTCAGGCACAGCGGATGCTGGGCATCGTTGATGAGGTCCAGGCCAAACTCCAGGTTCAGGAACAAACCATGCTCCAAGCCCAGGGCGAACTGCCGGAACCGGTTGGAGAAGCGTTCAAATATATGAACGGTTATCTCAATCGCGTGAAGCAGGATGTGGAAGAAGGGGTTGTACCGCTCAAGTTCCGCGCCAGCCAGCCTGAACCGCAGGCCGACGTTACTCCTGGCCAATATGGTCCCGGTCCCAACGACTGCGAAACGGACTGCGAACCGGTAGGCGACGAAAACAAGTATGGCCAGGAAGAAGACAACGCCGGTCAAAACGGTCCTGGCGAAAACGATGGCGATTGTGTGCCTGAAGGTGATGAGAACCATTATGGCCAAAACGATGACAACGGCGGGCAAAATGGCGATGGTGATGGGGATTGCGACCAGGACTGTGAACCGGTAGGTGATCAAAACCAGAACGGGAAACCGTGAGCAAGTAAGATAAATTAATTGTACGTTTCGAAGTTTCAACCAAAAAGAGGTTCTGTAACGAACCTCTTTTTGGTTGAAATTCCTGTTGGTTGAAGCTGCCTTCAACAAGCTCAGGCTACAGTGGGCCTATGTTTCGCTGACGATGATGTCGAGTAAGGCCCGCATCTGGTTTTCGTTGAGGTTGGGGGTGAACTCGTCCAGCAGGTCGGGATTGGCCCGCACCTGGGGCAAATATTCAGCGATTCCGGCCTTGGTGACGGTTTGCAGGCGGAAGGCGCGCAGCATGTCACTGCATGTTTCGTCGGTGCGGTCGCGGTGGGAGAGAAGGGTTTTGCCATCATTGGCCAGAGCCAGGTTCAGCGTTTTGCCTTTGGGGAGACCGATGTCTTGCACCCGGCATGTTTCGGTTTGAGAATCGTAGGAGGTAACGGCCGTTACCTCTTCTCGCCCCACCGTCAACTGGACCCATTCCGGTTCCTGAATGCCATGTAAATAGAACGTTACCGTGCGGACATCGGGCAGCAAAGTTGTCTTACCCGTTGGCTCCCCGATGACTATCCACCAGGCATTATCGCTCCAGGCCTGGGCAATCTCTGTCAACGCATAGGCGCCAAATTGGTAAGCATTGGTCTCGCCGTCATCTTCGTACAGGGTGAAACGGCCGTCCGCCCCAGCAAACAGGTGAATGTGCAATTCTTCCGGGTTGCCAATGCCGCCCCAATCCACTTCCGGTCCCAACGGCACAATCGCCCCCGCTTTGGCAAAAACGGGAATGTCCTGGAGACGGCCGTACCTTACCACCTTGCCGCCCCCTTTCACATACTCACCGGTGAAAAAGTTGTACCAATCACCCTCCGGCAGCCATACTTCCTGCCGGGCCAGCCTTAATTCCGGGTCGGCCGGGCTGGTGAATGGGGCAGCGATGAGTTCTGTGCCAAACAGGTACTGCTGCGGATTATGGTAGGCGGGTTCGGCGGCGGGGTAGTCGTGGTATAACGGCCGTACCAGGGCCAAGCCCTCGGTGTGATGCCGCCAGGCCATCGTGTAAATATAGGGGATAAAAGCGTGACGCAGCCGCATCGCTTTTTTCGTTACCTGAAATACTTCGTTGTCGTAGCCCCAGGGACGGCGCTCCTGAAAAGCGTTTTTGGTACTGTGCAGGCGCAAAACAGGACTGAACAGGCCAAACTGCACCCAACGAGCATACAACTCAGCATCCTCCATGCCGAACATGTGACCGCCGATGTCGTGGCTCCACCAACCGTAGCCGACGTTGGCCGCCGCCGCCGTGAAGTATGGCTGAAAGGCCAGCGACTCCCAATTCACAACCGTATCGCCGGAAAAACCGATGGGGTAGCGGTGGTTGCCCAGCCCGCCCCAACGGGAGAAGATGAACGGCCGTTTGTGGCCGTCGCGCGCCAAATCGTAAAAATGGAGGTGATTGAGCCACCAGAGCGGGTCCAGACCGTCCAGTTGGCTCGTGCGCTCCTGCTGCCAATCCATCCACCAGAAATCAACGCCGCGCGCTTCTTCGGGATGGTGCAGCAGTTCCAAGTAAGCATTGGCAAATTCCGGGTCGGCGATGTCGAATGCGACCGGCTCTTTTGTGGCCGGATCGATGCCTATTCGCCGGGCCATTTCAGGATACATCGCTTCGTGGGGCTGGACGCCATCGGCTGGATGCAGGTTAAGGGCGGTTTTTAGCCCCTGCTCGTGCAGCCAGGCGATGAAGCCGTCGGGGTCGGGAAACAGGTCGCGGTTCCAGGTATAACCGGTCCAGCCGGTGAAAACACCTTTGGGATGGGCAACCGGCTTGACATCGGTAATGTGCCAGTCCATGTCGATGATGCAGACGGAGAGGGGGACATCATGGGCTTGAAAATCACGCATCAGGGCGGTTAATTCGTCCTGGGTGTAGGCCCAGTAACGGCTCCACCAGTTGCCCAACGCCCAACGGGGAATGAGGGGAACGGGACCGGCGACACGGCCGTATTCCTGCAAACAAGCCTGGTAATCCTGGCCATAGCCAAAGAAGTACAAATCCAACCCATCGCCGGGGCGTGGTTCTAGCCAGCCAGCTTCGGTAAACAGCAGGCTGGCCGAATCATCAACCACCGTCCAACCCTGGCGGGAAACGAGGCCCGGTTCTAGTTTCGTCGCCCCGCTGACCTGGTCCAGGGTGCGGGTCGTGCCCAGCAAATTGCCCTTATCCTCGTCGCCAAAATGCCAGACCGTGCCCGATTCCTTGAGGGTGATGGTCAGTGTTTTGGCCTTGAATCGTTTGCCTTCAAGGTAGGTCAATTGGAGATAGTCGGTGGTGATGGTGAGACGGCCGTTTTCCCTCTGCACGTCAAATTCCGGCACCGGCTGCTGGCGATACCAGAACACCTGGCTGGCCTGGTCGGTGAAACGGCCGTTTTTGTCGTACTCCAGGCGGATCAGCCGGGGGGTTAAGATGGTGAAGCGGGCACGGCCGTTGACGATGACGGCGGCCGGGTCAGCCACCGGCTGGACCGATAGCTGGAAATGGGCGGGAATTGTAGACATACACTCTCCTCTCCTGCTGTTGAATTCAGTGGTGATATTGTATCTGATTTGGGGGAAGGGGTGAAAATAAGTTCTGGCTTATGATACAATTCTGGCCGGCTGCACATTAAAAATCGGGAAAGGGGGAACGGCCGTTACCACCCTGGGCAGCGAGAGCGCGATGAGTGACGTGAACGGGGACCTGGTGCCGGACAGCACGGCCCG
>JBNKZT010000366.1:0-6257 GCA_050301775.1 Promineifilaceae bacterium (SeqCode)
AGTTATCGGAATTGGTGGATGACCTTCGAGTAACCGTCCTTCCAAAAAGGGAAGTAATTGTTGGACGGTTACTTAGCCAGATTAGGGGAAAAGCGTACACTAACTCAAACATCCCGGCAATTATCGGCATAATCTCGACAGGATAAGGGTAAGCGGTAACTCGCCTACTTGTAAACTTGCCAACTTGCTGTCACCTCGTATAATGCAAGGCATAATCAAATAGTCTACAGGGAGCTGGGGTAAGCCCGGCTGAGAGCGTGACCGGTTTCGTCACGGACCTGCAAACCTGATCCGGGTAATGCCGGCGGAGGAATAGCCACCATTGTATTTTTCAGCCACCTGGAAGGGTGGTTTTTTGTTGTGAGTGGCGAATGAAGAGTGATGAATGAAGAGTGCTGAGTGATGAGTGCTGAGTGATGAGTAATAAGTGGGCTGTCGCCCCTTCACCCCTTCACCCTTGCTCCTCTGCTCTGGAGGTAAACATGGCAGTTCTGGTTTTTGCCAATGGAATCATTGAGGATGTGGAGTGGATACGGCCGTATCTCCCCCAGGCCACAGCCATCATCGCTGCTGATGGGGGGACGCGCCATTTGCGGGTGCTGGGCCAGCCGCCGGATGTAATTGTGGGTGACATGGATTCGCTGCCGGAGGGGATACGGCCGTGGCTGGAAGCCGCCCACACCGAGTTTGTCGTGCATCCGCCGGCCAAAGACGAAACCGACCTGGAATTGGCCTTGCTGTTGGCTGCGGGCCGGTTTGACGACGACATTTTGCTGTTTGGTGCGCTGGGCGGGCGGCTGGACCAGACGCTGGCCAATGTCATCTTGTTGGCCAATCCGCCATTGGACAGGCGGCGTATCGTCTTGGTCACTGAAAACGAGAAGGCGTGGATGGTAACGGAAGCTACGGAAATTCATGGAACCCTCGGTGATACGGTTTCGCTCATTCCCCTGGGCGGGGACGTGCTCATCGAGGCGACGACCGGTTTGCAGTGGCCGCTAACGGATGAACGGCTGGCGTTTGGTCCGGCACGCGGCGTCAGCAATGTGATGACGGGGGATGTGGCCGAGGTGGTGGTGGGGGGTGGTAACAGCCGTTCTAACGGCCGTTTATTGTGCATACACAGCGTGAAACGTGATGCGTGAAACGTGATAAGGAGAAAGAAATGAGAAAAAGTATATTTTTGTTTGTTAGTTTGTTCGTTGGATTGTTGGCGGCTTGCAGCAGCCAACCGGCCGAACCAGCAACATTGACCGTCATGACCCATGACAGTTTTTCGATTAGCGAAGAGACGATTGCGGCCTTTGAAGAAGAACAAGGCGTGACCGTGGTGACGCTGCCTTCCGGCGACAGTGGCGCGGCGTTAAATCAGGCGATTTTGGCCAAAGATAATCCGTTGGCCGACGTTTTTTATGGCGTGGACAATGCTTTCATGAGCCGGGCGCTGACCGCCGAAATATTTGAGCCATACAAATCACCGGCGCTGGCCGATGTGAACCCGGCGCTCATCCTGGATGAGAGCTACCAACTGCTGCCGGTTGATTATGGTGATGTTTGCCTGAACTATGACAAGGCCTGGTTTACCGAGACGGGGCTGGCATTACCGGCATCGCTGGCCGATTTGACCGATGCCGCTTACCAGGATTTGCTGGTGGTGGAAAACCCGGCCACGTCTAGCCCTGGACTGGCTTTTATGCTGGCCACCATCGCTGAATTTGGCGCGGATGGTGATTATGATTATCTCGATTATTGGGCCGATTTGCGGGCCAATGGGGTGCTGGTGACGAATGGTTGGGAGGATGCTTATTACGGTCAGTTTACGGTGGCCAGTGATGGGGAACGGCCGTTAGTCGTTTCCTACGCCAGCAGTCCCCCGGCCGAATTTATCTACGCCGACCCGCCGGTGGAGGAAGCGCCCAGCGCCAGTCTCGTTGCGCCGGGGATGTGTTTCCGCCAGGTAGAGTTTGTGGGCATTCTCAAGGGCACGCCTAACCGTAAATTGGCCGAAGCCTGGGTGGATTTCATGTTAAGCCAGCCTTTTCAGGAAGATATTCCCCTGAATATGTTTGTGTTCCCGGCCAATGAAAAGGCAGCGCTGCCGCAGGCGTTTGTAGATTGGGTGCAGGTTCCGGCGGCAACGGCCGTTGTCGATCCGGCTCAAATCGATGCCAACCGGGAAACCTGGATTGAAGCGTGGACGGAGGTTGTTCTGCGTTAAATGGGGATTGGGATTGGGGACTGGAGATTCAAAAATTCCCAGTCCCCAATCCCTATTTAATTACGGCAGCGTACAGCCGCCGGGGATATACTCATTGGGATCAACGTACAGATGACGCGAAAATTCCAATGATGTGGCTTCGTCAATCACTTTGATTTCCGTATTCCAGGCGGCACAGCGCCGGGCTTGAATATAGTAATCGTAGTAGAACTGGTTGCGCAGTTCAACGATAGGATTGAGGAAGATAAACATCGTGTAGGGACCGCCGCCGCCGCCATAAGGCGTCAATCGCACCCGGCAGCGCCAATCGGAACCGACATATTCGCAGTTCAGAATTTCAAAGGCGTAGTTAAGCTCCGTAATTTCTTGTTCTGGTGTTGGCGAAGCGGTTGGTGTGTTTGTAGCTTTGGGTGTGGCTGTGGGAGGAATGTAGGCTGTCATGCTAAAGGAAATTAGGCCGCCAATGGGGCTGCCGTTATCATCAACAAGCTGCCAGCGGCTTTCATAATCATTGGCAGATGTTGGGGCTTTTAGATTGGTTGTTAACGTGATTTCGGCGTCGGACGGCACATCGTTTTCCAGCACAACGGGTTCGCTGTAGCCCAACTCGTCTCCTTCCTCATACCCCCATTGGGAACCGGCCGGCCAGGGGCAGGTGCCGTTGTTGCGGAGTATCCAGCTCATGGGGAAGGTGGCGCCTACCGGGGCAAAACTGGAGCTTTGGGTTTGGTAGGCGTAGGAATTGACCAGTTCGACGTCCAGGGTGCAGTTGGCCAGAAAATCGAGGGTGGCGTTGGGGGTCGGTGTGGGGGTGGGTGAAGATGCTGTGGTTGGTACGGCCGTTTGCGTTGGTCTGGCGGTTTCGGTTAAGGAGATGGCGGCGACAGCCGTCGCCACAACATCAGGGGTTTCACCAGGCACGGCCGTTTCCCTGGGTGGTGTTTCAGTCGCTGGTTTTGGTGTGGCCGTGTCGGCTGCTTCAACGACGGCCGGGATGGTGGGGGTGGGGTTGTTGTTACGGCCGTTTAGGGCAAAGATGCCGCCTACAACAACCAGAATCAACACGGCAGCAATACCGGCATACAGCCAGGGAGACCGTTTTTTTGAGGAGGCCGATGGTTGAGTAGTTAGCTCAATAGGTTGTGCCGGCAGTTGAGAAACCGGTGATTGAGAAACCGGCGGTTGGGAAACCGGTGATTGGGAAACCGGCGGTTGGGAAACCGCTGTTGCTTGAGGCACTGGCGGCATTTGAACCGGTGTATCGAGTTCCGCGATTTCAGGGGGCACAAGCTGCGTTGCCGAAATCGTTGCGTGCTCATCAACCTTCTTCCTGGTTGGCGGAACCGATAAATCAATCTGACGCAGCGCCGCTGCCAGTTCTGCGGCTGTCGCGTAGCGGTCATCTGGAATCTTAGCCATTGCTTTGACAATGATCGCTTGCAGCGCATCGGGGATTTCGGGGTTGAATGTTACCGGCAGGGGGGTTGGCGAATTAACGTGTTTCATGACCACGGCCAGCGGCGTATCGGCTTCATACGGGAGCTGCCCGGTCATCATCTGGAACAGTAAAACGCCTAGCGAATAAATATCGGCCCGTTCGTCGCCAGATTGCCCCAGAGCTTGCTCAGGCGACATATAGGCTGGAGTCCCGATAAGCGCCCCGGTGGCTGTATAGCCCATTGTTTGCCCGCCGACCAGTTTAACAATGCCAAAATCGGTCAGGAGTGCCCGGCCGCTTTCTTTATCCAGCATAATGTTGGCCGGCTTAATGTCGCGGTGAACCATATTGCGGCGGTGGGCGTAAGCCAGCGCATCGGCCACTTCGCGCACGATGCGGATGGATGTCTCCAATGGCAGACGTTCCTTGTTTTTAGTCAAGGTCTCCAGCTTGTCTTTTAGCGTCCCGCCATCGACAAATTCCATCACCAGGTAGTAGGTATCTTCTTTATATTGGTCAAAATCATATACGCCGACGATGTTGGGGTGGTTTAGCGCGGCCATGGCGCGCGCTTCCTGTTGGAATCGTTTGAGAAAATCCTGCTCGGAAATGAGGAAGGAATGCATCAGCTTGATGGCGACATACCGGTCGAGGTTTTTTTGGTACCCTTTGTAGACTTCGGCCATGCCGCCGCGTCCCAGCTTCTCAATGATTTCGTATTTGCCGATGGTTTTGCCGGTGAGTGTATCGTTCATATTGTTTTGGTTTCAGGTAAATCGTAGAAAGTTTTTGGGCAAAAATGCCATTTCTTTGCGGTTTACTCAAGGAAAACAGGAGAGGTAATATCCGTCAATTTAATGAACTTTCCTGCTTTCAATTATTCGTAAATTATTCAGCGACAAAGCGATATGATCGTCAACCATCCCGCTTTTTTCTAAATCATAAGGTATTGACTTGATTAATACAAGGGGGAATAAACGGTTGTTTTACGCGATTTTTAGTTGCGCCAGGCGGGGCAGCGTTTGTCTACGGCCGTTACATTGGTCACATTACGCAGGTTTGATCCGTCGGCATTACTGACGAAAATATCGTTGACGCCGGGGCCGACCGGGCGGCGGAACAGAATTTGGCTGCCATCCGGGGAAAAGATGGGTGTTGTGGCTGATGTGCTGATTGAAGTGTAATTGCCGCCCAAAAAGGCGCGGTAAACGGTATTGTCAATGACAAAGAGGAAGGAATCGCTCAAGGGTGACCAGCGAATCCCTTCGCTTAAATTAAGGCTGCCCTGGTAGACGAAACGTAGTTCTTCGCTGCCGGTGGGGCGTATGACAATGGAGTGGCTGCCGCTGACGTAGTTGGTGATGACTTCGTATTGTCTATTGGGGGAAGCACAAACGCTGGTTCCGGTGTCGCCAATGTTGCAGTAGTTGCCGTAATACAGGTTGAAGTTTTGACCGGCGACGGTGGTGGCCGGACTAGAACAGGAGTCGCTGGCATAGCTGCCCAGTTCCTGTGGGGACGACCAGGCCGGGTCGGTTGTGAGGAGGCTGCTGCCGGAGGTGTAGATGATGCGGCCGACATTTCCGGTATTGGTGGTAACGGCCGTTGTCGCTGTCGGGTTTGGTGAGATCGGCGGGGCGGTCGGAATGCTGCCAACACTGCTGGTTGTTACTGTCAAATCATCCAGGTAAATGACGCCGCTGCCGGTGTAGCTGTTGTTCACATCATCAAACACAAAACCGCGAAAAGTGATGGGGTAATCGACTTTGTCGTTGCTGGGGCCGCTGATGTGGCCCCAGGGCCAATCTTGCCCGGTGGCGATAAAGCCGGTCATTTGCTGCCAGCCGGTATGGGTGACGCGGCCCAGCGGAACCTGCCAGGTTTCACCAGCGCTGTCTAATATCCAGACATTGAGAAAATGACCGGAACCATCGCCGTAGACCCAAACCTGGACCGTGTTGGGCGTGCCGCTGATGCTGTTGAGCTGGAGAAAGACGACGTAATCGTTGTCACTGCTGCCAAAATCATAACTGAGTTTACCGGCGCTGCTGCCGCCGTGGACGCGGGTAGTGGATTGGGTGAAGGTGCCGTTGTCTTCGTCGCCGCGCACCCAGGTGCCAAAGGTTTCGAAGCCATAGGGCAGGCCGCTGCCGGTTTGGGCTGTGCCGGTGGTGTTGCCGGAACGGGTGGCGCTTGGCCGGGCGGTATTGGTGGGGACGGCGGCTTTGGTGGCAGTGGCTGTGGCAGTGAGGGTGTTGACCGGTGTGGTGGCCGGTGTGGTGGGTACGGCCGTTTCCGGTTCAGTTATTTGCGATTCACTGGTCAGGACAATGATGGCGATGGTTGTTTGCACGGCATCGGGCGTGTCTTCGGGTGTGGGGGTGATAGTGTTGGTGGGAACGGCCGTGTCCGTTGAAGAGATGGTGGGGGTAGTGGTAGCGGCTGCCAGTTGATTGGATGGGGTCAGGCGGGGCAGGATAACGGCCGTGGCCACAGCGATGGCCGCCAGCAGCAAAACAACCAATCCCACCCACAATGGCCAGCGCCGTTTTCCTTTAGATGGGGGTATTTCGTAAATCGGCAGCGGAACCGGTTCAACCG
>JBNKZT010000367.1:0-6250 GCA_050301775.1 Promineifilaceae bacterium (SeqCode)
AATCCAGGCGTCATCAAGCGGCGCGCCAGGCTGTCCATCGGTCAGGCTCAACTCGGTACGCCAGAAAAAACCCAGGAGTAGCAAAGCAACGGCCGTTACCGCCCAACCTGCCGGCCCATCAGCTGCCCGATCCCCCCGGCTTCCCCAAGAGCGTGGCCGACATGAAAGTGGTGAAACGCCTCGGCGGCTCCACCGGCGCCCAGCTCGTCACCGACCCGGCTACGGGCAAACAGTACGTCATGAAAAAGGGGAAGAGCAGCAGTCACCTGATGGAGGAGGCCTACGCCGACGCCGCTTACCAGGCGCTGGGGCTGAACGTGCCCACGTTCAAGATTTTCCAGACGGCCGAAGGGCCAGTGAAGCTGGCCGAATACAAAGGGGATATGCAAACCCTCTCCCAGGCTTTGAAGGGGGCTGACACCAAGACCAGGCACGCCATCATCAAAGAAGTACGCCGCGGCTTTGCTGCCGATGCCCTGCTGGGTAACTGGGACGTCGTTGGCGCCGACCTGGACAATATCCTCATCGATGGCAACGGCCGTGCCTGGCGCATCGACAACGGCGGCTCCATGCGCTACCGGGCACAGGGAGCCAAGAAGGACAAAGCCTACCTGAACGATTACCCGGTTGAGCTATGGACGATGCGCGACAAATCCATCGGCCCTAAAAACGAGCAGGTGTTTGGGGCGCTCGGCATTTACGAAATCATGGACCAGGTACGCGACCTCGACGACAAAGGCAACCAGCTGCTGGCGGCGCTGCCGGAGGAACTGCGGCCCATGATGCACGGCCGTCTGGAAGTTATGCGCGATTTGCTGGGGACCAGCGATTCGCTCAAAGGCGACCGCTGGCAGGCCGGTTACACCGACTCCTTCCTGCGCGAGTCCACCTATATCCGGCGCGATGGCCTGATCGATGCTCTGCCGCAGCAATTGAAGCAGGACAAAAAGGGCAGCACGACCGTCTATGATGAGAACGGCCGTAAATTCGACAAACTGCGAGGCAGCAGCAGCCACGTCGAGAGCCTAGCTGCCTACATGCGGGCCAACGGCGCCGATCCAGAAATCATCAGGTATTGGATGTCGCACCAGGCCGGCTCTTCCTGGAGCGGCGCCAGCCAGGCGCTCAAGTATCACATCGCCCAATCGCGCGGCGGCAAGTTCAACGATTACTACTGGGGGACGGGACTGGCCACGGCCAAGAAGCATTATGAAACGGCCGTCAAAAAGCTGGGCGAGGAGAAATACCAAAAGACCTTCGCCATCTGGCACGCCTGGGTGTACGAATCGCTGCGCCACATGGAATTTGCTCGCAAAAGTGGCGGATACGTGGAGCTGGTCCGGACTGAAGGCAAAGACGTGCTCAATATCTACGGCGTTAAGAAAGGCCAGCGCAATATTCTCATGCCCCGTGGCGCGGCCGAATCGGCCAGCATCTACCGTGCCAAACGCATCGTTGCCGGCGGCGAAGTGACGACGCAGCGCGTGCCCATCCACCGCATTATTGGCAATTATTGGACAGACCGCCCGGGAGACAGGGATAATTCGGGCGGGTTCCTGGGCGACGGAGAAAACGAATTTGTGTTTATCCCCGAAGGTATTCCCTTCGATTACGTGGACTCAATCAGCGGCAGCGTTGATGCCGCCGGTTATTGGAAGTAGGAACAGCTATGGAAATTAAAACGTTAGAAAACGCCCGTTTTGTTCGTGACAAGGCCGGTTACGCCCGCCTGCAGGTGGAGGTCAACGGCCGTCCCTGCGAGATTATGCGCGAGAAAGCGCTGCGCTTGGATGGGGAAATTGCGGCTTTAGGACCTTACGACGACTTCCTGGATTTCTTCGTCATCGTTCAGCCCAGCCGCAAACACGGCATTGAGAAACCCACCCGCCTGCACGCTTACACCAACGACGTCCGCTACGTCAAGCTGGTCCGTCAATTTGTGGACGCCGTAGACAGCGGCCGTTTCCGGCCGGAGCCGGTGGTTATCGAATAATGGCCGTTGGCGCGCAAACACCTATAGCCATTCCGGACGAAGGCTGGATTGCCATCCGGCGCGCCGGCAAGCTGCTCTTTGAGTACCATCCAGAGCAGTCTTTGGTGCGTGTGGTGCGGCGGCAACGGCCGTTTGTTGTTGACCTGCGTCAGTACAGCCCCCCTCTTGCAAAAAAGAGAACGGTTGTGCTAAAATGATTTTGACGTAACCGGCTGGCCCCGGCCGGCCTTTTACCAACTTTATATTAGAGCGCCCAAGCGCCCGATTTGCAGCGAGAGTTGTCAGTCGGGCGCTTTTTTGTTTTGGGCTACACGTGACGTGAAACGGTAATCACGGAGGAATCTCATGTTATTTACTCACCAAAGACGATTTCTATCCCCTAACAGCCAAGCTGGCGATGGGGGCAACGGCGACTCAGCCGGCGCGGGCCAGGAAGGCGAAGGAAAAGAGACCTCAAAGGCCAAAGCGAAAGACGAGGGGAAATCGAACGACGACGAGCCAATGTTTACCCAGGCCGACCTGGAGCGGGTGCTAACCGACCGCCTGGCCCGCCAGGAAAAGAAGCTCAAGCGCGAGTTTGAGCAAACCCAGGAGCAAGCCCGCACCCAGGAACTGGAAGACACGGCGCAGTGGCAGGAATTGGCGCAAAAACGCCAGGGACAAATCATTGAGTTACAGCAACGCGTAGACACACTCGAGAAGGCGGCAGAAACGGCCGCTAAAAACGAAAAATCGCTACTGGCCTACGTGGACAAGCTCAAGGACGGTGTCCCGGAGTCGATTCTCGGCCTCCTGGAAGGTAAGGATGCAGCCGACCAGTTGGAATGGTTGACGGCCAATGCCGAAAGCTTCCTGAAGGGCGAGGATAAGGGCGACGAGGAAGGCGAAAGCGACGAATTAACGCCAACACCACCGCCCAGCGGCGATTCCAAAATGACAGAGACCGAGCGACGCAGAATGTCTTATCAGGTTACTTTGTAAGGAGATTTGCAAATGACAGATTTAGTCATTGACCCCACCAAAGTCCGGGAGATTGAAGTTATCGAACAATTCACTGGGCCGGCGGCCGAAGCCATCGGCGCCGGCCAGTACGTTCGCCTCAATACTACCACCGGCAAAATCGAGAAGGGTAACGCGACCACGGCCGCCGAGGCGCGTAAGGGCGGTCTGGCCCTTAACTCGGCCGTACAGGCCAACGACACGATCACCTTCTTGCGTAAGGGCATCATCTGGCTGGGCGACGCACTGGACGCCCTCAACTTCGATGCCGACGTACTTTTATCCGATACCGACGGGACGCTGGCCGACGTAGCCGGCACAGTTTCTCTCGTTGTGGGCACGATTGTGCCCCTCTATGGCCAGTCAGCGTATCGGCGCGGACTGCGCGTGGATCTGTAGGAGGTCATCATGCCAGCAGAAATTGCTTATGGATTCGTTGGAATGGAAAGCCTCTTCGAGCGGCGCATCTCCCAGATTGGCACGCAGCGTGTCATGGACGCCGTCAACCTGAGCGCAGCTGAACACACCCGTCTCGTCAACGCCCTCATGTCGGCCCTGGTCGAGCGGACGACCATCGCTCAGGAAGAGTTCGAGATGGTGGCCAACGGCACGCTGCAGCCCCTCGACGAGCTGGGCATCCCCCGGCCAACCGACGTCTTTGGTTCTTACCAGGTCGCCTATCCCATCCAGGGTGGCGGCGACGCCTGGGGCGCCAACCGCGTCACCAGCCGGATGATGACCGTGGGTGAAACCAATCGCCACGTCATCGAAGCCCAAAACAAAGACGCCGACTGGATGGCACGGCACATCATCGCCACCTGGCTGACCAAGACGTCGTGGACGTTCAAGGACAAAGTTGGACCCAACGGCCAGAAAGGGCTGGGCAACATCACCATCATGCCTCTGGCCAATGGTGACAGCGTTACCTATCCTATCAAGGGCAAGCAGCCGGCGACGGCCAACCATTACACCGGTCAGGCCAACGCCATCGATGACGCCAACAACCCGTTCCCTGGCTTTTACAGCAAGCTCAATTCCTACCTGACCGTCAACAGCCGCCAGCCCGTCGTGGCTTACATCCCCGAGAACCAGCAAACGGCCGTTGAGGGTCTGGCCACCTTCCGTGAAGTGGAAGACGCGGACATCGAGCCGTCAATAACCAGGGACCGTCTGCGCGCCAGTATCGAAGCCGGCTTTGGCGACGAGCTGCTGGGTAAGGTCGGCAAGGTGTGGGTCGCCTTGTGGCGGCGGCTGCCTGACAACTACATTCCCGTTCACCATCGCGGCGCCGGGACCATCATGAAGATGCGCGAGTATCCGGAATCGAGCCTGCAGGGCTTCTTCACCGAAACGCACAGCCCGGACGGCGCCCGCCTGGAGACGCGGATGATCCGCTACGCCGGCTTTGGCATCGCTAACCGCATCGGGGCGATGGTCCACTACGTGGGCAATGCCACCTATCCGAATCCGACCGATTACACGGCTCCCTTAGCTCAATAAACCGAGCCTAACGGCCGTTTGGAGACCCCATGAAACTTGCTATTCGGGCAGCCCGCGAGAAGGCAGCCCACACTCGTATTGAAGCGGCGGTCCAGGCCCTGATCGACCAGGGCCTGGTCTCGCCATTTAAGGACGTCAAGGTAACCGTGCAGACCAACGATCCCCAAGTCGTCGAGTTGCTGCGCCTGGAAAAAATAGCCGACGTCCTGGAATCGGTCGTTGGCCACGTGCCGGCGACGTTGGAACAGGCCAAAGGTTATCTGAGCCAGGCGGAAATCTTGGCCATCCCCGGCCTGACCAAAACCAGCCGGGAGGCCATCGAGGCGCACTTCGCGGCACTGGAGGCCAAATAGCGTGCCCGTTCCCACCGCCTACACTGAAGAAAGTTTCACCCAATACCTGACTACCTTGCTGGAGCGGGCTGGCCTTAACGTCATGTTGGCCTGGGTCGATGAGCACGTCAAGGAAATCATCATTGATACGCTGCTGGCCTATGGGGTTAACGACGTCACTGAGGCAACCGACGTTGGCAAGCTGCGGGCATTGGGTGCGCTCAAATTGTGGGAGGCGGTGGCTGAGGCGGCGACTCTGGAAATTAACTACACGGCCGATGGCGCGACGATGAACCGCGAGGTGATTTATCAGCACGCCGTCGGCCAGGTGGTCCAGGCCCGCATCAAGGCCCTGCCGTACACCGATGATTGGCAGGTAGGCAACTCCAGCGTTGGCCACGCCGACGACCCGTACCGCTCCCTCGTTGAATCATGAAACCGTTACCCGATTCCTGGCTGTCCCGACAGCGCCTGAATGCGACCGACACCATGTTGGACCGCTGCCAGGTGCTCAGTCACAACCCTGACGGCCGTGACGCCCACAACCGCCCGCAGTACACCTATACCCCCGGCCAGGAAACGCCCTGCGGCGTAAAACCGGCCGTCAACCGGGAAGTGGAAGCAGCCGGCAAGGTTGTCCTGGTGGATTACGTCATCCGGCTGCCCCACGGCACGGCCGTGAGCCGGCTGGACCGCATCCGCCTGACCAAGTTATTTGGCGCGCCGGATTTCCCCCCAGTGGAATGCGAGATCGTGGGCGAGGTGCAGTATGGGGCAACGGCCGTTGTTATCAACCTGAAGACGATTGTCGATGGCAGCTAAAAAAGTCAGCAGCGCCGGCGAAGTTAACTGGTACGAGGATGAGTTGATTCTTGTCCTGGACAATGCCACGCGCAAGGGGCTGGCGGCACTGGCGGCACGGGTGGACGGGCTGGCCAAAATCAACATCGTTGAAAACGACCAGATCGACACCGGCTTCATGCTCAATACCGTCTACCACGTCGCCGATGGCGTTTCTACCTACGCGGCCACGGCCGAATCCGGCGAGCACACCGGCAAGTCCGGCGCCAATAAGTTTGTGGAGAAGGCGCCGGAGGCGCAGCTGCCGGATGAGTACGAGGCCCTGGTGGCCGTGGGCGCCGACTATGCCGTCTTCCAGGAGCAGCAGAATTCCTTCCTATTTAAGGCGCTGCTGCAGGCCAGCCAGGAAGCCGGCGGCATCATTCAGGCAGCGGCCAAGGAAGCGGGTCTGTGATTGACCTGGATGCGGCGGCGCTGGCGTTTCTCCAGTCCCACACCGGCCTGAACACGGCCGTTGCCGGACGCATCTACGCCGGCAATGCACCGCCTGAAGACTACAACCCAGCCGATGGCGGCTGCGTGGTCATCAAATCCCGTGGTGGACCACAAAACTATGAGGACACCG
>JBNKZT010000368.1:0-6222 GCA_050301775.1 Promineifilaceae bacterium (SeqCode)
CTGCCCGTGAATTGGTGAAATCAATCGTCGCCGCATCCCCAATGCCGCCGAAATTTGAAAAGCTGCTTACTCCGTTTTTGCTGGCAATATACCCGTTCTCCAGGGCTGGTGGGTACAGATCTGTTTGCGCGCTCACTGACGGATGCTGCCATAATGTGACCCGAAAACCATTTGAACGCATCTCTTTTAAATAATTCTGAGGGTCAGGAAATGTTCTTGGGCTAAACTTCCATTCGCAAATCCAATCCTTATCAAACCATCCGGTGTCAACATGGATGACGTCACACGGAAATGATTCTTCCCGCAACCGGTCCGCAACCTGACGCGTTTCTTCGGCCGTAAAATACGTCATTCGCCCCATCCAGACACCATACGACCACAGCGGCACATCATGCGGAAAGCCGGTCAGCAAACGGTAGTCGTACAAAATGCGTTCAATATTCCGGCCGCCAATCAAAAATAAGTCAATCAGCCCATCTTCAATCATTGCCTGGTTGGCCCGGGTGGAAATATCGGCCAGGGACAGCCGCGTATGGGCAGAAGTCAGAATCAAGAGACCGTATGGGCGGCTGGAAACATAAAAAGGCACGTTTTTGTAGCACCGTCGGTTATTGACCCCCAAAGCATCCGCATTTTCCAAAACCAATGTTCGCCCGGAAAGGTTCATCGGCGCAAAACGTTCCCCTGTTCCAGCAAATTTTTCATTCGCAGCAGCATGGAAAGCAAATGTGGCCCGATGAGGTTGTTGCTCGCGCTCAACATAGGCCAGGGGAAAAGATTCGTGTTGGCTGGGCTTAAACATATCGTATGGCTCAAGAGATACAGGAGTCGAGCCATCCGGGTATATCGTTGCATTTAACGCTTCCGGCGGGGCCGGAATGAGATCGCTCCAATGTTTGATGGCTGGCGATTGGGTGTTGAGCTCCAGGCGCGTCTTCCCCATGGGATCTACAACTTTCCAACCTTTTGCATCTTTATCTACGGATAAAGGCAGTCGCTGCAATCCCTCATCAATCTCCAGCATTACATTATTTTCGACAGCAGGTAGTTCATCGCTATTAAAATTTATCGTTAACCGAATAATTTCTTCGCCGTAAGCACTCACCCACAAGGTATGTCTTTTTGGAGGGGTGTTTTCATCCGGCGCAATTCCCTCTTCATTAAAAGCCTGAGCCCAAAAATCTATTTCAATGCCAATATATCCATCCCGTGCATTGATGGCCTGTGGCCTACCGGCAGACCATAAAATGTCTTGCGCGGCTTCAGGTGCATCGAAATCAAGTAGATCGGCCAATGGATTATTTTGTGGTTTCATGAATATTTCCTTTTTATGAATTGAGTGCCCTGAAAAAACCACAGATTTCGCAGATGACGCAGATTTTTACTCTGGTTACTTTGCGTCTCTGCGTCTTTGCGCGAGCTTTTTTCAGTAAACTCATGAATTCAATCATGGATGTCACCATATTGGGCGGCGGCAGAAAATTTGGGGAGGAAATCAACAAGGTAGCTGCGCCAGACGACCCAGCTATGATCTTTTCCGGGAGTCAGGGTGAATTCGTGGTCGATATCCTGTTCTGTTAGAAACTTGTCGATCGTAAAGCTTAAACCGATCAGTGAGTCCTTCTGGCCCACGCCCACATGAACATAAAGAAATGAGTGCTTGAGATCATCCGGCGCAGCGGCAAGTCGTGCGAGGAGCGTGGCCGGATCGCCGAAGAAGGCAGCACTCCACATGCCGACGGTCGAAAAGGTTTCCGGGTGATTCATGCCGATGATGGCCGCCTGGAAGCCGCCCATAGACAAGCCGGCCATGGCCCGATGTTTGGCGTCTGGGGCCGCGTGAAAGGTCTGTTCAACATCGGGAATGATCTCTGCGAGGAGTTGTTCCTCGTACTTTTCCTGGAAATTGGCATCGAGAGCATTTTCTTGGGGGACACGGCCGTTAAGCTGACCATAAGGCATGACAATAAGTAAAGGCTCGATTTTGCCGTCAGCCAACAGGTTGTCGGCGATGAGATTAGCTTTCCCGACAGTGGTCCACGCAGAATCATCATCGGAATAACCATGGAGCAGGTACAGCACGGGCAGGTTATTGGCAGCTTCATCGTAGCCCGGCGGAGTATAGACAAAGTAGCGGCGCTGGGCGTCGAAAACCTGGGAGTAGTAGAGAATCTGAGTGACACGGCCGTGGGGTACATTGCGTAGTTCCCAGGGCATCGGCGGATCGCCGGGAACCGTGATGAGGGATTCGGCGATACCTTTGTTGTCCGGATTGTTTGGATCAGCCATTTGCACGCCGTCCACATGAAAGGCGTAGAGGTAGATAGCCGGCTCTAGCGGCGCGGTGGTAGCGGACCAGATATTTTGTGCATCTTTCGTCAAGGTGATGAGATTACCGAAGTCCCCTGTGACGGTTACGCTGGATGCAGAGTCGGCCCGCAGCCGAAAGGTAATCGTTCGATCCGCGTTGACCTCTGGAGATTGCAGGTTGGTGGCAGTTGTTGAGGAGGTTGGCGTAGACGGTTGTGGTGTAAATACGGCCGTTGGCTCAGAGGTAACCACCGGAGAGATCTGCTCAGCGGCATTCGTCGAAGAGGCCGGTATCGTAGACGAAGATATAGGGTTGGCCTGAGCGCAACCCAGCAGAGGTATTGTGAGGCACAACATGACAAAACCAGATAGAAGTTGACTCATGAAAGACCATCTAAATTTGGCTTGAAACCTGGCCGGAGCGCCGCGCTCTGGCGACGGCGCTCCCTGGTAAGGTTGTATATCATCAAAATGCATATGACCGATGAAAGCAAAACGTGCATATCGAACGCTGATCACACATTAGCCTTTAACAGAACCAGTAAAGGCGCCCCCAATGACATAGCGTTGAGCGAACAGAAATACAATCGCCACAGGCACTACCATGATTAGCCCAAACAAAACGGCTTCGGCTTGTTGATAACCGACCATGATGCCGGGGCTGGGATTGAATCCGGGACGGAGGGCGGAGGTGGCGGCGACAAATTGCTGAATCCCGACAGGCAGGTTGAAAAGCCTATCGTCATTCAACAAGACATAGGGACCGAAGAAATTATTCCAATTCGTGGTGAAATTGATGAATGCCAACAAGCCCAGCACAGGGGTGGCCAGCGGCAAGGCAATATGCCAGAACAGTTGTACTTCAGAACAACCATCTACTCGTGCCGCATCAAGCAGTTCTGGTGGCAGACTGGAGGCGTAATAGATATAAGTCAGGTATGTGCCGAAGGGGAAAAAGGCTGACGGCAAAATCACGGCCCATTGGGTGTTGATCAAATGGAACAGATTCAGCTCCATAAACATGGGTAATACCAGAGCCGAGGGTGGCAGCAGCATGGTAATCAATGTCAACCAAAGCAATAGGCGACGGCCGGGAAAACGGGCAACAGCCAGAATGTAGCCCGCGGGAATGCTGATACCCAGGGACAGAACCAATGCCCATATCGCGTAGCGGATAGAATTAAATGCCCATAGCAGCACTTCGCCAGACTGATACTCAATAATTCTCTGCCATGCTTCCTGAATACGCTGAAACGAGCCAAAGGCCAGGGGTTTCAGTTCAAGAAGCTGCGGTGCATTTTTAGAAGTCGCCAACACGAGCCAGAGCAGGGGGACTAAAAAATAGGCAGCAAACAGCAGCAGCACCCCCCAGCGCAGGCCAAAACCCAAGACTCCTGTATCGCCGACAGTTCGCATCCGAAAACGCCCCCATCTTTGCAGGAGTGTTGGGCCAGAATCTGGGCGCAGGGTATCCATATTAGACATGTGTCACGCTCCTCCTTAATTCTCAATATTGAAAAAACCGGTCCAGCGGATTATCAGGTAGGCAGCGCCCAACCCAATCGCCAGCAATATCAGCGAAAGCGCAGAAGCGGCGCCGAAGTTGCCCAATTCAAAGGCGAAGTTGTAGGCCAATTGGTTCGGCGACCAGACTGCTGGTACATTGGCGCCAACGCCGAGGTTGTTGCCACCGCCTAAAATCTGTGGTTCCACAAATAATTGCACATTCCCGGCGAAAATCAGGATAAATTGATAAATGATATAGGGACGGATGAGTGGAAATTTGATGAGCAGCGCTTTTTGCCAGGCATTGCAACCATCAATGGTGGCTGACTCTATCACGTCCGTTGGAATGGCTTCCAGCGCACCATATTGGATTGCAATCCACAAGCCTGCGCCGGAAAAAAAGCCAAGGAGGGTGAAGATTACAGGCAAACTGTCGGCATAGATCACATCATTGGTTAATTGGAAGCCCATACCATGCAGAAGAGCCTGAAAGGGGCTGATGCTGGGGTCCAGCATGAAAATGGCAACCAACACCAACACCGGTCCTGTCACTGCGCCGGCTACGAAATAGAGTGTGCGTAAGGCCGTTGCCAACGGCCCGGGGCGCATTTGCAACAAGATTGCCAATATGACGACCATGGCAATGCCAAGCGGCACCGAGATCACCAGAAAGGTCGCGATGTTGCCAAACGTAAAGTTGAAACGGAAATCCGTGAAAACGGTCAGATAGTTACTAAACCCCGCTGCGAAATAGTTCGGCACACCGGCGCTGAAATCCGCGAAACTGATCAATAGCGCATAGAGACCCGGACCAAGTCCAAAAGCCAACATGACCAGGATATACGGCAGCACGAACAGATAGGCAGTCAAATGCCGCCGGCGGCGGGAAGAACCTGGAACACGCGGCTCGTTCAGAGCGAGGGAAGTCGTTTGATTAGTCACCGAAAACTCCTGTGGACTGCATCTTTCCAGAAAGACGTATGGAGGGCAGGGCGCATTTCTGTAAACCTTACCTACCTGAGACGCGCCCCGCCTTCACCTATGCGTGAGAGAGTCTGGAGACTCTCTCACTTTTGCGAATACACCACTACTTACTTGGTCACGTCAACCTGGTACCCCTGCGTTTCCGCCAGAGGGGCCAGCTTGTCCGCCACATCAGGCAGAATCGATTCGACCGACCTATCTTCCTGCAATCCCGTCCTGACAGCCTCACTCATTGGTGCGATGAGGTCGAAGCGCGGCCACTTGTCGAGCGCCGTAAGATAGGTGGCCGCTTCCTGATAGATTGGGAAGGGATCGTTGGCAAAGAGCGCATTGCTCGCCACCGCCTCTTGCCACAGGCTTTGGATGGGTTGGTACGCTGGGAAATTGGTGGTTCCTTCCCAGAAACCCGGGTCAGTAGTGACCCACTGGATGAAGTCCACAGCCAGTTTGGGATTCTTCGTATGGTTGGAGACGGTCCAGGCTGCGCCACCCATAGCCGGAGTCATGGGCTTATCATCGTCTTGCCACTTCAGCGGCGCGGCAACCCCGAGTTGATGGTCAGACGTCTTATACCAGGAGCTATTTTCGTTACCGCCGAAGACGCCAAACATCCAGGCCGGGCCTGGCATCGCCAACAGGTGGTCAGACGAGACGACTGCGGCGAATTCAGCGCTAAAATAATCCGTGTTGAACATTGTACCGTTGGCCAGCATGTGATCGACCAACTTTGCGGCGCGGACGCAGTGCGGGTCTGTCATATCGATCTTGATCTCGGCGTCACTGATCAGCTCGTGCGAGGGGCAGCCGCTGGCATCAAAATAGCTGATGAACGTCCAGCCATCGCCCCAGGTTCCCAAGTAATAGCCCGGATGATCTGCGGCTACCTGATCGCTGAGGTCCTGATATTCCTCCCACGTGGTGGGTACGGTGTAGCCAAACTCATCCATGAGCGGTTTGTTGTAGTACAGCACAAACATGGCCAGGTCATTGCGCAGGCAGTAAACTTTGTCACCAAATGTGCAGCCATCCATCCCGGTAAAGCCGTCAAGTACATCGGCGGGCACCCAGGGCGTCAGGTCGAGCGGGAAGTGGTGCGCGTCGTCGGCTACCCGACCGACAAGGCGGGGTTCAGCAAAGACTACGTCCGGCCAGCCCTGGTTGGTATTGTTGAACAGCAGGACTTTCGCCGGGAACTGCTCACGGTCAACCGTTACTGCCTTAAGAAGGTCGGCTTTATCCGGGTGGGCCGCAACATAAGCATCAAAGGCGGCTTGACGATCCGCATCAATCCAGACCGTGATGGGGGCATTTTCGTCATACTGGCTTTCTGCCGGTTCGGGAGTGGCGGTCACCACAACCTGTTCTGTGACCGGGGTCCCCTCCACAATCCTGGTGACCTCAACCTCAACTACTTGAGGCGTG
>JBNKZT010000369.1:0-6217 GCA_050301775.1 Promineifilaceae bacterium (SeqCode)
GATGCGTCGATGCGCCGATGGATTCGATCAGCCGCTGCCGGTCATAGGCCAGCGTCCCTTCACGTGGGCCGGACTGCCCTACCAGGCGATCTTCGTTGGTGAGTTTGCGCCGGGCCAGATGATCGGCAACGGCCGTCCAGCCACCCAACTTCATCTCCACACCACCACCCAACACCCGTTGGTGCGGTGCAGTGACAACCGGTTTGGGGGCGTGGCGTAAATTAAAGGTAAGCTGCTGCAACGATTTAACCATCGCCTCAAGCTGCTCCCACATCCCCTGCTGCGCGGCCACGCCGACGGCAAACAGGTTGGCGCCTACACAAAAATCTGAGCCGTTATTACCCATGACCATCGCGTCAAAATCGCTGTCCAACCGTTCCAGCGCCTTGTGGCCCATGTCAATCATATCCTGGTCGATGGCATTCAACTTGGCATGGAACTCGAACAAAGCCACACCATCGCCCATATCTACCAGGCTGGCGCTCATGTTCTTTTCTACTTCTTTGCCGACCGCGTGTAAATCGCTCACCAAAATGATATTTTTATCGGGTTCAAAAAGTTTGTACTTCTTGTCACCGAAGTCATAGTAGCTGCCATCTTTGTAGAAGCTCTCGTGACCAGCAGCCAGCATTTCTTTGACCCAACCGGCCACTTGCAAACCGGCGGCTTCCATTTTCTCGACTGTTTTCGCCACGCCCAGCATATCCCAAATCTGGAAGGGGCCGGCTTCGTGGGCAAAGCCCCAGCGCATGGCATCATCGACATCAGTCAGCTTGTAAGCGATTTCGGGAGCCACATAAGCGGCGTAGGAGAGCATGAAATAGATGGTGTCGCGGACGTAGGTGGCGGCGCGGTCGTCGTGGGTCAACATCTGTCGCAGCCGTTCACCCAAATCTTCAATTTTGCGCGTGGCGCCGACGGAATCGAAACGGGGTTTGCCGGGCGCTTCGTATTCGAGTGTGTCGGGATTAATCGTCCAGAATTCGCGCTGGCCGTCTACCATTGTCTTTTTGTAAAAGCCCTGACCGGTTTTGTTGCCCAGCCATTTATTGGCGATGAGTTGGTTCATAACGGCCGTTGTCTTCTCCGGCCGTAAAATCTCACGGAATGGGTCGTGGGGAACCGCTTCATACAAATTGCTGTTCACATGCCCCATGATGTCCAAACCAACCAAATCCATCAGCCGGAACGTAGCACTCTTGGGACGGCCAATCTGCGGCCCAGTGATAGAATCAATTTCGGAGATTGTGTAGCCATTGGCAAAGGCATACTCAATCGCCTGCGAAGCAGCCACTGAGAAGAAGCGATTGCCGATGAAGTTAGGCGTATCCTTGCAAACAACGACACCCTTGCCCAACACCTCACTGCCAAACGTCTTGAAAAATTCAACCACTTCCGGCGCAGTATCATCGGTGGGAATAACTTCCAACAATTTGAGATAACGCGGCGGATTGAAGAAATGGGTTCCCAGGAAATGGGCCTTGAACTCGTCGGAGCAATCTTCAGAAATTTGGTTGATAGGAATGCCGGACGTGTTACTGCTGACGATACAACCCGGCTTGCGCACCGCCTCAATGCGGGCCATCAAATCCTTTTTGGGCTGCAACTGCTCGATGATGACCTCGATAATCCAATCAGCATCGGCCAACTGATCGAAATCATCTTCGATATTGCCGATGGTGATCAAATCAGCCCGATCTTTACGCGCCAAATTGGCCGGACGTGCTTTGGCCATCCGGTCAAACAAACTTTGCACAATCCGGTTACGCGCCGCCGGATTATCTTTTTCAGCTTCGCTCAAATCAGGGGGAACAATGTCCAACAGGACAACCGGAATGCCGATATTGGCTAGATGCGCGGCAATGCCCCCACCCATTGTGCCCGCACCAATAATGGCAACCTTGTCAATACGATATGTCATAAGGGTCTCTCCTCAAAGAATAGTGGGTGATCAGTCGCCGTAATGAGTACGGGCGCATTTGATGTACACAATACGCTGCTCCTCATTGACGCTGTAAACGATTCTGTCTTTATATGTGAGGCGATAGGAATAATTTCCGGCAAGATCGCCTAACAATTTCTTGCCTTCGTACGGATTTTCTGCAATGACTTCGACCAAGATAGATTTTAGTCTGATGCGCAGTTTAGGCGTCAAACGCTCAACGTCTTTTTTGGCTTGCTTACTGAACCGAAGCTGATAGCGACTCATTCGCTGCCAAAGACCTCATCCAGGCTATAGGTTTCACCTTCCGCAATTTGTTTATCAGCCTGCTTAATACTTTCGTAAAAACCAGGGGTCGAAAGGAGTTCAAGAGTCTCAACCATGCTCTCGAATTCCTCTTCTGACAATAGAACAGCTCCACCTTCATCCGACGCGATACGATACTGGCGATGTCCTTTGACCGCTGATTTTAATAACTCCAAAAAATCAGATTGTGCCATCGCCGCCGAAATTGTTTGCATCATCATTCACCTCTCGTTACTGGGATTGCTCTAGCGATAGTATAGCGTTTATATAGTGAGGTAGTCTAGTAGCCGGGGTAGGGTCAATACGACCACGCGACTACTGGACTACCAGACTAAACGACTACAAGACTACTTCAGTTCTCGCCGCGTATAGCCCAGGATGCTGCGGGCAACGATGAGCTGGTTGATCTGGCGCGTGCCTTCGTAGATGTCGTTGATTTTGGCGTCGCGCATCCATTTTTCAGCCAGCCATTCGCGGGAATAGCCCATCGGCCCCAGTAATTCGACCGCTTTCTGGGTGATCCAGGTAACAGCTTCACCGGCGCGGAATTTGCACATGCTAGCTTCGAGACGGTTGCTTTCGCCGTGGGCCATTTGGGCGGCGGCGCGCAGGGTCAAAAGCCAGGCCCCTTTGTGGCGGCTCTCCATTTCCATAAGGTCGCATTCTACGGCCGTTAACTCATGCACCGATTTTGTATAATCGACCACAATCCCTTCTTCGGCCAGTTTTTCCTGTGTAAACTCCAGGGCAGCACGGGCAATACCCACTGCACTGGCCGCCACGGCCGGCCGGGAAGAATCAAAGGTCTTCATCGCCCCTTTGAACCCTTTGGTTCCGGTTCCTTTTTCACGCACTTCGGCACTGCCCAGCAGGTTTTCGTAGGGAATACGGGCATTATCAAAGTGCAGGGCCACGGTATCGCTGGCGCGGATACCCAGCTTATGCTCTGCTTTGGCAATGGTCACGCCAGGTGTGTGACCTTCCACAACAAAGGATTTGATACCGGCCCGGCCTGCTTTGGGATCAACCGTCGCCCAAACCACACAGACGCCATCCGACTCTTCCAGCGCCAGCCCGCCGCTGGTGATGAAGATTTTCTCGCCGTTTAGCACCCATTCGTTGGTTTCGGGATCGAGAACGGCCGTTGTCCGCATCGAACTGTTATCGGAACCAGCGCCCGGTTCGGTAATGGCCATCGCCCCCCACTTGGGGTCGCCTTCAGTAAAGCGGGTGAAGAAGCGAATTTGCTGCTCCGGTGTGCCCGCCGAAGAGATAGCCGCACCACCCAACATCGGGTGCGGCAGGCAGAGATACTGCCCGGCGTCGCCCCAGCTCAACTGCTCAATCATGGCAATCAGGGACAGAATGGCATAGTTCGGCTTACGCGGGCCGGTTGGCTTGTCACCGTTATGGCCGTTTGTGCCGCTCAACGCCTTTTGCAGCCCTTTCAAATCCTGCCTGACCATTTGCTGCGTAAACGGCCAGGTCATCTCAACGAATGTTTTGGGCCGTTCATGCTCATGCTCATCCAGGTCGCGCGAATACGGCCGCATCGCCTGCTCAGCGACCATTTGGATGAGTTGGTTTTGGTTTTTAATGAATTCGGGTAGTTCAAAGTCTATCATTTTTCAACTCCGTTGAAGATTTACGATTTATGATTGACGATTGAGTACCAATCGTTAATCTTTAATCGTCAATCACACAATCGCCATCCCATCGAACGTGGCAAAACCGCGTGCGTTACGCAGCCACAATTCCACCGGATATTCGCGGATGTAGCCGTAGCCGCCCAGGATTTGGACGGCGCGATCCGCCGTGCGAAGTACCATTTCATCGATGTGGCGTTTCATAACGGCCGTTTCCTTCACCGCATCCTCGCCCTTATCCAGCTTCCAGGCCGCTTCCCAGACCAGCAAACGGGCCTCATCCACATCGGTAGCCATGTCAGCCAACATAAAAGCGATAGATTGACGATGAGCAATAGGCTCACCAAACTGGACGCGCTGTTTGGCATAATCCAGAGCATACTCGTACCCGGCACGGGCCACACCTACAGCCATCGCCCCTAGCGCCACCCGGCTGTGGGCTAGAATCAGGCCAAAATTGGCGCCATCGGTTCCGCCCAATTTGTTTTCGGCTTGGATTTGGCAGTCGGTCAGCGTGATGGCAAACGTGGGCAGAGCGTTGATCCCCATCAGCTTGTTGCGTTCACCAACCTCCAGGCCGGCGGCGTCAGCTGGAACCAGGAAGCCTTGTGTTTGCCCCTCTTCGTTGGCGTAGACCAAAATCAGATCGGCGCTGTTGGCCAGGGGAACGGCCGTTTTCTTCCCATTCAGTACATAATTTCCCCCCACCAGAGATGCCGTCGTTTTCAGCCGGTACGGATTATACTGGATGGTCGGTTCGGTCAGCGCCGCCGTCATTTTGGGCATACTTTCGTCACAAAACTGCGGCAGGTAAGTCTCCTTCTGCGCCTCGGTTCCGGCCAGCATGAGGGGAATGGCCACCAGATTAGGCACCATCAAATTCAGCGTGATGGCCAGGTCACCCCAGGCAAACTCTTCGGCAGCCAGCGCCCCGGTGATGGCTGAATACTCGCCAAAACCGCCATACGCTTCGGGGATGCCGGTGGGCAGGACGCCAATCTCCCAGCCCGACTGGATCACATCGGCCGGAATCGTGCCCTCTTCCTCAGCATCACGGAACACTTTACGCACCCGCTCGTTGGCGTAACGGGCTATCGCATCGGTGAGCATTTTTTGCTCTTCATCTAAGCGAAAATCTAGCATAATTCACCTCGTTATTGGTTAATAGTGAATGGTTATTTGTTAATTGTGGATGCTGCCTGGTTAACCATTAACCATTGACAATCAATTATTAAGAATTGTGTCTTACAATCGCGTCTGTCATTTTGGCGACGCGCACCATTTCTTTTACGTCGTGAACCCGCACAATATCGGCTCCACGATCGATACCGATGGTCACGGTAACGGCCGTGCCCTCAACCCGTTCCTCCGGCGGCAAATCCAGCGTGTAACCGATGAATGATTTGCGGGATGGCCCCAACAAAATGGGATACCCCATCACCTTAAACCGGTCTAACTCGTTTATGATCTGCATATTTTGCGCCATCGACTTACCAAACCCAACGCCCGGGTCAATGATGATTTGCGATTTATCCGCGCCAGCAGCCAGCGCCAAATCAATACTAACCTGCAAATCAGCGATGATGTCGGCGAACAAATCAGCGTAGTCGGCACCCTGATACATCCCGCCCAGTTTTTCTTTCTGAATCACATCTTTGGGCTTACTGCGATTGTGCATGATGACAACCGGACACCCTTTTTCGGCAACCAGGGCAGCCATTCCGGTATCCATCCGCAGCCCCCAAACGTCATTGATCCAGTCAGCGCCCGCATCTAGAGCCGCGCGGGCCACATCGGCCCGGTAGGTGTCTACAGAAATGGGCACGTCCACCGCCTGCCGGATGGCTTTGATGACGGGTAAAATGCGAGCCATTTCTTCTTCGGGCGTAACCGGCTGGCTGCCGGGCCGGGTGCTTTCCCCGCCGATGTCGAGGATGTCGGCCCCGTCGGCGACGAATTGTTTGGCCTGGGTAACGACCGTTTCCACTAGCCGTTCGACTGAGTCTACCGAAGTCAAAACCCCATCCCCGGAAAAACTATCCGGCGTGGCGTTGATGATGCCCATCACGTAAGTTTTGATTCCCCAGGCTAATGGTGATTTCAATGGTCTGTCTCCATTTTGGGGATTAGAGACTGGAGATTAGAGACTTGAGGTTAGTCTTTAGTCTCTAATCTCCAGTCCCCAATCTCTTCAAATAACGGTTCCGGCTGCCGGTAAACGGCCGTGCTGTACACCGCGTTCAACATCTCCACGACACTCTTGCCGGTGATGGGATGCACCCAATCGGGCGCAACATCAGCCAACGGGGTCAAAACAAATGCC
>JBNKZT010000370.1:0-6216 GCA_050301775.1 Promineifilaceae bacterium (SeqCode)
CCGTAGCCGTGCAGTTTGCCGTCGCTGCCGAGGACGCGGTGGCAGGGGATGACCAGGGGCATGGGGTTGGTGGCGTTGGCCCGGCCCACGGCGCGGACAGCTTTGGGCTTGCCAATTTGTTTGGCCACGTCGCGGTAGGTGAGGGTACGGCCGTACCCAATCTCATACACGACCCGCAGCGCCGTCGCCTGAAACGGAGTCATCACCGACCAATCAATCGCCAGATCAAACTCGCTGCGTTGTTTGTGGAGGTATTCGTGGAGCTGGTTGGTGACGGCCGTTACCCGTTCCGGTTCATATTCAGGCGGCTGGCCAACCAGCTTGGTCACCTCCAGGCTAAATCGTTCCCGGT
The DNA here is from genome assembly GCA_050301775.1 of Promineifilaceae bacterium (SeqCode). Lineage (GTDB taxonomy): Bacteria > Chloroflexota > Anaerolineae > Promineifilales > Promineifilaceae > JACKCC01. The sequence continues at coordinate 353 of JBNKZT010000370.1, forward strand.
CATCCCACAAACTAACAGCCACCAGACCATCGGTGGAAACGGCCGTCCAAATCCGGCCCAAGGGCGACTCTTCTACGGCCCCCATCCAGGTTTGTTGACTCATGATTCCACCTCTGCCAGTGCCCTCAGCCCAAACCGGACGGCGTAAGCGGCGATGGCAAAGGCCGAAGCCACGTTCAACGATTTTTTCTGCCCTTGCATGGGAATTCGTAAAACGCGGTCACAGCGGGCCAGGATGTCGGGGGCAATGCCGGCGATTTCGTTGCCGACGACCAGAACGATGGGCGGGCCATCGGGCAAGACAGGAGCGGCGAACAATGATTCCGCCTGCGGGCTGTCCTCGATGGCCCAGAGTTGGTAGCCGCGTTCTTGCAGGGTTACGGCCGTATCCAATCCATTGCGATATTGCGTCCAGGCGACAGCCAATTCCGCACCCAGGGCCGTCTTGGCCGTTTTGGGATGGTCCGGCGGCGGGGTGATGCCGCACAAATGCAGATGGCGCAGACCGGCCCCGTCGGCAGTGCGGAAGATGGAGCCAACGTTGTAGACGCTGCGAATGCTATCCAGCAGCGCTTCGACGATGGGGCCGTTGGTTTGGTTGGCGGGTAACGCCTGCACTGAGCCAAGTCGAAGTGGCCGTTCCCAACGCGGATAATCCATCACCCATTGGGTCGGCGCGCCGCAATGCGGGCACGACTCCCCGGTTTGGCGATCATCGGTTACCGGAAAACGAAAACGGCAGGACGGCCGTTCACACTGTCTCAGATGGAAGTGGGGATGTGTCATGCGGCCTGTTCAGGGAAAACTCTTTGAGGATTTGTTTGATAATGACCCGTGGTGACTCATCGGCATCAATCGTTAACACACCTTCTGGTTCTTCCAGGGCTTCATACTGGCTGGCGACGACATTGGCCTTCACGAGCTGGCCCAATCGCTGGCGCAGCCGGGCGCCAATGAGAGTCGGGCTACCTTTTAAATAGACGAACACAGTGCCTTCATTATTGGCCAGCAGTGTATCCCGATACGATTGTTTCAAAGCCGAACAGGCCAAAATGGCATGTTGGCCCTGCTCAATGTGTTTGTGGATCAGCTTGTTTAGCGTTTCCAGCCAGGGCCGGCGGTCTTCATCGGTGAGGGGGATGCCTTCGTTGATCTTGTCGATGTTGGCCTGGGAATGAAAATCAGCGCCGTTGTAAAAGACCCAGCCCAGTTCTTCGGCCAGTTCCTCGCCAATTTCAATCTTGCCCACACCGATGACACCCATCAAAATGATCACGTTTGGTTTCTTATTCAAGGGTGCATCCTTTCATTACTCGATAACGGCACTGCGCCGCTCCAAGAAAAGCGTGTCTCGCCAGACGCCGTGCAGTTGGGCGATGCGCTCGCGGCGTCCGACAACGCGAAAACCACAAGCCTGGTGCAGGGCCAAACTGGCTTCATTTTCCGGAAAAAGACTGGCTTGCAGCGTCCAAAAGTTGTCGTGCTCGGAAGCGCTGACCAACGTTTGCAGTAATGCTTTACCCAAGCCCTGCCCGCGAGCAGCAGCGGCAATGTAGACGCTGACCTCAGCCACGCCTTCGTAAACGCAGCGGCTGGAAACCGGACTGAGTGCGGCCCAGCCGATCACCTGCCCTTCACGCCGCGCGACGAACCGGCAACCGGCCAAATGACCCGCATCCCATTTTTCCCAGGTGGGCACGGCCGTTTCAAAAGTCGCCAATCCCGTTTCAATGCCTTCCCGGTAAATGGTCAGTACCGCCTCTTTGTCGGCCGCACTCATCGGTTCAATGACAAAGTCCATATTTTACGCTCGCTGCCCATGAGGTCGATTGGGTCGAAGAATCAAATAATTCTCAGGGTGGAGATCGTTTTTGAAGCCGTAGCGTTGGTATAGGCTGTGGGCGTCCTGGGTGTGCAGCGTCCAGCGGCGTAACCCTTGCAGTTCGGGATGAGCCAGGATGGTTTGCACCAGCCACTTGCCCAAACCCTGGCCGCGAAACGGCAGTAAAATAAACACGTCAGCCAGATAAGCAAACGTCGTAAAATCGGAGATGACGCGGGCAAAGCCGGCCTGCTGCGTGCCAGCGTACAGCCCAAAACAAAGCGAGTGCTGCATCTGCCGGGCTACTTTTTCCCGCGCCACGCCCGGCGACCAGTACGCTTCGTTGGCCAGAAAATTGTGAATCACGTCCAAATCCAGCCGCGCCGGATCTGTGCTGATTTGAAAACCATCCCGGTTATATTCCTGAATGGGGAACAGGTCGTTGACTGTTTTAAGTGTCATGAGTCAAGTGTCAGGTCTTGGTAAAAGTAAGCCCCTGGGAAATCCTCAGCGACTTTTTTCTGTTTGCCGCTCCATGATTCGATGTTGATCCGGTAAACGGCCGTTCGCTTCAACTCCTCAGGCATGATGGGGCGGTAATCCTGGCCCGGTTTTAGATGGGGGGCATACTTATCCAGCAGCAGTTGCAATCCACGTTCAGCTTCAACGGGATCATCAAGGAGTACGGCCGTGCCAAAAACCATCACACCGCAATATTCCACGCTGAACTCCAGCGCTTCTTTGGCCGGCAGCAGCCGCCCCATCTCGCTTATGGTGAAACAAATCGGGCCACCCGCTTCCACGTTGCTGCGAGTGCGTCCGATGCGGGCCGTGTGCATGTAAATGGCATGAGCCGCTTCATCATAGACGAACAAATTGGTATTCAAGAAAGGTTGTCCCTCATAAACCGTTGCCAGCGTGCCCACAGCCGCCCGATGTAAAAAAGCCCGTATCCAGGCTTCATCCGTTACCGCCCGATCCTGGCGGCGCACATGCGATATTGGTTTGTCATTCACATCAGCCATTCAACGCTCCTTCGAAAATGGCGGGGATTGGGAGATTGGGGGATTTCCCTGAGTTTATCCCCCAATCCCCCAATCCCCGCGATCAATTTAATGACTGGTCTCGGCTGGGGCAAAAAAAACCAGCGTAATCAAATCTTCGGTAATGAAATGGAAAAAATGTTCAATCCGGGCCGGGACGAACACAATGCTGCCCGGCTGAACGGCCCGATCTTCGCCATCGACATTGATGACACCTTTGCCCTGGATGACAGAATACAGTTCGTCTTGCGCATGTGGCTTTTGCCGGTCTACATCCCCGGCCTTCAGCCGGTATAGGCCAACACTCATCGATGTCTGGCGGATAAATTCCAGATAAGAACGATCTTCTTTTTGCTGCTGCATAATCAAATCTTCAGTTTCAAATGCGCGCATAGAACCTTCCTTCATCCCAAAGTTTGCAAAAGCCACAGAGCGGCCATGCCAACGATAATGGTCCATAAAACATTTTTTGTACGCCAGGCAACAATCATCGCCAATAAACCAGCCATCAGCCGCTCATTGCCCAATGATACATCCAAACGGCCACCGGGCTGTAATAATTCGGGAAAAATGATGGCCGAAAGCACAGCCGGCGGAACGAATCGCAATGCTTGTTTTAACCTGGTTGGTATTTCTACTTTTTCCAATAATACGATCATCGACAGGCGGATGCCATACGTGATGATGCCCATGCCGATAATAACAAGCCAAAGATTCATAATACCTCTTGCTGCGGTTGGGGAGAATTTTCCAGCCAGACGCCGACAGCGATCCCGGTGAGTGCCGCCGCCATCAGGCCCAACTTAAAGGGGAAATCGTAGGTGATCACAGCAACCAATCCAGCCGACAAAGCAGCCCCGGCATGGGGCCGGTCGGTTAAAACAGGAACCACCAGACCGATAAAGGTCAGGGCCAGGGTGAAATCCAGCGACCAACTGGCCGGAACTTGTGCGCCCAGAAAGATGCCAACGGCCGTACTCACCTGCCAAGTCGTCCACAGCGTCAATCCTGCGCCCAGAAAAAAGAAATGTTTGTGCCGGGACGCCTGCATTTCGTTATCGTAATGCAAAATCGTCACGGCGTAGGCTTCATCGGTGAGCAGGTAGGCCAGCAGCCAGCGCCAGGGCGTGGACAAATGGCCCACGTGCGAAGTTAATGAAGCGCTGTACAGCATGTGGCGCAGATTGACGATGAAGGTGGTCAGCAGCAGGATGGTGGCCGGCGTACCCACACCGATGAGCTGGGCGGCGATGAATTGAGCCGATCCGGCGAAGACGATGGACGACATCGCCTGGGCCTGACTGGGCGGCAGCCCGGCAGCGATGGCCAAAACGCCATAAATCATACCAAAGGGAATAACGCCCAACGTGATGGGCAGTTCAGCCTGGATGCCGCGGCCAAGTTCACGCCATTGGTCTGCGTTGAGTCGTTGTTTCATTTTTGGCGGGAGTCGGCCAGATAGCCTACGAAGATGCCGGTCAGGGCAGCGGTAATAAGCCCCAGATTATAGGGCAGCGGGGCGGCGAGCACGGCCGTTAACCCGGCCACAGCTGCGGCCAAAGCGGCGGGTCGATCCTTGAGTGCCGGAAAAACCAGGGCCAGAAATGTCAAAGGCATGGCAAAATCCAGCGACCAACTGGCCGGAATCTGCGCGCCCAGGAAAATGCCAACGGCCGTACCAATTTGCCAGGTACCGGCCAACGCCACCCCTGCGCCCAGAAAAAAGTAAGGTTTATACGCTGCGTCCGGATTTTCATTGTAATGCGTGATAGCGACGGCGTAAGCCTGATCGGTGAGCAGATAGGCCAACAATCCTTTGCGCGGCCCCGATGCCTCTTGCAAATGGGGCGCAATGGAGGCACTGTACATTAAAAAGCGCAAGTTAACGAAGAACGTTGAGGCCAGAATAACAAGCAGCGGCGCACTGCCGTTGATAAGCTGTAAGGCAACGAGTTGAGCTGCTCCGGCAAAGACGATGAGCGACATGGCCATTGCTTGAAGCGCTGGTACAGCCAGGTTAACGGCCGTTACGCCAAAAATCATGGCAAAAGGAACCACGCCCAGCAAAACCGGCAGCAGCGCCTTGAATCCGGCCATGAATACCGCGTAGGGCGAGGGAGGAGGGTAAGCGTGATTGGAATGCATTCCGCTATTGTCTCAAATTGGGCTTGAAAAGCCACCCGGATTATGAAAAAGCAGCAATTCTCATTTTAGAAAAATAGATTCGTAGGGGCGGGATAACCGGGCTGTATTTTGGCTTGACAAACGACGTTCCATCCCCCAGGTCAGGCAATAGGGCGCGCAAAGGGCGAGATGGCGCGGAGACAACGCCGTAAGTTTAGCCAATTCTAACCCGCGCCATCCCGCCCCTACACCAGATTGGGTTCAAATTGAGCATTGCTGAGATTTGATTTACGGCCGTTTCTGTTGTACCGTTTGCTGCAAAAATTGCAGAGATTAGGAAGTTCGGGAATGCTTTGCGTTTACTCTGCGTCATTTTTGGGAGAAATATGATGGCAACATCCTTAAACATGGCAGCGGTATTGGCGGCACAGAAGTTGATACGGCCTTATATCCGCCATACGCCGCTCATCTATAGTCACTATTTGAGCCAGTTCAGCGGGGCGTCCGTCTGGCTGAAGCCGGAAAACCTACAGCCCACTGGCTCCTTCAAAATTCGGGGGGCGTTGAACAAAATCGGTCATTTTACAGCCGACGAAAAAGGGCGCGGTATCGTCGCGGCCTCGGCCGGTAATCACGCTCTAGGTGTAGCTTATGCGGCTCAAACCTGGGGTGGCGTCCGGACCGATATTTTCGTCCCGGCAACAGCGCCGCGTGCCAAACTGGACAAACTGCGTCATTTTAACGTGACCCTGCACCAGGATGGCCGGACTTACGAGGCAGCCCATCAAGCCGCTGCCACCTTTGCTATCCAAACCGTCATCATTGGCCTCCTTGCCCTCTTATCCGGTACAGTGCTCTTTTTCCAATTTTTGCAT
>JBNKZT010000371.1:0-6188 GCA_050301775.1 Promineifilaceae bacterium (SeqCode)
TATTGGTGGACAGGCCTGACCGAACATATTTCCGATGTTCAATGGGAATCCGTGGTTCTTCCTCCCAGATATTTCGCCTGGAGGGCAAGAGGTAACAGTTTAAGCCTTGCGCAATCAATAACAGACACTCTCAGGCGATTTCAACCAGATTCATACGGATGCGGCCTATTCAGCCACGTATGATTTTGGACAGCGGATCGCTCATGGGCTGTTAGTACAATCCATTGCCACCGGTTTGGCTGTGCGTACCGGCGTCATCGAAGGGACGGTTCTGGCTTTCCGCGAATTAAGCGCCAAGTTCAGCCTGCCGGCTTTTATCGGTGACACGGTACATGTGGTGATTGAAATTACCGACAAAAAGGCGCTGCCACGACTGGGTGGCGGAAATGTCACGATGAAGTATTCTGTTGTGAATCAGCATGGCAAGGTTGTCCAGCGCGGTGATTGGATCATGCTGGTGAAGAACAAGAGCTAGCAGGTAGAAGGCGGCATGATGGATGATGAATTAATGCATCCCGACGAAAATGATGGTTTGGAACCGGAATCCCGGCCAGAAAACGAGCCTCCCCGCTCCGGAGCAAAACAGAGCTTACCAGCAGACAAACCAGCGTTAGACGAGGATGAGATTTCGCTACTGGATTTGATAGCCGGCACAGCAGACGTTTTTGCTGAAGATGAAGAAACAGCCGATTTACCTTTACCCCCTCTATCAGATGATGCACCGACCCTGACCGGCGCACCTGAGCCGGAAACACCGGCCAGCGGTAAACCACTACCTCTACCACTCTCTGCGGATGATCTGACGCCACCCCGGGAACGGCCGTTAATCAACGACACCGACGCCACCACCATCCAGCCCCGGGTGGCCTTCCCTGGCAGCCGCCCGCCCCTCTCCGAAGCCCCGACGCAGCAGTTACACCCCATCCACCGCCCCAAACGAGAACCCAAACGGCCAGATGAAGATGACACGCCGACCATCGTCTCGCCAGCCTTACCCACGCGGCCCCCGGTTCGGGAACAGTCCCGACCACGGGAGCAATCCCGACCACCAGCCGCTGGCAGCCAACGGCCAGCGTCCAGCCAACGGCCGTTACCCAGACCCCAACCCACCACAAAAGTCGCTATTCCCCAGCAGAAAACCGTGCGGCCCAAACCACAGACCCGGCAGCAGCGCAACTGGCGCAGCTGCTTCAGCCGGGCCTTGCTCATCATTGCGATTGTGGGGTTGTTGGGCACGGCCGTTACCCTCATCGGCATTTACTTCGGCTATCGTTCTATCGCCAACGACCTGCCCGATCCCAGCGAACTTACCAGCCGGGCCAGCGCCTTCGAAACCGCCCGCATCTATGACCGGAATGGCGGCTTGCTCTACGCCCTCATCGACCCCAATGCCGGCGACCGTACCCGCGTCAACCTGGAACAAATTTCCCCTTACCTTATCAACGCCACCATCGCCACCGAAGATTCCCGTTTTTACGAAAATCCGGGCTTTGACCCTATCGGCATTGCCCGCGCCGTCATTGCCGCCGCCCGCGAACAGGAGTTGATGGGCGGGGCCAGCACCATCACCCAGCAGTTGGTCCGCGCCGTTCTGCTGGAAGACGACGAACGCAGCGAAGTCACCTTCAAACGCAAAGTGCGCGAAATCATTTTGGCCGAAGAATTAACCCGCACTTACGAAAAAGACGTCATTTTAGAACTGTACCTGAACGAAATTTACTATGGCAACCGGGCTTACGGCATCGAAGCGGCAGCCCAAACTTACTTCCGCAAACCGGCCGCCGATTTGACCCTGGCCGAAGCCTCCTTGTTGGCCGGTCTGCCCCAGGCCCCGGCCCTGTGGGACCCGTACTCTGCTCCAGACAAAGCGATTGGCCGCCAATGGGAAGTACTCAGCCTGATGGTCGCCGACGGCTATATCACGCTCGATGAAGCCCAGTCGGCTCTCAATGAAACGAATCTGGCCATCTACAACATGACGCCGCCAGTCACTTCCATCCAGCACCCTCATTTTGTTTTTACCGTTTTGCAGCAAGCAGAAGAACTGCTGGGGTCACAAGCCATTTATCGCGGCGGGCTGCGTATTGAAACGACGCTCGACCCGGAAGCCCAGCAGTTGGCCGAAGCAACCATCGCGGCCAATCGAAGTGTGATCAATGCCGCTGGAGCGAACAATGCCGCGCTGGTCTCCATCAAACCGGACACAGGCGAGATTTTGGCGCTGGTAGGCAGTCTCGATTTTAACGATGAGGCCATCAGCGGTCAGGTCAACATGGTCTTATCGCCGCGCCAGCCGGGTTCGACGATTAAACCGCTGGTTTATTTATCGGCTATGGAGCAGGGCTGGACGCCTTCGACATTGATTTGGGATGTGCCCACCCAGTTCCCCAACGGCACGAATCCGCCTTACGAACCAAAGAATTATGATGATGAATTTCATGGACCGCTGCGGTTACGGCCGTCACTGGGTAACTCCTATAACATTCCAGCGGTGAAGGCGCTGGAATATGTCGGCGTCTGCAACTTCATCGCCAATATGCAAAAGTTAGGGCTAAGTTCGCTGCAAGATGATGGCTGTGTTGAACAAGGCCAGCCGCGCAGCTACGGTCTGGCGCTGGCTCTCGGCGGCGGCGAAATCACCCCGCTGGAAATGGCCTCCGCCTTTAGCACCCTGGCCAACCAGGGCCGCTATCTGGAACCCTACGCCCTTTCCCGTATCGAAAACCGGCAGGGCGAGGTGCTGTACGAACACACACCACCTGATCCAGTGGCCGCGCAGGTCGTCAGCCCGGAACATGCCTACCTCTTAACTCACATCTTGTCCGACAACGATGCCCGCCAGCCGGAATTTGGCATTAACAACAACCTGGTTCTACCCGGCCACCGCGCCGCGGCCAAAACCGGCACGTCAGGCACGGACCAGTTTGATGTGCGCGATGGCTGGACGATTGGCTACACGCCGTATGTGGTAACGGCCGTATGGACCGGCAACACCGACAACAGCCCCATCGGCACCGGGCAGTCTGGCTATCGGGTCGCTTCCCCCATCTGGAACAGCTTCATGACCCAGTACCACGCCAGCCGGCAAGCGATTGATTTTGTACGGCCGTCCGGCATCGTCGAAGCCGAAATCTGTGCTGAATCCGGCGCCCGCCCCGGCCCCGACTGCTCCAACCGCCGCCTGGAATTATTTGCCGCCGACCAGCCCCCGTTGGAAAGCAGCAGTGATTTCATCCAAAAAGTCCCCATTGATTTATGGACTCTCCAGTTGGCCACCGGCGCCTGCACCGAATCAGTCTACGACGCCAGTTTCTTTACCCTATTGGTCAGCGGCCGGGACAATGTGCGCGACCGGGAGCAAAACGCGGCTAAATTGTGGCTGGAACAAACATCTGCTGGCCAAAATTGGGCCGCCAATCGTGGTATCAGCATCCCCTTGCGCCTGCCGCCCACCCAGACCTGCGAAGGCCAGGCCCGGCCCATCGTCACCATCACCCAGCCGGGGACCGGGCAGGAAGTCATTGATACAGTCGAGATATTTGGCTCGGTCAACGGCCCCAATTTCACCGGCTACAGCGTCGAATACGGGCTGGCGGTTGATCCCGGCGGCTGGGGATTGGTGCAGGAACGGCAGCCAAACCCGGTGGACGCCAGCCGGTTGGCCAGTTGGAACACGATGGGCCTTCAATATGCCGGCCCGGTTACGCTGCGCGTGACCATTTTTGGCCCGGATAACCCGTACACGCCCGATAATGATCCCGTCTCCTTGGAAGCCCGCACCCTGTTGACACTGCTGGAACCGACACCCACACCGACCCCCACCGCCACAAGCACGCCAACGGCGACGGCCACGCCAACCGAGACGCCAACGGAAACACCAACCCCCATCCCCACCAAAGCGGAAGCGACACCCATTTCACCGACTGTCACCTTGCCGCCCACACCTGAAATCACGCCGTCACCAGAAACGACGCCTTGATGATTTACGGCGGGGATTAGGCGATTAGGGGGTTTTCTTCATTGGATAATCCCCCAATCCCTTAATCCCCGCCCCCTCCCAACCTGATTTTCACCTTATTTATTCGCATCTTTCACACCCTGAGCGTTGGATTATGGCTACAATCATTCAATGTGACGAATTTTGCCATCCGGACTCTAATCGAATGTCATGAATAGAATGGTTATCGACGATTACATTGGGAAACTATGAGTAAGCGAAAACAATTGGGGCAGGTAACGGCCGTACTCTTTGACTGGGATCTAACCCTGGCCTACGCCGAGGGAATTGATACCTATGGCGAGCGGCTGCAAACCTTGTTCCACCACGCCGGGCTGGACTATACGGTCGAAGCGATTGAAGCCGCCGTACACGAATATCAAACCGATACCGGCATCTTAGGCCAAAAAACGCCCGAAAGCATTCTGCAAACACGGCAAAACATCACCGACTATTATCGGCAGATTTTAGTACGCCTGGGTTACGTCAACGACAACTGGACCTTTTATGATCAGTTATATGATGTGTTTGCCAAAGTTCCGGCCATCCTTTACAAGAACAGCCTGCCCATTTTACGGGCGCTTAAAAAACGAGGCCTGGTTTTAGGTATCATTACCAACCATTCCAGCCTGATCCGGCCGGTCATCAACGAGTACGTTGGTGAATATGTCAGCGATTCTCACGTTATCATCAGCCAGGATTTGCAAGTCTACAAACCCGATCCGGTGATCTTTCGGCACGCGACCCGGCAGATTGGCATTTCACCGGAAAACTGTCTGTTCGTCGGCGACAATCTGGAAGTTGATGCCATTGGCGCTGTTCAGCAGGGCGGCTTTGGGTTGGGATTGTGGATTGACCGGGAAACGGACACGGCCGTTTCTCTTCACCTGCCGGAACGGGTACACCGCATCACTTCTCTCAGCCAGATCGAACATTTCATCTAAGCGCCAGGAATCCGATTTCTTGGAGAAATCGGATTCCTAAAACTCAACTATCCCCAAACGATTCGATATAACTCAAACTCTGGTGCCGGAAATAAGTGTTGTATAAATCGGCGTAATGGCCGCTTTGCGTCATCAGGCTGTCGTGGGTACCTTCTTCGATGATACGGCCGTTCCCCATCACCACAATCCGGTCGGCGCTTTTGACAGTCGAGAGACGGTGGGCAATGACAACGGCCGTTCGCTCGCGCATGATCGCCTCCAACCCTTCCTGAATCTGCGTCTCCGTAAACGGGTCAACGCTGGCTGTCGCTTCATCCAGGATGAAGATAGCCGGGTCTTTGAGCAAGACACGGGCCAGCGCCACCAACTGCCGCTGGCCCATCGAGAGGCTGCTGCCCCGTTCGCCCACATCCGTATCCAACCCGTCAGGCAGCGAGCGCAGCCATTCCCCCTGGCTGATGTGCATGGCCGCCGCCCGGACTTCGTCGTCATTGGCAGTGGGACGGCCGTAGCGGATATTCTCGCGGATCGTGCCAGAAAAGAGGAACGGCTCCTGCGGCACCAGTCCGATCTGCTGCCGGTACTGACCTAAATCCAGGGTGCGGATGTCACGGCCGTCCACCAAAATCTGCCCCGCCTGAAATTCGTAAAAACGGGTAATGAGCTTGGCGATGCTGCTCTTGCCCGCCCCGGTGTGGCCGACCAGTGCCAGGGTTTCACTGGCAGCAATATCCAGCGAAAAGTCGGGCAGGACCAATTCCTTGTCGGTGTAGCTGAAGGTGACGTGTTGGAATTGGATACGGCCGTTGCGGACAGCAGCCGTCCGACGCCTCCCCACCGCTTCACTGGCCGTCTGCTTCACCTTCGGCTCCAGGTCAATCAAAGCAAACACCCGCTCCGAGGCCGACAACCCATCTTGAAATTGGCTCCAAAACGAGGCGATATTCATCATTGGCCACCAGAAAAAACCCACCGTCTGCATGTACAAATACCAGTCACCGGCACTCACCCCACCGCTCAGCGACCCAAAGAACGAATCGGGCCGGGTAGCCAGCCCACCGGCATACACCAGCAGCGCCGTTCCCAAGCCGGAAGCCATATTCATAACCGGAAAAATAGAGACCAGCGTCAGCCCGCGCCGCAATCCCACTCGATACCCCTGCTTGTTATTTTCCTCAAACGTGTCGTAAATGGCCCGCTCCTGGCGGAAACTTTTGGCCACCACAATGCCGCTGACCGACTCTTGG
>JBNKZT010000372.1:0-6177 GCA_050301775.1 Promineifilaceae bacterium (SeqCode)
CCTGCCTGTTTTTCGCATATGAGTGTCAGGCGGTGAACCTGCGAGGTTTCCAAAACCTCGCAGGTCTGGTTTGCCGGCCGCCTGGGATCAAGCCGAATTCCGCAAAGTCACCCGCGGCTCCGTCAGCCGCGCCGAGGTTCAGGAGTTGGACGACATTCACGCGGCATTGGATAACGCCGTTCTGGACGCCTACGGCTGGCCCCACGACCTGAGCGACGAGGAAATCCTGGAGCGGCTGCTGGCGCTGAATTTGGAGCGGGCGGGTAAGGAATAAGCGTGAGGGTCAGAACTGGTTGTGCTGCCTGTTAATCAGGGACGAATAATTGCGTTTAGCATATACTGTAGTTGATGAATCGTTCCGAACTGTTTCGGTCCTTAATGGATCATTTCAACATTGCAGAATTAGGGGAGCTTTATTTCCACTTGTCGCTTGACCGCGAAACGCTGGTCGGGGCTAATCCGACCAAACGCGATCTGGTTATAAGCCTTATCGAGACGTGCCAACGCCAGGAGCAAATGCCAGCATTACTGGCTCAGTGCCGGCAACTGCGCCCGCAAGTATTCCCGACGGATATTGAATATGTGGGTGAGCCAGCAGCGCTGCGCATACCGGAACAGGCCCGCGGCTGCTACATTTTCCTGGGGCGATTCAAGTTTGCCCTCGTTTTATCGCTGCCTGTCTTCTTTTTCATCACGCTTTATAGTTTTATCTCACTCTTTTCAATTGAATCACTCGTATCCAGTGGATTGGGCGCGTTATCTGATGTGCCGCCTCCCAGCTCACCAGGGCTGCCAATCCTGCCGATCGGGTTGTATGCTCTGATTTATGGTGGTTTAACCGGCTTGATCCAGTGGCAGATTTTGCGGGTAAATGGGCGAAAGGCGAAAGGGCATAGGCTCATTCTCATCAATATGATTGCCCTATTGGTCGGGAAGCTTTTAACTTCCACCCTTTTTCTCCCCTTTCCTGGTGATTTTGTCCTGGCTGCTCTTGTGGTCGCTGCTGTTCAATGGCGATTCTTTTGGCGTGAGATTTCCGGTGGAAAGTGGACGGCCGTATTGGTGGGTTTTGCTTTTTCTATTACCGGCTGGTTGGGTCTTCTGGTTATGATGGCCGGCTTGGCCTGGCTGGTTCTTTCATCACGGATGAATAAAACCCGCCTGATATTCATTCTTACCTTACCGTTCATCTTTATTGCTGCCGCCTTATTGCTCTTGGTTGATTACGCAGAAATAGCGTTCATGTCTCAAGCCGACACTATCCTTGTGGCAGAAAATGAAACGATCAAAGGAACCCTTTTTAATTTTGGCGATGCGACAATTGAGGATGGAGCCACGATTGATGGCGATGTTGTGTTGATGGGCGGCAACCTTAATCTAGGCCGAGTCGTTGTTACTGGCGATGTAGTTTTGATCGGGGATAGTATGTTGAAAATCACGCAAGAATCGGTTATTCAGGGGAAATGTTTTGCTTATCAAATAAGACAACCCTCAACTGAGAGCCAACAAGCTGCCTGCCAAAAAGCTTTGATTCCGCCCCTGGCGACTATGTGGGTGGTGATTGTTCAGTTAGCTCGCCTCCGCTGGGGTGTGCTGCTCTTTTTATTTGTGCTTGGCGCTGCCTGGATTTTCCTTATATTTTCACCGAAAACCAGGATGTTTTATTAGGCTGTGATTCATCGGATAAACCGACGCGATTGGGGAAAACGGCCGTACTCGATTGGTTCGGCAGTGCTCCTGGCTTCATCGAAGCCCATCAGGCCGCTGTTGACGAACAGTCGATAGCCCACCTGCTTGATGAAGATTGAAGACATCCGATTCCTGCGACCAGAGGTCGTTTGAGAAATCGGATGTCTCGTTTACTCGACAATTTCGCAAGCATCCGGGGGGATAGTTAATTCCAGCGCCTTCGTTTCCCCAGGCGGGATTTCAATCCCCGGAATCGTGCATCCGGCCCCTGTGCCGTCAGACCGGCCAAAATGGAATACCAGATAATACGTCCCACCAGCCAAACCATCTAAATAGACCTGGCTGCCATCGCTTGTAAAGCCGTTGTCAACCGTATATTCGTGGCTCTCCGGATCGCCTCGGTTTAGTTCAATGCCATGGTCGGGGCCAAATGGGGTGGCGAAATAGTTTTTGGTGACGCCATCGGCATCTTCGTACCAAAAAACGCCGGAAAGCGCGCTGCCGGAATCGGGGCGCATCACGACATCAAGCATGTAAGTGTCACCGTTCTCGTCAGGATAATAGGTAAAGTGGGAATAACCAAGCTCTTTGAACAGCGTGTACACTCGATCGGGTTCTTTGATGATGTAGTAGCGGCTGCCTTCATATGCTTGGCCGCCTTCCGCCTCTACGCCGCTAAACCAGAGCTGATGATGTCCGCCCTCGGCTTGAAAGAGATTGTTGAAGGCGTAACCGCCGTCGGCATCGGTATACATATCCCATTCTCCCAACCAATAGTCTTCTTCTCCGGTTCTATCCCAATAGACTCCCGTCGCGTTGGCGTTGATGAAGACGTGAATATTGGGAATGGGGTTGCCCCTATCGTCTTTCACGACGCCGCGAACGGAAAGCGTGCCGCCTAATCCTGTGTCTACAGCGCCGACGGGCTGCGGTACGGCCGTTGGCTGGGGTGTGTTAGTGAGTTCGGGTACGGCCGTTGACTCTGGCGGCGTGGTTGGCTCTGGCGGCGGCTCTGTTCCAGCGCAAGCTGTGATGATCAATATGAGCACCAACGGTATCAGTGCCTCTGCTCTAATCTGTTTCTTGACCTGTCTGGCGGCCATTATTTCCCCCTTTGTAACCCATAGAAGAATACGGCGCGAAACGGCCGTTGCTCTGATGGGCGTTCACGTTGACTCACCTGCCGCCAGTATGATTGAAAGCTCAAAAGGGTGTCAATGGATTGGGAAGAAGGGCAGCAATTAGCCTGATTTTTGCTTGTTGGACGGATTTTGGGTGATGGCGATACGCTTCTAGCCCGGTTTCCAACCAATAACTTCCACATGGACGTTAGCGAAGAACGCGTCGGGGTGCTCCCCCCACTCGCGGATGCTTTCCTTTAGCTGCTCAACCGTATATTGATCAGCCCAGCCATTGTCCACAATGTCCCGCCCGAAGGGGCCATCAAGCAAAGAAATTGTAATATCTGCGTGGGAGCGTGTGGCTTCAGGATCGCCCTTGGTATCGGCCGAAACACGCTTGATCGTGTTCGTTAAACCGGCTCCACGTAAAATTGTTGGGAGCCGCTTGCCCAGCGTAATATCACTGCCTCTGCTTTGGTGCCAGGCAATGAACAGCCTGTCTAACTCTCATAATGGCTCAGTAAAATTGCCCCACACGACGGCGCTTGCATCTACGTCTCGTGCCGCCAGGAAGCCGCCTGGTTTAAGCACACGGTACACGTCACTGGCCGCCTGAATCGAATTCTGCGCCAGGTGTGTGAACATATTGTTCTCGAAAGCCGCATCGACAGTCCCTTCTTCGAAAGGAAGCGCGAATGCGTCGCCTAGTTGGAAGGTCATGTTGGTCGCCCCTTGTTTGGCAGCCCGTGCTTTCGCCGCTTCGAGGTGTTCCCAATCATGATTGATACCGGTCACGTGACCAGGGGCCACCACTTGAGCAAGCCCTAAGGTGATAGATCCCGGTCCGCAGCCAACATCCAGCAGACTCATACCCTGCGCAGATACGGCAGCACAAACGCCGCCTGCTGATTGGCTGTTCTGGCCCTGTAGTCCTGGCTCAACCCCGGCGTTACGCCATGAGCACGTTGATGATGTGATGTCATAGCCTATGCCTCGGTCAGGATATTAAGAAAGAGGCAACCCACCGCATGGGGTCGCCTCTTTATCATGCCAGTTACTCAACAACTTCAGGTCAATTTCAGGCCATTACGTCTACGGAAGCCCGAAAGCATAAAGTTTATTGTTCGCAGTACCTGTTCCCAGGTTGCTGTAGCCCGAACCCCAGAAGATCGTGCCATTGGAAATGGCCGCACCCGAAAGACACGACCCGCCGCTGGCAAAACTCCATAAAATATCACCGGTAGCGGCATCCAGGGCATACATATGACCCACCGGGTCAAGGGAGCAGCCGAATACAACGCCATTGGCCGTTGTTACCGGACCGGAGGTGCTGCCGCCATAAGTGGGCGTGGTTTGCCAGAGTACTTCCCCGGTCACTGCGTCCAGCCCACTCCATACGCCATCCATGGTAGTCGTACCATCAGGCAAGACCCATGTAGCAGCATCGCTGTTCGCATTGGCCGTGTAGACGCGCTGGCCGTCAACGGCCGATCCCCATTGCAAACCGCCAGCAATGCCGCCCGGTCCAGCCTGGGTAACCCACTGCACAGCGCCGGTGTCAGGATTGAGCGCCCAGTACTGGCCGCTTTTCTGGCCGGCCCCGACCAGGTCATAAGGCTTACCTGGTCCAGTGGGATTCACCCTGAACAGCGCCGGCGCTTGCCCGAAGTCATAGTCGGGACCAGCCGGGTCGGGACAGTTGCTGCCGTCGCCAAAGAAGGGGATACAGTCGACCGTCCAGGCGTCGAAGGGAATAGCTCGCGTCGCCCAGCGAATTGCGCCGGTTTGCATATCGAGGGCCAGGATACTGTCGAAGTGATCGTCGGCCGGAAGGCAGGCTGCTTTGGCGGCCGAGTCATCCCCGGCGGCGACCACACAATCAAGAACGGATTGCGGCACCGTGTAATTATTGCCCGTGGCGATGTAGAGTTGGCCGCGCTTGGTGTCAATGGCCGGGCTGCTGCCCCACACGGCATTGCCCGAATACCCTTCTGGCGCTGTGTAAGTCTTCCAAAGGATGGCGCCGGTGTCGAGATCGAGGGCCAGCATACTGCCCTGGAAGGTGCAGCATGCATAACCGGGGACAAAAGCCGCCAGCGCTTCTTCCAGGGAAGACACGCCGACGTAGACACGGCCGTCAAAGACCGTCGCCGATTGGGTAATGATCGCCGCCGGATGCGTATCGGCCGCAGTGACCCACACCACCTCGCCGGTGAACTTGTTGAAGGCGATTACCAACCCGCCTCCGCCGAACGGACCCTGGGTGCCGACAATTACCTTGTCTTCGGTCACAGCGGGAGTAGCGCGGGCCTTATCCCCAGGTATACCAGTCACGGCAGGGATGCTAACCACCCAGCGGGCCTGGCCGGTTTGCCGATCAATGGCAAATAGGTTGCCGGCCCAGTCGGGAACGTACACGGTGTCACCGTCGACAGCTGGTGTCGCCGACACGTCTCCCCCTGTTTCGAACGCCCACTTGACGCCCAGATCGGCCACATTGTCCACACCAATCTTGGATTCCGCGTTTTGATACCGCGTGTTTTGCCGATCGTGTCCGGCCGAGAGCCAATTGCTCCCCCCCGAGGCCAGAGCAATGCCCGTGATTAACAGAGCAACAACAGCTACCCCTACAACAACAGACAACAACTTCCTAATACTTTTCATAAGTTGCCCACCTCAGAGGGCTAGAAATTAGGTTTTACAAGCATGGCTTGTAAAACGATGATGAAAGTTCCCCTTCGTTCCCCAATCATTAAAAGGAAGGGAGACGACAAAACGCTCCAACTAACCTTTTTAATGGCGCGTCACAGAACGAACGGCCGTTACCGGGTAAGGTAAGGTTGTTCTTATGCTCCCCTGTTTGTTTGGCCTGGGTGCACACAAGCAGTATTCAACTTTGCGTTTGTTTATGAGCCGGGAGTTTGATCAGGATCGATGAAAAAGAGGGTGATCTAAGCCCAGTTGACGTTGAAGAATATAGACGATAGCACCAAAATTTGCCATTGCAAACCTTAATTCTGAAAGTCTCACCCTGTTCTTATTTCTGGGTATTTCTAAGTATTTCTGAGTATATGCATGCACCCTTTCGAACTTACTTACATCTTCCTTACACACCTACACATCGGGTAGTATTTGTAGGACTTTCGAGCAACTGAAATCGGCATTCCCCCAAACCTGCCCGGTTTCCAGCAAAGCCGGACTCGATCAGGCTCTTCGTGGGCGCAGATATATACTCGACCAGCGCCGTTCTAAAAACCTGTCAGGTCTAACGTATCAGGCTATAATTCCCCCGTCTCGTTTGAACCCAAAAGGATGCGCTATGGCCCCTCAACAATTCGTCGCCAAGTGGAGTAAGATTCAGCAAAAG
>JBNKZT010000373.1:0-6156 GCA_050301775.1 Promineifilaceae bacterium (SeqCode)
CGGTGACTAACAGGGGAATGAGGGAAAAGGCCGGATTGAGCAGGATTTTGATAAGCATGGCCATACCGGACATAAAAAGTAAACCCCGCCAACTGCGTAAATAGTTGAATCCCTCGCGCATGTCGGTCCAGAAGGAAGCCAGACTGGTTGCGTCGCCGTTGGGCTGGCGATCCGGTTGGGGGACGTGGATGAAGAGGAGGGGGGTGATAGCAAACACGGCCGTTACCACATCAATCGCCAACACCCCTTGCAGCGGTAGTACGCCCAATAAAAATGCGCCCAACGGAGCCGAAACAATGTTCAGTCCGCCGTTCAACGCCTGATTCAACCCTTGAATGCGTGTCAAATGTTCTTTGGGGACCATCAACGAGGTCGAAGCCATCATTGCCGGCCAATGGAAACTGCCGGCCAAGGCGCGGACGAACAGGATGGCAAACACGTGCCAGGTCTGGGCCGCGCCGCTCCAGAAAAGATAAGCCAGAACGACTGTCGCTGCCGCTACGGAGGCATCAGCCACAAACATCGTCAGGCGGCGGTTCCACCGATCGACCAACACCCCCACAAACGGTCCTAACACTACCTGCGGCAAAAATCCGGCTAGTGAAGCCATCGCCAACACGGTTGCTGAACCGGTCGTCTGCGTCAGCCACCAGATGAGGGCAAACTGCACCAATTGGCTGCCCAGCAGGGAAACGGATTGGCCGCTCCAGAGGATGAAAAAGGGCTTCATAGATTGCGGTGATTTTGTCTCGACTTGGGTCATGATTACTCCGTTTGCTCAATGTTTTTCAGGAACGGCCGTTCCCAGAAAATTGCAAACATGATTAAGATAATAAAAGCCAAAATTAATTTTGTCAAGGTTTTTGTTGAATATTTTTACAAATTGGTGAATTATCTTTATATGGGTATTGATTTTCATGATGGATGAGGGGAAGGAACGGCCGTTTCTCCCCCTTGGCCGCAATCGTGATACAATATTCGTCAAGCTGCTCAAACGAGGTGGTAATCAATGGCTGGTGCAGAAAACATTATCAACGTCTCCGAATCCGATTTTGAATACGAAGTAATTCAGCAGTCCTACGAGACGCCGGTCGTCGTTGATTTCTGGGCACCCTGGTGCGGTCCCTGCCGCATGTTAACCCCCATCCTGGAAAAATTGGCCGCCGATCCCAACCACATCTTCATTCTGGCCAAAATCAACGTCGATGAAAACCCCAACATCTCGATGCGTTTTCGCGTCCAGGGTATCCCGGCTGTCAAAGCCTTCCGTGATGGCGAAGTGATTGGCGAGTTCACCGGCGCGCTGCCGGAGCCGCGCGTGCGCCAGTTCATCCAAAAAATCGCTCCCAGCGCCGCCGACAAGCAGCTTAGCGAAGCCAACAGCCTGCTGGTCACCCGACATTGGCCGGAAGCCGAAGCGGCATTCCGCACTTTACTATCCCAACATCCGCACCATCCGGTGGCGACGTTGAATCTAGCCCGCAGCCTGTTGGCTCAGGGCCAGGGCTGTGACGCAGTTCACCTTCTGCAAAGCATCACCGACGGACCGGAGTTGATTTTGGCCAACAAGCTGCTGCCATTGGGCAAGTTTTTTTGCCAATCGAGCGAATTGACCGATGGCTGGGAAGATGATGCGCCGTTGCTCGAAATTCAATACCGTCAGGTCAGCCGTATTTGGCAGCGAAACAATTTTGCCGCCGCCATGGATGGACTGCTCGAAGTCTTGCGCCAGGACAAAAACTATGCCGATGGCGAGGGCAAAGCAGTTTTGCTAGCCATTTTTGAACTGCTGGGTGACGATGATCCGCTGACCCAAACTTACCGGCGCGAGTTGGCTTCTGTGTTGTTCTAATAACTTGGCTGTGGCCGTTCCCCTCCTTTTGCCCAAAGTTAAGCTCGATTGCGGGCTTTTTTTGTAGGGTGCGGGGAACTTTTGTTGACGGCCCTTTCCTCCGAATGGAATTCGGAGGCTGAGACAAAAAACGCGCTGAAAGCGCGTTCAAGATAATCGCCAATGCCGACTTCAGTGCGCTTCAGCGTACTTTTTATAGCAGCCAGGGAATTCATTCCCTGGCGATTTGCCGACCGTCAACGAAAACCCCGCGCACCTTTTTTTGTATTGATACTTGACAAATGGGGTTATATCAATTACAATTAGTGTAATAAATACACTAATTAACTTGGGGGTTCACCCCTTTTATTTTTCAAGATATTTCGTGTGGTTTGTACACCATTCAAGGAGATAGTTCGCATGTTTGGGATCAATTATCTTAAAACTGGCCCGACACATTACGTCATTCATTATCAGAACGGCCGTATCCGTCACAGCGGTACTGGTCTGGCATTCTTCTATTACCGGCCTGCATCGACCATTGCCGTCGTGCCCGTGGGCAGCGATGACGTGCCCTTTATCTTCAACGAGATCACGGCCGATTTCCAGCCCATCACCATCCAGGGCCAACTTACCTACCGCATCACCAATGCCGAACTGGTCGCTTCCCTGCTGGATTACACGATTGACGGCGCTGTTGACCACTACCTGACCGATGACCCGGAGAAACTGGCCCAGCGGCTGGTCAATCTGGTCCAGGTGGCGGCGCGGGCGGAAATGCAGCAACGGCCGTTACGCCAGGCCACCCACGCCTCCGATGAAGTCGCCAACCGGGTGTTGGCGGCTGTGCGCCAAGACCCGGCATTGACTGCGTTGGGCGTAGAAATTTTGACACTGACTATCCTGGCCATCAAACCAACGCAGGAAACAGCCCGCGCTTTAGAAGCCAAGGCCCGCGAGGATTTACTACAGCAGGCTGACCTGGCCATCTACGACCGGCGCAACGCCTCGGTAGAGCAGGAGAGGCGCATCAAAGAGAACGAGTTGAACACCGAACTGGCCGTCGAAGCCAAAAAGCGCCAAATCCGCGAAGCCAAAGCCGAAGCTAACCTGGCCGTGGAGCAAAAAGAGCAGGAAATCCGCGAAATCAAGCTGGCCGGCCAAATCAAATTGGAGAATGAGCGCAAGCAGTTTGTTGCCGCTCGCACCGAGAATGCCCGCAGCGAAGCCGATGTGCAGGCCTATGCGGTGGCGGCCGGGTTACGGCCGTTGCAAGAACTCGACGAAAGCACCCGCCAACTCCTGGCCATGCAGTCGGCCGAACCACGCCTGATGGTGACCATGGCCCTCAAAGAAATGGCCCAAAATGCGTCCAAGATCGGCCAGCTTAATATCTCTCCGGATTTGTTGGAAGCGTTGATGCTACGCGAATAAAATGAACGGGTGATGGGGTGAGCGGGTGAAGGGGTGAGTTCACCCTTTCACCCGCTCACCTCTTCACCCCTTCATCCTCACAAAGATGTACGAAAAAATCATCCTCGTCACCCGCAAGACCCGGCTGGAAGTGCTGATTGAACGGTTCAATACGAAAGCCCAGGCTCAGTTTTACATTGAACACAGCGGCGGCAATTTTGCCATGTACCAGCAGGAGCACGACGTTTATTACACAGCCGTTGCCGAATTGCAGCGCAGCCTGCAAGGAGTACTCAAATTACAGCGCATCGAGCGGGGATTTTTACCCAATTTCATCTTCAGCGAGAGCGATCTGGTGGTAACGATTGGCATCGACGGCCTGGTGGTTAACACGGCCAAATACCTTTCCGGCCAGCCACTTGTCGCCGTAAATCCCGACCCGGCTCACATTGACGGCATTTTGCTGCCCTTTGCTGTGCCCCAGGCGGCAGCCGCTGTGCGCCGCACGCTGCAAAGTACGGCCGTTATCAAACCCATCACCATGGCCGAAGCCAGCCTGAATGACGGCCAACGGCTGCTGGCCTTCAATGATTTGTTCATTGGCCGGCAGGATCACGTGTCGGCGCGGTATAAGATTGAGGTGGGAAACGGCCGTTCCGAACAGCACTCCTCCAGCGGCATCATTATCTCCACCGGGGCCGGGGCTACCGGCTGGCTGAGCAGCCTGTTCAACATGGCCAACGGCATGATAGCCCAATTTGGCGGTGGCGATAACTTACAGCCGCCGCCTATGAACTGGGAAACCGATCAACTCCTCTACGTTGTGCGTGAGCCGTTTGTCAGCAAAACGTCGGCTGCCGGCATCGTTTGCGGGGCCATTACGCCGGAAACGCCGCTGCGGTTGGAATCAGCCATGCCCGAAGGCGGTGTCATTTTCAGCGATGGCGTGATCGCCGATTATCTGGCTTTCAATGCCGGAACCATCGCCACCGTCGGCCTGGCCCGGCAAAAAACGCACCTGGTGGTTTCTTGACCCCCAATTCCACAATTTGTCACGATCAATTAACATGCGCCGTGTTTTGAGAATGCTATAATGCCAATGTAAAATGCTGGTAACCGTCCCCCCCCGTAGGTTGAGCCTGTCGAAACCGTGCCCCCTTCGACAAGCTCAGGGGACGGGGAGTGAATGATTACATGGTAGGAGCGATGCGAAATGGAAATCTCGCTGGCCGACGAAAGGGCTTTATTACTAAAAGAACAATTGAGTATGGACCAGGCGGAAGGCCGCGCCTGGAGCCAAAAGCTGGATGCGTTTGGCCGGATGGCTAAGGTCACCGGGCTGCTGCAGCGACCTAAAGATGATGATTTTGAACTGGTGTACAAGGAGCAGCGCTATCAACCGTTCTGGCACATTGTGTGCAGCGCCCGTTATGTGTACGAACGGCAGCGTGAGTTTCCTCTTTCGTTAAGCGGCCCGGAAGTGCAAAAGGTGACGGTGGATGAACGGGATTATGAGGTAGTGAACGGCCGTATCACCCTGATCGGTACCGAACACTGCCACGAAGAACCACGAAAAGAAATATTCATTGACGGCTACAGCGGCGAAGCAGAGCCGGCGCTGGCCGATTATTTGCAGCATCCGGCCAACGAAGTGCCGGTTGATTATCTGGATGACCTGCCCAATCAAGGAATTATTGTCGTGCCGCCGCAAGGTCGAGCAACGGCCGTTGTCCGTGATGTGCTCCTGGGTATTCTCAAAAGCGTCCGCGCCGACCGCATTCTGGAAGATCACGTCGAAGTCGAACGGATTGATCTGTACTATCGCCCCATCTACGCTTTCCAATACCGCTGGAAATCAAAACAGCGGGAAGCTGTGCTGGAACTCGACGGCGTGACTGGCAAATTACAAGCAGACGGTAAGACTTTTCAACAATATGTCGGTAAAATCATGGACCCGGAATTTCTGTTTGACGTCAGCGCCGAAACGATTGATTTATTGGTTCCCGGCGGCGGTCTGGTGATGAAACTAGCCCGCAAAGGGTACGACGCAACCAAAAAATCATAACACGCTATCATTTGGGACATTTTGGTTAACTGGAAATACTACCTGCCAACAGAGCCTCGTGACCTGCGCCTCGACTTTTTACGCGGCTATTTTGTGTTTGTGATGACAATTGATCATTTGGGCATATTTCCTGCCTGGACATCACTGCTTACGGGGGCCAACCGCCTGTGGATATCGGCAGCTATTGGCTTTATCATCATTTCTGGCCTGGTCATGGGGACACTTTATCGCAGCCGGGTGGCAGAACAAGGCTGGCATTGGTCTGCTGCTCAAATAGGGCGACGTGCCCTACAGTTGTATCTGTTAGGCGCCATTGGCCGGCTCATCCTGGCGACCGGCGACTATGTATTGCGTCTTTTTTGGGAACGGCCGTCTCCCTTACCGGAAAATTATTGGCGCCTGGTTGAAGGAGCTTTGCTCAGTACCGGGTATTGGTTTGCTTACGTTGACATGCTGACTTTGTATGCCTTCCTGCTGCCAATGGGTCTGGGGGTAATTTACTTCATTAGACAGGGTAAGTGGAAATGGGTGACGTTGGTTTCCTTTTTATTATGGTACGCGGGACGAACGGATCCGGAAACTTTAAGTTTTTTGCGCATTGGGTTCAATGTTTTTCTCTGGCAATTCCCATTCATTTTGAGTGTTATTATTGGCTTTTACCGGCAAGAAATTGGCAGTTGGTGGGGGAAACGGCCGTTTCCCAAACTAACTTCCACGCTTTTAGTCAGCTCCGCCTTCACCTTACTCATCATTAACTACCTTATTGTTTTTCATGGCCTTTGGCCAGGCATTGACTGGAAACAAGTCAATGAACTTATTTTCGATAAGTTTTCCGTCGATCCGGGGC
>JBNKZT010000374.1:0-6143 GCA_050301775.1 Promineifilaceae bacterium (SeqCode)
ACCTGGCACTCGCCATTTTGAGCTTTTTGATCGCGTTCTGAAAGATTTGTACGGTGGGTTTACGTTTGAGCGGGCGGCTGAGGAATCGCAGGTGCCGGTGGAGCGGATTCGGGAGGCGGCTGAATATGTGGCGAAATGTGACGGCAAGCTGGCAACGCACACGTGGCGCAGCGCCAGCATTGGCAATTTGGGTGGATGGCAGGTGGCACGCACGCTGTTTTTCTTGAATGTGCTTACCGGCAGTGTGGGCACACCGGGCGGCACGTCGGCCAACAGTTGGAACAAGTTCACGCCTGCTGTTTTCAAAAAGCCACCGGCAGGCACAACCTGGAATGAACTGCATCTGCCGCATGAATGGCCGTTTGCCTTTTTTGAAATGAGCTTCTTGCTGCCCCACTTCCTGGAAGAAGGGCGCGGCGAGATTGATGTCTATTTCTCTCGCGTTTATAACCCGATGTGGATTAATCCTGACGGTTTTATGTGGCTAAAAGCACTCAAAGACGAAGAGAAAATGAAATGCCACATCGCCCTGACTCCTACCTGGAATGAATCCGCCTGGTTTGCCGATTACGTGCTGCCGATGGGGCACGCCGGTGAACGCCACGATTTGGTCAGCCTGGAAACACACGCCGGTCAATGGCTTTCGTTCCGGCAGCCGGTACGCCGCGTCGCCATGGAAAAGATGGGGCATAAAATCACCTTCACCCACGAAGCCAATCCCGGTGAAGTGTGGGAAGAAAATGAGTGGTGGATTCAGCTTTCCGCCAACATGGACCCTGACGGCAGCCTGGGCATCCGCCAATGGTTTGAAAGTCCCTATCGCCCCGGCGAAATCATCACCGTGGATGAATATTATCGCTGGCAGTTTGAGAATGCAGTCCCTGGCCTGCCCGAAGCGGCCGCCAAAGAAGGATTGACGCCGCTGGAATACATGCGCAAATACGGCGCGTTTGAGGTCACGGCTGAAAACTACACGCCCTACGAAAAGGAATTAGAGATTGGAGACCAGAGACTAGAGACTGACGCCAATCTTCAGTCTCCAATCTCCAGTCTCCAGGTAGACGACCAAAACCGCATCCATCAAAATGGCTCTGTCGTTGGCGTGATGGTGGACGGCCGTGCCAAAGTCGGACTCAACACCCCCAGCCGCAAACTGGAATTCTTCAGCCCCACCCTCTACGACTGGGGCTGGCCGGAGCGAGAATACACCATCCCCTGGACGCTCAAAAGCCACGTCCATCCCGACAACATCGAATTCGACAAAGGCGGAATGCTGCTGCTGCCCAACTTCCGATTACCCACCCTCATTCACACCCGCAGCGCCAATGCTAAGTGGTTATACGAAATTAGTCACAAAAACCCGGTCTGGATGCACCCATCCGACGCCAAACGGCTCAGCGTCGTCACCGGCGATTTAATTCGGGTGGAGACGGAAATCGGCTACTTCATCGACAAGGCATGGGTGACGGAAGGCATCAAGCCGGGTGTGATTGCCATGAGCCACCACCTGGGCCGCTGGCGGCTGCAAGATGACATGGGCATCGGCCCCGGCATGTCCAGTCTGGCCAAGTTGAGCGAAGACGGCAGCCAACACCGGCTGAACATCCTCAAAGGCGGCGGTCCCTGGGAGACGTTTGACCCGGATACCAGCCGCATCTGGTGGCAGGATGTGGGTGTGCATCAAAACCTTACCCATGCCGTCCATCCCGACCCGATCAGCGGGGCGCACTGCTGGCTGCAAAAGGCGGTTAACGTTCGCAAGGCCAACGCCGATGAGAAGTACGGCGATGTGTGGGTGGACACAACGAAATCGATGGTGGTTTACCGGGAATGGGTCGGGCTGACGCGCAGCGCGGTTGATCACAGTCCTGATGGATTGCGACGGCCGTTCTGGATGAAACGCCCCCTCAAACCGGTCAAAGAAGCGTATAAACTGCCCGAAAAACCGTTTGGACGGAATGGGAATGCGATTGAGAAAGAGGTTGTTACAGGAGATTAGAGACTAGGGACTGGAGATTGGTTAGTCTCCAATCTCAAAACTCGGAGGAATTATGTGGTTTGAAACGATTATCAGAGAGGAAACCGGGTGCGCAGCATATATGATTGGCTGCCAACGCACCAACGAGTGTGCCGTGTTTGACCCATTGTGGGACATCCAGCCGTACCTGGACATGGCCAAAAAGCAAAAGTCGAAGATTCGGTACGTCATTGATTCGCACAGCCACGCCGACCATGTATCCGGGGCGCGGCTGCTGGCCGAAGCAACGGGCGGCGAGTTGATTCTTCCAGAACTGGCCGACATCACCTACGAAGCGACTCGCGTCAAGCATGGCGACCTGCTCAAAATGGGTGGCGTGGGAATGGAAATCGTCCATGTGCCCGGCCATCGCCCGGAGCAAATTAATTTGCTGGTATATGATTATCCGCGCGGCGACGAACCCTGGTTCATCCTCACGGCCGATTTTGTTATGGTGGGCGACGTGGCCCGGCCCGATCTGGCCCAGGCTGGCGACGAAGGGGCGCCGGTTTTGTTTGACGTCTCGATTCCGCGTTTCCTGAATCTGCCTGATCATGTGGAGGTTTACCCAGGCCATCTGGCCGGATCGACTTGAGGACGCGTTACGAGTGGCAAGGTTGCCACTACGGTTGGGTATGAACGACGTTTTAATGACGCGCTGAAAATCAAAAAGCGGGAACGGTTTGTCGCCTATATGCAGGAAGAGCAGCCGGTCAAGCCGGCCAATATTTTGAATATTGTGGCGACGAATCAGGGGAAACGGCCGTTAACCCCCACCATTCCCAAAGCCAAGCCCCTCACCGTTGAGCAAGTCAAAAAACGAATGGCTGAAGGTCACGCCCTCGTCGATGCCCGTTCATCGGCCACCTTTGGCGCGGGACACATTGCCGGTTCCTTCAACGTGCAAATGTCCACCTCCGAATTTGAGCAGCGCGTTGGCTGGGTTGTCCCCGACAACACACCTATCATTTTAGTGACCGACGAAGATGCCGAGGCGCAAACATGTATTTACAATATGGCCTTCATTGCTCTGGACTCATTTGTAACCGGCTATCTCGAAGGCGGCATTGATGCCTGGATGGAAGCGGGCTATCCGTTGGAAACCATTCCGCAGATAGATGTTCACACCCTCCAGCACAAACTGTCCAGCAACGGCCTGCAGGTGCTGGATGTACGCGAAGATGACGAATGGGACGAAGGCCACATCGAAGGGGCGCATTTCATGCCCTACACCAGCATGGTCCGCCAACTGAACATCCCACCCCAAATCGATAAGCTGCCAATTCCGCTTGATGCCTCTGTCGCTGTCATGTGCGCAACGGGCAAACGTTCCAGCACGGCCATCAGCCTGATGAAGCGGCACGGCTATAAACATCTCTACAATGTCACCGGCGGCATGGAAGCCTGGGAAAAAGCAGGTTTCAAAATGCTTGATGCGGCCGGGAATGTGTGCAACATCTAATTAACATTTAGTGATTAGCCAAATCTCTTGAGTTAATTTCTACCAGCTAATTGCTCATTTTTGTCTGGGGGACCAATACAGGCGTAATTTCTGACCTACACACAACAAAAGGAGAAAAATGTAATGTGGGACAAAATTTTGCAACCGTGGCCCTGGTATGTAGTTGGCCCCCTGATTGGTTTATTGGTTCCGTCACTTCTGCTGCTAACCGGCAAAACGTTCGGCATTTCCGGTTCCTTCCGGCATATTGATGCCATCTGTATGCCCAAAAGCAAGCTGCCTTATTTACGTGATGACAATTGGCGAGCCTACATCTGGCAGCTCATCATGGTCGTTGGCGTCGTCATTGGCGGCTTTGTTGCCAATCACCTTTTGTCACCTGAACCCGTGCCCTTTTTGCCCGCTGATTATTACAGTTGGGGTGGCGCGGTTAAGCTGGTCATCGGCGGCGTTCTGGTTGGGTTTGGCACCCGCTACGCCAACGGCTGCACGTCGGGCCACACGATTATGGGCTTGTCTAATTTGCGTTGGCCCAGTCTGGTAGCCACGATCTGCTTCTTTATCGGCGGCTTGTTCACAACATTTGTGTTGTGGCCTTTGTTCAATTAAGGAGGCAGTGATGAAAAACTTTTGGGCGCTTTTACTTGGTATAGGATTTGGTATTACATTGGTTAAGGGGGAAGTGATTTCCTGGTTCCGTATTCAGGCGATGTTCCGCTTTCAGGAAGCGCATATGTACTTGATCATCGGTTCAGCCGTCGTCGTTGGCGCTATTTCGTTATTGATCATCAAACGATTGGAAATGAAAACAGTCGGTGGTGAGGAAATTACCATTCGAGAAAAGCCGTTTAATAAAGGCGTTATATTCGGCGGGATTATTTTTGGCATGGGCTGGGCGATTACGGGCGCTTGCCCCGGCCCGATTTATGCCCAGATTGGCAGCGGCGCTTATATGGCCCTGGTGACGTTTGTTGCGGCGCTTGGTGGCGCTTATTTATATGCATTCTTACAACCCAAACTCCCCTATTAACCTGGGGGCGGGTGATTTGGCGCTGGCGCGCCGTCTGACTTATGAACTCTTAGGGCAGTTGTTTTTGGATGGGGTAACGGCCGTTACCCGCTCCACGATCCAAATCATCCACAGTCTATCCCAGACAGTACCTGAACCATTCAATGCCGACGAAGCCGCCGCCAATCATCATACGCTCTTTGGTTTCAACGTTTTTCCTTACGAAAGTATTTTCCTGGATAGCAGCGGCCTGCTGGGCGGCGCCATCACTGACGCTGTGTTATTTAGTTATCAGGAAGCCGGCTTCGCGGTTTATGTCGACAGCACCAGCCCGGACCACATCGGGCAGGAGTTGGCGCTGCTGGCCCATTTATGTGGCGCAGAAGCCGATGCCTGGGCAGATAACCGGCCGCTCGTGGTTGAGCGAATGCAAAATTTACAAAGGCGTTTTTTAGAGGAGCATCTCTTGCGCTGGTTGATCCCATTTGTAACAGCGGTAAAGGGGCAGAAACGGCCGTTCTACAGCGCACTCGCCCAATTAACTCTCGATTTCGTGCATGACCATTTTCAAGAACTCTCTGCGTCCGACAACCACAGGTTGTATACGCCTTTGCGGTTAAATAATTTCCTGCCTGTACCACCCTCTTTGCTCGACAACGAAAAGACAGGCCTCAAAGAGATTGCCAATTACATCGCCACTCCAGCCTACAGCGGCTTCTTCCTTAGTTGGCAAGATGTGACCCAGTTGGCACGAACACAAAATATTCCGCGCGGCTTTGGCGACCGGATGCAGATGTTGACCAATCTGCTGCGCGGAGCAGCTCAATTTGACACGCTCCCGGCTTTGCTCAACGAAATGCAAACCATGATAACTTCCTGGCAAGACGCCTATGCCGCCATTGGCAACACCATGCCAGAGTTATCGCCATTCATTGCCATTTGGCAGGAACGAGTTGGCCAAACCGGCCAACTACTCTCCCAAATCGAACAGAAAATGAAGACATCTGCCTGACAATGCAACCATTCTTTGGCACAATAGAACAAATCGACAAATGGAGGATTCGTGGGGTTTTACGACGACGAAAAAAACGTCCAAAGTTATTTGGAAATGGCTGAAGGATATGATGGTGCGGAACTGATTCAGATTTTGCGTAATTATTTACCAACCGGGGCGACGGTACTCGAATTAGGGATGGGGCCAGGTAAAGATTTAGACATATTGGGCCAGGATTACGTTGTCACCGGTTCAGACAATTCTCAAACCTTCATTGACCTTTACCGAAAAACAAATGAACAAGCCGATTTACTGCTGCTTGATGCCATCACCATCAACACCAATCGCCAATTCGACTGTATTTATTCCAACAAAGTGCTGCACCACCTTGATCAAACCGAATTGAAGCAATCATTAAACCGCCAAAAGGAAGTTGTAAGTGTGGGCGGCTTCCTATTCCATTCATTTTGGTACGGTGATCATACCGAGGAACTTCACGGCTTGCGGTTTATCTATTACACAGAAGCAATCTTAAAAAGTTTGATTGACAGTGCCTGGGAAATTGTGCTGATGGAGCGATATGCCGAGATGGAAGCAGATGATTCTGTTTATATTTTATTGAAAAAAAAGTAATGAGTCCACCGAAAAAAGTTCAACTTTT
>JBNKZT010000375.1:0-6081 GCA_050301775.1 Promineifilaceae bacterium (SeqCode)
TACCAAACGGATTCCTGGCTCGTCTTAATAAGTGGACAACTCACCAGTTTCCCTGGATTTTGTCAACGAATAAGAAAAGGGAGCCAAAACGTATGAACGCTTTAATTTTGAAAGCAGCTTTAGTATTCACTTTATTGTTTGGAGCGGCAGGGGGAACGGCCGTACTGGCCCAGGAAAGCCTGCCCGACTCACCCATTTATCCGGTTAAAATTGCACTGGAAGATGCCCGGCTGGCCCTAAACCAGGATGCCGCCGATGAGACCGTCCTTCACTTCAGTTATGCCGAAGAACGTGCCCAGGAAATGGTCGCTATGACCGCGGCCGGCAGCACACCCGATGCCGCCATCCAGTCCCGGCTAGAAACCCATATCAACGCCGCCCTCAACCTGGCCGCCCAACAGCCCGACGAAGCCATGTTTAAGCTTTTAACCCAGGCCCAAAACATGGTTCAAACTCAACTCCAAAACATAGCCAACGTGACAGCCGGTGCTGACGAACCGGCCCAAAAGATGTTGGGTGAGGCCGCCGGATTCCTCAATCGAGCCGGCCAGGAAATTGAAGACGGGCTGAAGACACCCCAAACCTTCCGCGCCCGCTTTGGCAACACCCCCGAAGGGGTTGTGCCTCAAGACACTGGCCCGTGCAACACCGGCGACTGCGAACCGGCCGGCGATGCCAACCAATTCGGCCAAGACCCGGACAACGAAGGGCATAACGGCCCCGGCGACGGAACCTGCGACGGTGAAGATTGTGAACCCGTTGGCGACCAGAACCAATTCGGCCAAGACCCGGAAAACGAGGGGCAAAACGGCCCTGGTGACGGCGAATGCATCGGTGAAGATTGTAACCAATACCGCTACCAATACGGCCTTGATGACCTGCCTCTGGAACCGCCCCATTACCAATACCGCAATCTCACCGGTGAAGGCGATGGCGAATGCAACAACGGCGACTGCGTACCTGGCGGCAATGATGTAAACCACGGTGACGGCAATGTCGGCGACGGCAACAATGGCGATGGCAATAACGGCGACGGCAACAATGGTGACGGCGAAGGCGATGGCAACAACGGCGACGGCAACAACGGTGATGGTAATAATGGTGGCAGTGGCGGCAACGGCGGCGGCAACGGCGGCGGTAATGGCGGCGGCGGCGGTTAACCGCACACTTCATTAGCCTCCCTAATCCGAAGACCACCGGTCTCGGTCAAAGAGGAGTTCGCGAGCTTAGGCGAACTCCTCTTTTTATTTGCCCGGTTGTACAGTATGGTTGTACAGTATGGTTGTACAGTATCCTTAAGGTTCGTTTTTCACCTGCCCAGATTGGTCCAATCTTTGAGATTGGACTAATCTGGAAACTCCAACGTTGTTTACGATTAACCCCAAAGGAGTGGAAATCAGATAAGATGACGAAGTCGTTTCCTTACCGCTCCTTCAATCTGACGATGCAATTCCGCATTTTATTGCATTGTCAGCCTTTACCAGGAAAAGTATAGACATTTATGGCTGGGATAAACATGAACATTCCTGAAAAAGCGTGGCGTTACGGCCTGATAATCGGTGATTTACTGGCTCTAATTTTGTTTGTTTGGGTTGGTCAGGCTGATCACGGCACAACCAATAACGCTAATCCAATCTTAGGCGTCATCAAAGCATCGTGGGAATTTGCAATCATGTGGCTGTTAATCGGCTGGCCGCTGGACACATTTCCCCAGTTTAAAGATTGGAGCGTCCGCGCCCTATTAAGCCGGCCTTTAATCGCCTGGTTGGCAGCCGCGCCACTAGGCTTGCTGCTGCGCTCTTTGGTATTGAGCCGGCTGAATATCCCGACGCTTTTTCTGGCCGCGACTTTGGGTTTCGGTATTCTCTTTTTGTGGGCGTGGCGACTGCTCATCATTTTGGTCTGGCGGGCGGTCTCGCGCAGCTAGATACAAGGTGCTGACTATGCCCGCCAGTGCAGAATCGGGGAATTAGGGCTGGAAAGAACGGCCGTGCCAATCGTTCTGAAACGCGTACAAATTTTAACGCCGGATGATAAAGTTAGGCATATCTGCCTAATCAACTATGATAGCCATACAAATCCCTGACTGGAGAAAATACAAATGAGCGATACAAACGATTGGAACAAACAAATTATCAAAGAATTTCGGGCCAATGACGGCAAAGTTGGGGGCCAATTTGCCAATATGAATTTACTGCTCTTGCACACAACCGGAGCCAAAAGCGGCTTGCCCCGCATTAACCCGGTGGCTTGCATGGCCGACGGTGATAGATATGTGGTCATTGCTTCAAAAGGAGGCGCCCCCACCCACCCTGACTGGTATTACAATCTGGTTGCCAATCCAGAAGTCAACGTAGAAGTTGGCACCGAAAAGTTCCCGGCCCTGGCAGCGGTCGCTGAAGAGCCGGAACACACGAGATTGTATGACAAGGTGGCTGCCGTGTACCCCCTCTTTGCCGAGTATCGGAATAAAACAACGCGTATCATCCCCGTCGTCATCTTGACGCGCCAGTCATAATAGCGGTATGGGCAACGTCTCCCATCGAAAATAATGAACAAATTTTTGCTGGATATACCTGACAAAATAGAGACCGCGCGCTTGTATTTGCGGGCCTATAAGGCCGGAGATGGCCCCCTGTATTATGCGGCCAGCCTGCGCAACCGGGAACATCTGGCCGAGTTTGAATCCGGCAACGTGTTGATGAGCCTCGAAAATGAGGAACAGGCCGAAGCCATCGTCCGGGAATTGGCGGCTGATTGGATAGCCCGTAACTGTTTCTTCATGGGCATCTTTGAAAAAGCGACTGACCAGTGGGCAGGACAGGTATATGTGGGGCCAACCAACTGGACGCTGCCGGAATTCACCATTGGCTACGTGGCTGATGTCCATTACGAAGGGAAAGGGTATATCTCCGAAGCGGTCAATGGCGTTTTGGCGCTGCTCTTCAACGTGATGGGAGCACATCGGGTAAAAAGCGACTGCCATGAGAACAATGCCCGAAGCTGGCGGCTGCTGGAACGATGCGGCTTCCAACGCGAAGGCCATCTGCGTGAGAACAAGATGAACGCCGATGGATCGTTTCATGGCGATTATTTGTATGCGATTTTGCGCCACGAGTATGTAAACCAACGTTGAAAACAGAACTTCACACTCGACCTGCTCCATGCTTTTGCCAATACCTTTTCTGACCGGGAAGGTCAGGCTGCCTTGCTGCGTAATTTGCGGTGGGGACGGCCGTTCCGCGTTTTCCGCGATTACCCCCAAATCATCCAATCTATCACCGCCCCCACCCTCATCATTCAGGGGCGACACGATCCCTACATCCCGGCCAATCAAGTGGAGCGGATGCACCGGATGATTGCCGGTTCAAAGCTGGTTTATATTGAAGATGGCAGCCACTTTTTGCCCATCGACACGCCGGAAGTTGTTGCTAAAGAGGTACAAGATTTTATTGGATGAGCCGTACAAGCAACGGCCGTTTCCTTTCAGCGACCTTGGTGTCAGGAACGGCCGTTTTTCTTGTATAATGGCTTCCAGTTCAGTGGCAATACAAGGAAAGGGAGAACGGCCGTTCCCAACACTTCACCACCCCTTTTCCTGCCAACGACTTATGGCGGGATTGGCCTAAATGAGGAAACTGCCGTCGTCGCCAACACCCGTCAATTCCAACAGTGCATTCCATCCAATTAGGGACACATTTACTTTCAATCCGTACCCGACACCGTTGTTATGAGCCACAGCGAGTGATTATTTCAATTGATTAGGAGACTGTTCTGATACGAGGAGTTACCAATGAAATGGTTTACACCCTTCATCCTCATCGCTCTCATCATTGCCATTTTCACAGTCATTATCCAGGTTCCCCTGGCCAACGGTCAAGGAATATACTTTGATGATTCTGACCCCGACATCATGATTTTAGGCAACAGCACTTATTATGAGATCGGCTTTCGTAAATCCAACGGAGCCATCGCCTACATCACCGACAAATCTACAGGCCAAGACGTTACATTAGGTTCTCGCAATGAATGCCTTTGGGGTGCAGTGTTTCCTAATGGAACGCCCAACTATGTTGGCGGATGCAGTTTCAATGTCGTCTGGCCCAATCAATTCAGCTATACCTGGCTGCCAGACACGCATACACTCACATTGAATTACACACCCGACCCAATATCCTCGCAGCAAGTGACGGCGCAGGTCGTTGTGAACGCCTCCGCAGAACCCTGGTTTGATATGCGGTTGGATCTCCAAAACGACTGGGGGCATGTGCTTGACTACATCCTTTTTCCTTCTGACCTGGTATTCATCGAAGATGATATTGCAGAAGCGCTGCTTCCCATCCTGCCGGGAATTGTCCTTGAACCGGCATTCTTCCAGCAAAATCTCTCCTACACAGGAAAGTATCCCGGCTATCCCGGATTCTTCGCCGATTACGTCTCGCTCACTTCCACCACGGGACAAATCGCCATCTATTCGCTGTATGAACAAGACCCAATCCATCCACTAGAGATGGGATTCAATCATGATGACGCCTATGTCGGCGACAGCACATATTATTCCCACACATTTGGCGCCAGGATAAACGATGGTCAAACCTGGACAACGCCCTGGGTTCGCATTCGTATCACCCAATCGCCTCTGGAAACCATCACCGCCTATCGAGAGGATAATGGCCTGAACCAATTTCCCTCATTGAGAGAGAAGCTTGGCTCACGCTATGATCAAGTTGTTCAATCGCCTCTGCTCAAAGCTGACGCAGCGCAGTTAGCCCTTCCCTTCTCCCAATATACCGATTTGCTTTCCCAACTACCTGCGCCGTGCATCTTCCATCCCGTCGCCTTCCAGCCAGGCGGACATGATGAGAATTACCCCGACTTCTTACCGCCCGATCCCATATGGGGAACAACCGATGACTTGGCTGCCATGTTCCAGAAGGCGCAGGCATCAGGCTGCCTGGTCATGCCATACACCAATCCCACCTGGTGGGATGACGAATCGCCAACGTTGCAGAATCTTCCCCCCGGAATAGTCATCGCAGATGTAGCTATTCTCGACAACCAGGGCACGCCCATTTATGAAAACTATGGCTCGCATGGGGGATATGTTGTATCGCCCTATGCGCCATTTGTGCAGCAGCGGCTTGAACAGTTAGTTATTTCGATGACTGTAGATGTTCCCAGCGACATGCTTTTTGAGGATCAGATTGGGGCACGGCCGTGGCTTTTCGACCATAACCCAGCATCCCCTTATCCTATGGCCTACATTCCCGGTTGGTTAGAACATACCCATACCTACAGCGATACCTTGCTGATGACCGAGCTTGGATTTGACCGCCTGGCCGAAACTGAGGTTGGTTTTCATGGCAGCATACTCCTGCCAGAACGTTCTGGGGATGTTTCCGGCTGGTGGGGCGCAAACGCCTGGCATCCCTATCCCCTGGCTCCCCTCATGACCCGTGACAAAACGCTTTTTTACCAACACGATCTGGCGCCAGAGACCTTCACCGTGGATAAAGCGACGCTAACCTGGAACCTGGCTTTCGGCTACATGTTAAGTTACGATCTTTTTGAGTCAACTTTCGGCGGCGGATTAAGCAGCGAGTGGCTGGATTTGGCAGCCGTTTTCCAAAAGAACGTCTTGGCCCGTTATGCCGACGAACTTGTGACTGGCTTTGATTACTTGGAGGATAACGTCACACAAACCACGTTCGATACTTACACGGTCATCGCCAACTGGAATGAGACAAATGCGTTCAATACAGGTGAAAACACACTTCCTCCAATGGGCGTTCAAATAACCAACACGAACAGCGATTTGACGGCCGGCGTTTTCACCCATTACAACGGTATTGCCTTAAGCGCCGGCGATCATTGTCTCATCGAGGATCGTGGGGAAAATGAGATTATCGTGTATCAACCCATTGGCGCGGACACATCCTTGACCCTGGACCGGCTGCCCAGCTGGAATCCAGGCGATCCAATTGGGGCCTGGGCTTTTACAGCAGCGGGCGAATTCATCGGGAACGTGCCGATTACAATCACAGGGCAAGATGTCACTTTTGTTTATCAACAGCAAACAGC
>JBNKZT010000376.1:0-6080 GCA_050301775.1 Promineifilaceae bacterium (SeqCode)
GGTACTCGAGCAAGACGTGGTACCGCAGCACGTCGGCGATGTCGGCGCCGGCAGTCGCCGCGAACGCCGCAGGCGACTGCGGCAGGTTGGCGTTGGGCACCGCCAGCACCGCCCTGGGCTTTGCCGGTGGTCGTGCCGGTGAACTGCTGCGTGACGGCCTGCAATCACTTGGCATTGCCACCGACTTTGTCTGGGTGGAAGGCGAAACGCGCACCAACGTCAGCATCGTCAGCCAGAGCCACGACCATTACGTCAAGGCCAACGAACCCGGCCCAACCATTGCCGCCGCCGACCAGGAAAAACTGCTGGCCCAAATCCGGCAGCTGGCCCAACCAGGCAACTGGTGGGTGCTGGCTGGCAGTCTGCCGCCCGGCGTCCCGGCCACGATATATGCCGACATCATCGCCATTTTGCATGAGGCAGGGGCGAAAGCCATCCTGGACACGAGCGGAAAAGCGTTGGAATATGGGTGTGGGGCACGGCCGTTCCTGGCCAAACCCAACGACGTCGAAGCGGGGCAGCTGACCGGCCTGCCCGTGCAAAATCAGGCCCAAATTGCCGCCGCTGCCCAGGCTGTCCAGGCCGCCGGTGTGAGCAACGTCGTCATCTCCCTGGGCAAAGCCGGCGCGCTGTTGGTTGACGGTCACCAAACCGTCTTCGCCGCCAGCCCGACCATTGAAGAACGTAACCCTATCGGCGCTGGCGATTCGATGGTTGGCGGCCTGGTCTGGGGCCTGAGCCAGGGACAAGAAGTCGCCGAAGCGCTGCGCTGGGGAATTGCCTGCGGCGCAGCGACGGCCAGTATGAGTGGAACGGCCGTTGGCTCCCACCAATTAGTCGAATCCCTGGTCCAACAAGTCAAAACAAGAAGCGGAGATTAAGGGATTTAGGGATAAGAATCAAGAATAAATCCCCTAATCCCCCAATCCCCGCCATCTCTTTTGGAGGAATCACATGTCTTTTGAAGTCAACGAATCCAAAACCTATGAACAATCCCTGGAAACCGTCCGCACCGCTGCCCTGGGCGCGATTGCTGGTTTGGAAGGGAAAGTATTGAAGGAAAGTAACGGCCGTATCGAAGCCAAATTCGACAAAAAAATCCTGGGCAAAGTCCTGGGCGACCGCACCCAGATCGAAATCGATCTCTCTGCCCCATCCGCCGACGCCAGCCAGGTAGACGTGACCGTTTACCCGCTCGATCCCGTCGGCCGTAAACTCATGTTCGGCGCGCGCAAAGGCGTGTCACAAACCGTGGCTTCCTGGTTCTGGGCACACCTGGAACATCGCCTGAAATAGCCTGCCTGTCGTTGGGGCGGGACGATGCGGAAACCATTTGGGCTAAACGAACGGCCTTGTCTCCGCATCGTCTCGCCCATTCCAACCCGCACCAGCAGCCCATTTCCGCAAAACGCAGCTTGACTTTTTTGACAACTCAAGTTGAGTCGTCAAAAAAGTCAAGTTGAGCAGCGAGAAGAGTCAAGTTGAGTAGTGAGAATAGTCAACCTGAGTCTTGTGACGAGTCAGGTTGAGTAGTGAGAATAGTCAACTTGAGTAGTGCGACGAGTCAAGTTGACTGGTGAGAATAGTCAACGGGAGAATGGTCACGACTCAACCGGAGTCGTGACCATTCTCCCGTTAAGTTTAGTCCAAACCCGCAGGGAGTTTGGATCAAACCTCGGTTGACTTTGGATCAGACTCGCTGCAGGTTTGATCCATTGTCCGGTGAGGTATGGTGGCAACCCAACCGGACAATAACGGCCTTCCTAACGGCGTCTTTGGACGAGACGACCGGGAGCCAGCGCCGTTCGTTTTGTCAACAACCAATCCCGGTCATCCCGTCTCTACCCGATGATCCAGGCCGTGCTGCAATTCTCCCAGCAGCCAAACAGGAGAATGCCTTGAGCGAGCCGGACAATATACCCTTTTTCGTTCCCCACAAATACAACCCCCACTTTGTCGGCCGCAGCGACGACCTGAAAACCTTGCACGCCGCCCTGCAAGGTCAAACCGCTAACGACGGCGGCATCACCATCGTCACCGGCGACGGCGCGGGCAACGTCTACTGCCTGCACTACGTGGAACCAGGGGAACCGTAAGCCGTATTCCGTGTTCCGCTATTGGTATACGGGCCGCGGCTCACGGCTCGCGAATTTACTCAAAGGGTAGCCCGGCGCGGCGCCAGCCCAACATGCCGCCGGACAGGTTGTAGATGTCGCTGAAGCCGTGGACGGCCAGGTGTTCGCAGGCGGTGTGGCTGCGGTTGCCGGAACGGCAGATGCAGACGATGGGTTTGTCTTTGGGCAGTTCATCCAGTCGGGCCGCTAACAGGGAAAGGGGAATAAGTTGGGAGCTGGCGATACGGCCGTCGTACTCATATTCGCCCGGCGTACGCACGTCAACCAGAATTAAGTCATCGTTGTTTTGCATCATCTCGGCCAGTTGGTGAGCGTCAATGTGGTTGACCGGGCTAAAGTTTTGCGGTTTTTGCCGTCCAAATAACGATTGGAACATGGGAATTTCTCCGTTGATCACAGCTTTCAGCCAGCACTATCTTTGCAGATGTTAACCTTACCAGAGGTAGTGTCATACCCGCGTAGTGCCTGCCCCCGCGAAAGCGTGGGCGGGTATCCATCTTGCTCACCAGAGTGGATTCGCGTGTTCACGGGAATGACAATTAAAAGGGCAAAGGGTGTGGGCCTGGTTGTGACCTATATTTTTGTGAGATTTGTCTTTTTAAGCGGCTTAATTATAGCCGATGCAGGTATGAAAACGAGGGTGTAACAAATAATCGGTTACACCCTTGTATCCCCAGAGATGTAGTCCCAAAGATGGGGGGCCCAAAGATGGGGCCCAAAAATGGGGGAGGCAATGACTTTTAACGCCAGTCGATCTGGACCTGCTGGCGGTTGTGGACGTATTTATCGACGGCTACCGCGGCGATAACCCCGTCGGCCGCAGCAATAACAGCTTGTTTAATATGGGAACAAAGTAAATCACCGACGGCGAAAATGCCGGGAACCGTTGTTCTCATTTCCCCGTCCACCACCAAACAACCCTCGGCCGACGTTTCCAACTGCCCCATCAAGTAGTCGGTAATCGGCTGGCCGCCTTGCAAGTAAACGAACGCGCCAGCCACCGGCAAAACGTGCTCATCCCCGCCCCGCGGATGGATGCGCACGCCCGATACCCGCCCGCTGCCTTCAATAGCTTTGAGGCGTGTGCCTAGCATTATCGTCACCTTGGGGTGATCACTAATTTCGGCTGCCAGCGATTCCCGCGCTTTGAGCGCCGGTGTGGGCACAATCAAATGCACCTGACTGGCAAATTTGGTCAAAAACAGGGCTTCCTCAATCGCTTCATCGTTATTGCCGATGACCGCCACCGGCTTGTCGCGGAAAAAGGCTCCATCACAGGTGGCGCAGTAACTGACGCCGCGTCCCAGCAGTTCGGCTTCGCCGGGCACACTGTTGGTGCGTCCCATTGAGCCGGTGGCCAGGATGATGGCTTTGGTTTGAAAGCTGTTTGTCCCGGCCATGACCATTTTGGGATCGGAGGTAATGTCCAGCCCAACGACTTTATCGGTCAGAAACTCTGCGCCAAACGATTCGGCCTGCTGACGCATGATTTCAACCAGTTCCGCGCCGCTCACCGGGCCGGGCACACCGGGATAATTGCTGATTTTGCTGGTGATGCCCAGCGCACCGGCCGTTAATCCTTTGTCAATGACCAGCGTGCGTAAATCAGCCCGGGCCGTGTAAATGGCCGCCGATGCCCCGGCCGGACCGCCGCCGATGATGATTACGTCGTACATTTCCGGGCCGCCGCCCAAATTGGCCAGGCCCAGACCCAGATCCATATTGAGGTTCATTGTTCTGTAATACGTAGGGCGTAGAGCGTAGACCTCAGGGTGACGGAATACGCACTACGTACTACGATTTAGGCTGCTACCGCCTGCTTCAATTTGGTCAATAGCATCGGTTCCGGCGCTGCGCCTTCCATGTGGATGTTTTCGTTGATGACGGTACGGGGAACACCTTGTACTGAATATTTTTGCGACAGATGCGGGAATTCAATGGCTTCAACCATATCAGCCGTGATCATATCGCTTTCCATCGCCAGTTGATGACCCATCAAAACAGCCTGGGGGCAGTAGGGGCAGGTGGGGGTTACGAAGACTTGCATGTGAACCGGGCTTTCCAACGCCGCTGCCCATGCTTTTATTTCCGCCCCAAGTCCGGTTTCGCCAGAGCCAATCATCATAATATCTTCGATGATGGAACTGAATTCGTACCCGGAGGGGATGCCGTAGAAACGAATGCCGTAATCTTTGGGCGTGTCGCCGCCGGTCATGATGATGGTGGCCGGGATTTTGTCTACGTTGTACTGCTCAGCAATTTCTTGATGTTGGACAAAGTCGTACACTTCCAACGAAATCATGTCTGAAAGTTCCGACACTTCTTCAGCTAATTGGCGCGTTTCTTTGCAATATTGACACTCCATTTCTTGCGTAAAAACGACCATCTTGACCGGTTTTTCCAACTCGGCAAATTTTTCTTCTAAAACTTTACGATCTGATTCTTGTAACAAAGTCATGATAACTCTCCATTTTTTATCCAGTTTCGTTTGGTTAGATGGATACGGCCGTAAAAGGTTACAAATCAAGTCGCATTCCTGAAAAAACTGGGTAAAAATGTAACGCATATCGTGATCGCCCGTCTAAAGGAAAGAGAGAGTTTTATGCTCGATGATAGTCAACTGCTTACAGCCTTACGCCAGCGAGACCCGGCTGCTTTCACCCACCTGTTTGAAATGTATTCGGACAAAGTATACCGCCTGGCTATGGGCTTGCTGGAAGATGAAGATGAAGCCGAGGGTGTGGTTCAAGACACATTCATGCGCTTGTTGGAACGACTGCATCAATTTGAAGGACGCTCAAAATTAGGTACCTGGTTATACCGGGTGGCCTATAACTTGAGTATTGACCGGCTGCGTAAACAGCAGCTGGTACTGAGTCTGGCCGATGAAAAAGATGAGGATGATGGCCTGCCCATGCCCGCCATTCTGACCGATTGGCAGGAAGCGCCGGAAGCCTGGCTGGAATCGAACGAATTGTCGGTTGAACTGGATCAAGCCGTTGCCAGTCTGCCGGCCAAGCTAAAAGCTGTATTTATTTTGCGGGAAATCGAAGGGGTTTCGACAGAAGAATGTGCCCAGGTGCTGGCCATTTCAGAAAGTGCGGCCAAGGTGCGCCTGCACCGCGCCCGGCTGCTGCTGCGGGAACGACTGGCTGAGTATGTGACGGAATTGGTATAGGTGCGCTCATGAGATGCGAAGATTTAGTACAATATTTATCGGATTATATCGACCAGAATTTGGAGGAGGAATTGGTGGTGGAAGCTCAGGATCATCTGGCTACCTGCCACAACTGCCGGGTGGTATTGGATACGACTCAACAAACCATCTTCCTGTTCCGCGAACAAGGCAAGCGGACGATTCCCGCCCAACGGCGGCAGCGTTTGTTTGATCAATTGCAGGAAGCATTCTTAAAAGAAGAGTAACTGTTTTTGTAACCTTTGGGACGGAAACCCGTCTAAAAGGCAAATCGGGTAAACAGGCAAGATTCATGGATTCGATGAAAACAAAAGTTTTGAAGCTGGCAATGGTGTGTGTTTTGTGCATCGCCGTTGTTTCCGGGCTGGCCTGGCTGATTAATTTGTTCATATCTTGAGATTTCGGAGGAATATCATGTCTTTTAAGAAAAATGTAGGTTCAACGGATAAGATTGTACGTATTGTTTTGGCTGTGATTCTGGCAGCATTGGCCCTGACGGGAACCGTCGGTGGCGCTCTGGCGATTATATTTTATATTTTGGCGGCCGTTTTTGTCGTGACCGCTGTGATAGGTTTCTGTCCCCTTTATCTGCCTTTCAATCTTTCGACGAAAAAATAAACGGCCGTTCCCCTACCCAATATTTGTTTTTCCAAACAGGCTGGATTACGATCCGGCCTGTTCTGTTGCAAACACACTGTTGCCAACACATCGAGGAGTATTTTTATGAAACTGAAATCTATTTTGCTCAT
>JBNKZT010000377.1:0-6079 GCA_050301775.1 Promineifilaceae bacterium (SeqCode)
CATTGGTGCCAGTGCTTTTGAAGAGTGTGGGTTATGAATAATTCTGAGACTATGAGACTAGAGACTGGAAACTGGGATGGGGACGACAATCTCCAATCTCCAATCTCCAATCTCCAACAACGCCTCATCAGCTACAGCCAACCCGCTCCCGGCATCACCGTGATGGATTTTCTGGCGCAGGCCCTGGGTAAGGAGCGTTTTTTCTGGGAGGATGTGCGCGACCGGATTATTTTTGCCGGATTTGGCACGGCCGTTAACCTGTTCGCCTGGGGTGAGAATCGTTTCCAATCCATCCAGGAGCAAGCCAAAGAACTGTTTGCCGATGCTGTTCTGCTCAACGAAACCAACCCCCTGGCCGCGCCGCGCCTCTTTGGCGGTTTCGCCTTCCGCGACGATTTCACGCCCGACAACACCTGGGCCGCCTTCCATCCGGCCCATTTCATCCTGCCCCATTACCAGCTTGTCCAGGTCGGCGGCGACTCCTGGCTGACGATCAACGCCCTCATCCCCCAGGATGAAGAGCCGGCAGCGAGTTTGCCTGTCTTGAAAGAAGCGCTGGCAACCCGTTACACCGTCCTAAAAGATGAAGGGGTGAAGGGGAGAAGGGGTGAAGGAGTGAAAGAGACTCACCCGTTCACCCGTTCACCCGCTCACCCGCTCATCCGGTATCCAATGTCTAACGACACCTGGGTTGAAAAAATCAACGACATCCGTCATCAAATCCAGACGACGGCGCTGAAAAAGGTGGTCTTGTCGCGGGTGGCCGAATTGCAATTTCCTGACCGGGTAAATGTAGATGGCGCGCTGGCTTACCTCAATGAGCATTACAAGGACTGCTACCGTTTTTTGTTTGAGCCACGGCCGTTTCACGCCTTTTATGGTGCAACCCCGGAACTATTGGCCAAAGTTGAAGGCCACACCCTGACCAGCATGGCCCTGGCCGGTTCCATCCGCCGCAGCGCCGACCCGCTGGAAGACGCCGCACTGGGCCAGCAGCTTCTCAACAGCGCCAAAGACCGCCACGAACACGAACTGGTCGTCTACTCCATTCTGGAACGGCTGGCCCCACTAACCGACAAGCTGGAAATCGCCCCCCAACCCGGCGTCTACAAACTCAACAACATCCAGCACCTCTACACCCCGGTTCGCGCCCGTTTGATTGAAGCCAACGGCATCCTGCCCATTGCCGAACTGCTCCATCCCACCCCGGCGATGGGCGGCACACCACGCCGCCTGGCCATGCCGGCCATCCGCGACGCCGAACCGGTGACGCGCGGCTGGTACGCCGCCCCGGTGGGCTGGATCGACGTCAACCTGGATGGCGCCTTTGCCGTGGCCATTCGTTCAGCCGTCGCCCAGGAACGCCGCGCCTGGCTCTACGCCGGGGCCGGCATCGTCGCTGATTCTGAGCCGGAAAAAGAATGGGAGGAGACAAGATTAAAGTTTAGGCCAATGTTAGAAGCGTTAGGCCAGGAAAATCGTAGATGAATAGAATGATGCTCTCAGCCGATTGCACACTGCTTCCGATTTCCAACGGCATGTTATTAGTCTCCCGCAATCATGCTGTATTCTGCCACGTACCGCCAAGCGACGTTGATGCCCTACGTGCGGTCATCTCAAAAGACGCAGCAATAGAAATGTTGAGCCAAACCATGTTTGACGATTTAGAACAGCATGGCTTTTTCAGACCGCCTCGTCAGGCCAAAATCGGTTCGCACACAGTCCAGCTTCAAATCACTAACGCTTGCAATCTAACCTGCTCTTATTGCTGTACAAATTCAGGGAAACGGCGCAACCATGAGGTAAATTTTGACCAACTGCTTGAGGTAGTGCGACAAATTCCAGACACACTTGGA
This sequence comes from Promineifilaceae bacterium (SeqCode), assembly GCA_050301775.1. GTDB lineage: Bacteria > Chloroflexota > Anaerolineae > Promineifilales > Promineifilaceae > JACKCC01. The sequence continues at coordinate 1,857 of JBNKZT010000377.1, forward strand.
ACCGGAACGAGCGTATCGATATTGGGCGGTGAGCCGTTGTTAGTTCCCTGGGCCGGTGACCTGGCATCTGAGATTGTAAAATTAGGGCTAAAGCTGACGATTTTTACCAACGGTGTGCCGTTGGCTAAATATAAACTAGCGGAAAAGATAGCCAGGTTGATTGACAGGGGTGTCCGAGTTCATGTCAGCCTTGCTGGCCCAACAAGGGAAAGCTGTGATGCAATTTCAGGGAATTATCGATTCGATTTGGCGCTGCGAGGCCTCCATAATTTAGCGGCATTTGGGGGGCAGGCGACGGTAGATGTGATGCTAATGCCGCAAAATGTAGACGCTATTTCACAAGAGTTATATCAACTGCGTCAACAATTGCCCCCGAATACTCCCATTACTTTGGGTGTACTCTATATGAGCGGGCGGGAAACCGGACAAAACTTATTTGAAAGTCGCTCAGAATTGGAAGCAGCCCTGGATCGGGTGGCATTTGAAGCGGGCGTAACGATTCCTTCGCCGCACATAAGCCCGGTCATGCATCGCCGCGAAGGATGCAGCTGCGCTTTGGGCCAACACGTTCATGTACGAAGCGATGGCGCTCTATTTAATTGCTTCAAAATGGAAGAAAAGGTAGGCGATCTCGATACGAGTGGGTTTGCCGAGGCCGCAAAATTTATTCAATCGAATTCCCGTCACGCCAGCGTCCTGGCAACCTGCGCTAATTGCCCGCTAAACACGCTATGCGGCGGGGGATGCCGGTCAGAAAATTTGTTGTACACGGGGGATCCAGATGAACCGCCTTGCGGCCCCTGGCGCGTTCGTGTCATCAGCGAGTTATTAGCAGAGGATCGGGTAACGGCCGTTGAATGGTCTGTTCCCTTCCTTTTGCAAGAGGCACGCAGTCGGGGAATTGAAACCCCGAACCTACTCCCTAAAGGAACATCACGTCATTTGATTGATGTATAATCCTTGCCCAAATACCCTGACACAGTCACAAGAAAAGGAAGGAGAACATGCCTGAACCATTAGCCATTTGCCTTGAAGACATGGACCCTCAAACTGAAACAAAGTACCTGCGCTGTGTAGCGCTGCCGGGCCGGCAGCCAGGATTACGATTGGACGAAGCCGGACACGCATTGTGGAAAAGTGATGACAGCGTTTCTTGCGAGCTATGGGTCTCAGCCGATGATCGTCTAATTTTGTATCGGTCAGCGCCTGAGGCCTCGGTTACACTTCATCGTGCGAGGCGCAGTTTGGATGTGCCCTTGGGGAAACCTGTTGTTGTGTTGGACAAAGACCAGATTGATGTCGGCGCGAAACGTTTGCGGGTGCATGTGCATGGTCAAACGACCTCTGTTGCCGCACCGTCGCCTCTCCCTTCTAGCAGCAAGCCGGGTTCGCACGGCCGTTTGACGCAAGCAGTCGCTGCCGCCGCTATTATTGGCGCAATCGCCATTACCGGCTGCAATGATACCGACGCTGCGGCAACGCATGCTATCGATGTCATTGAAAATCCGCCGGAACCAGCAGCCCCCGAACCCATCATCACCGAGTTTTCAATCGTGAATGTGGTACAAGGCAACTGGACAACCGCGCAATCCTACGAGATACAAAATGAACAAGTCTGGCTAACGGGCACATTAACCATCGAAGGACAAACGTACACGTTTACCCCCACTCGTGAAATCACAGGCACATCGTCGGGAGACATTGATTTTCTGTTCAACCACCCTGGCGGCGAGGTGAGGTTTAATTATGCGTATGGAGAATACCCGGATATTAGGGGAATCATGCCCGGTAATGTGGTAGCAACTTGTACTTTTTATGCCAATTCGGAGATTATGGCAGAATTTCAGGTTCTAAAAGGGGAATCGGATACGCTCTATCTCGATTTTTATCCATCCAGCGAAGATTCTCTTTGGCATATTACCAAACAGTTTGGGGACTAATCAACAAAAATATGGTTCATAACGATAGCCCTAACATGATGAAAACAAATCCCAATGCTGAATGGTCTAGTATCTTTGTAGACCAGTTAGCAAAATCCGGCTTAACGGCCGTTGCCATTGCCCCCGGTTCTCGCTCCACCCCTCTGACCTTCGCTTTCCACGCCCACCCAGACATCAAGATATACCGGCACTTAGATGAGCGCAGCGCCAGTTTTTTTGCCCTGGGAATGGCATTGGCGACGGATAAGCCGGTGGCGCTGGTCTGCACATCGGGCACGGCCGTGGCCAATTTCTTCCCGGCCATCATCGAAGCCAAAATGAGCCAGGTTCCCCTGCTTATCCTGACCGCCGACCGACCCCACGAACTGCGCCACAGCGGGGCCAATCAAACCATCGACCAGGTCAAAATCTATGGCGACCAGGTGTTGTGGAGCGTCGATGCCGCGCTGCCCCACGACGATGCTCCCGAAGTGGCTATGCGCAATTTGATAACCCTGGCCGCCCGCGCCTACGCCACCGCCAACGGCCTCGTCAAAGGCCCGGTGCACATCAATTTCCCCTTCCGAAAACCGCTGGAACCGGAAATGATTAATGATCAAAGATTGATGATTGATGATCAATCAGGAATTATCAATCATCAATCTTCAATCTTCAATTTTCAAATCCAACACGGCCGTATCCTCCCCACCGAAGCGCAACTGGACGAATTAACGGCCGTTCTCACCCAACACTCTCGCGGACTCATCATCTGCGGCCCGCGCTGCCCGGAAGGTGATTTCCCACAGGCTGTACAGGAGTTAGCCCAACAAACAGGCTACCCCATCCTGGCGGATTCATTATCGGGGTTAAGATTTAACCGCAAAGACGCGAAGAACGCGGAGAAAAAATCTGTGCAATCTGCGAAATCTGTGGATTTAGTCATCGGCGGGTACGAAACCTTCCTGCAAAACACGCCGGATTGGAATGAGCCGGAGGTCATCATCCGGTTTGGCGCGGTGCCGATTTCCAAATGGCTCAACAATTATCTGGACCGCATCCGGCCGGCGCACCGTATTCACATCCGGGCTAATGGCGTCTGGGCCGACGACAGTCACCGCACCACCTGGTTCTTGCAGGCCGACGAAGCAGAAACCTGCCGCCAACTCACGGCTCGATTGCAGCCTCGCCCGCTTTCCGACTGGGCTGACCAACTGCTGACCATCGAAGCAAAAACATGGCAAAAAATAGCTACCGCCATGCAAGACATCTATTTTGACGGCGCAATTGTGGTAGACGTGGTCAAAAATTTACCCGATGACAGCGTTTTGGTCATCGGTAACAGCTTGCCGGTGCGCCATCTGGATCAGTGGGCACGGCCGTACCCTAAAAACATCCGCGTCTTCGGCAATCGGGGCGCCAGCGGGATAGACGGCAACATTTCCACCTCTCTGGGCGTCGCCGCCGCGGCCGGCCAACCAGTCACTCTCATTGTTGGCGACATCACCTTTTACCACGACATGAATGGGCTGCTGGCAGCAAGTAGCGAGTGGCAAGTGGTAAGTACCAGCCACCAGCAACCAGCCACCAGCAACCTGACAATTGTCATCCTAAACAACAACGGCGGCGGCATTTTCCGCCGGCTACCAGTCAGCCAGATTGAACCGCCCTTTACCGACCTGTTTCTTACACCACACGGACTGGAATTTGAACATGTTGCCCGGCTGTATGGCCTGGATTACACGCGGGTTGACAATCGCCAGGCTTTTCGAGAGGTTTTTACCCAATCAAAACCGACACCTCACATCATTGAAGTTGTGACGAACGGCCGTTCCGACCAGGAAAAGCGATTGGAAATAATCAGAACGGTGCTGTCAAAGAATGAAGATTGATGATTTCCCATCAATCATCAATCTTCGGCATGGTTCAATTATCTCGAAATCATCTTTACAATTTGCTGCGGATTGATGGACTTTAAGAAATGAATCCGCCGAAAAAAGTTCAACTTTGGGTCATTAACTGAAAATTTCTATCGAGACGAAAAGTTGAACTTTTAGTCCTGAAGGGCTTTTTTCGGAAGAGTCAGAAATTAAACCGGTATTCGCCTCTCGCCCCAAGATGAATTTTGGGTCTATCGGAATTAAACCTGTTTTAAACAGGTTTCCAGCGTTTAGACGTCGAATTCATTCGATGTCATCATTACCGAAATAAATTTTCAACTTTCATTAACGACTCTTCCGAAAAAAGCCTTTCAAGACCAAAAGTTCAACTTTTCGTCTCGACAGAAATTTTCAGTTAATGACAAAA
>JBNKZT010000378.1:0-6068 GCA_050301775.1 Promineifilaceae bacterium (SeqCode)
CAAAGTGCTGGTGGTTTTGCCAGTCTCGACAACAGTGCCGACCCGGTGACCTGGCCGTTTTTTTTGCTGGCCGTTGTGGCTTTTCTGGCTTTCGTCTTTATTCAGTCTCGCCTGAAGTCTGACGCATCACATTTCTTTGCAGCGCCTCCTTTAATTGACCTGAATTTGTTTCGTAAGCGCAATTTCAACACGGCCGTTCTCATCAACTTTCTCGTCGGTTCTATCCTCATCATTGCCATGGTTAATGTGCCATTAATTATCAATGTGTTGGAAATCGATGTGGAACGTGCGGCGCTGACTAGTGGCTACCTACTCAGCGGTATGACCGGAGCCATGGCCATCCTGGCCTACGTTGGCGGCCGCTTGACGGAACGATTGAGCTACCGGCCGGTGACGATGGTGGGGTTGGCGTTGTGCGCGGTTGGCTTTGGTTTGATGGGAACCCGTTGGATGGTTGGGCTGCCTTATGCTGACATGACCTGGCAGTTGGTGATTTTGGGGGCTGGGTTTGGGTTGGTGATTGCGCCGGTGGGCACGGCCGTTATCAACACCGCTCCCGCCGATCAACGCGGCATTGCTTCCAGCCTGGTCATTGTGGTGCGTTTGATGGGGATGAGTGTGGGGCTGTCCGGCCTGACTGCTTGGGGACTGCGCCGCTTTGAGGTGCTGCGAACGCAAATCACGCTGCCTGATTTGCCATTTAGCGACCCGGTTTACCAGAAAGCGATTGTTGACGGACTGACGGAGGTGACGGTGCGGGTATTGACAGAGACGTTTGTGGTAACGGCCGTGATCGCCCTCATTGCCCTTTTCATTTCCCTGCGCTTGCAGCCAGACTCATGAATTTGCTTGATCGTAATCGCCCCACAGCAGTACGTCCACTACCGCCCCCAGCATTTGCAGTTCTCGCTGTGCTTTGAAAGCTGCCTCTTCTGTGACGCCAAGCAGGATGGGCTGGGGCAGCTTCGACACGGTAATAGCGGCTTCTTCCTGGCTCCACCCAGTTAATTTTTGAGTAATTTGGGCGATGCGCTCCGGTATCAGTCCGGCATTTTCTAACACGACGACGTACTCGCCTTCCTGTGCGACAGGTTCGGGGACCGGCATGGGCACGGCGATGCCCATTTCAAATTCCTTTTCGGCTTTTTCCGGGGGTTGGCGTGTTGGCTGTGGTTTGATTTTTGCTGGCGTGGCGGTACCGACCAGCCGGACTTGCGCGCCCATCGCTTGCAGGATGTCACGGGCTAATTCGGCCGTTTCCTGGTCAACGTTGCTTAAAATGGGGAAGGGCAGCATCTCTTCGGCCAGGATGAGGGCATCTCCCAGGTTGAGGTTGGTGACTTTGCGTACGGCCGTTACCGCACTAATCTTTTTCGGCCCCATATCTTCCAGGATGATGGTGACCGGCCCGCGTGGTTTGTTTTGATTAACTGCGGCCAGCCGACGGCGAACGGCCGTGTCCTTTCGCTCAATCACCCCTGCCAATTCCAATGCCCGGCGAATCCATTTGTTCCAATCTGTAGCCATTGCCATTCCTCAGAAACAACAAGACCCCAACAGCTTTCAAAAACCGCCAGGGCCTCAATTAATAATGAACTAACTATCAGTACGTAAAAGGAAGTGTCATGTTTCAGGTGTCACGTGTCATGTGTCACGTTTCACGAAGCACTTGACACCTGACACTTTAACACCTGACACCCTATTTCTTCACCGCGATATGCAGTTCATCCAACTGCTTTTGCACTACTTCTGATGGCGAATCCGACATCAAATCGGTGGCCTGGGCCGTTTTAGGGAAGGCCATGACCTCGCGGATATTGGGTTCGCCGGCCATGAGGGCGACCAGCCGGTCGATGCCGGGGGCGATGCCGCCGTGCGGCGGTGCGCCGTACTCGAATGCTTCCAGCATGTGGCCGAACTGGTCCATCGCCTCTTCCATTGAGAAGCCGATGAGTTCCATGATTTTGCGCTGCAACGGCCGTTCCCAAATTCGAATACTGCCGCCGGCTACTTCAAACCCGTTACAAACCAGGTCGTACTGCTCACTCAGCACCGCGTGCGGGTCCGTGTCCAGCAGCGGGATGTGTTCCCGTTTGGGGGATGTAAACATATGATGGCTGGGGGCGTAATGGTCGTCTTCCTTCGTCTCCTCGAACAAGGGGAAGTCAATGACCCAGACAAACGACAGTTTGTTTTCCTTGGGCAAGCCCAATCGTTTGGCCATTTCCATGCGCAGCGTGTGCAACACTTCGTGAACAATCAGCTTCTCATCGCTGGAAATCAAAACCAGATCGCCCGGTTTCGCGTCCATCCGCTCGGTAATGGCGATGAGTTGATCGACCGAGAAGAATTTAACGATGGGGCCACGAATCTCTTCTGTTTCGGGATGAATAGCCAGCCAGGCCAGCCCTTTGGCGCCGGCATCCTTGGCCAGGCTTTCCAAATCAGTGACCTGCTTGCGGCTGTAGTCGCCGCAGCCAGGGGCACAAATCGCCTTGACAGGGTTGCCCGCCGCCACGTTTTCGGCAAACACGCGGAAGGCGCTGTCGGCGACCAGGTCAGAGATGTCTACCAATTCCATGCCAAAGCGCACATCGGGTCGGTCGGTGCCGTAACGGGAGGTGGCTTCGGCGTAGTTCATGCGCGGGAATTTTTCGTAGGCCAGGGGCACGATGCTGGCTGTTTTGACCATGCCGACCATCAATTCTTCAATCAAATCAAGGACGTCATCGCGTTCGACAAAGCTCATTTCCATGTCCAGTTGGGTGAACTCTGGCTGGCGGTCGGCGCGCAAATCCTCATCGCGGAAGCATCGGGCGATTTGGAAGTAGCGCTCGTAACCGGCGACCATCAGCAGCTGCTTGAGCTGCTGCGGGCTTTGGGGCAGGGCGTAAAATTTGCCGGGATGGACGCGGCTGGGAACCAGGTAATCACGCGCCCCTTCTGGTGTGGATTTGAACAAAATCGGCGTTTCGATTTCTAAAAAGTCGCGTTTATCCAGGAAGTCGCGGATGAATTTGATTGCTTTGTGGCGGATGGTGAGATTGCGCTGCAAGCGTTCGCGGCGCAGGTCGAGGTAGCGGAATTTGAGCCGCAAGGTTTCATCGACCACCTCGTCGCGATCAATGAGGAAGGGGGGTGTTTTGGCCGGATTGAGGACCACTACTTCATCGGCATAGAGTTCGATGGCACCGGTGTCAATATCGAGATTTTCTTGTCCTTCGGGCCGTTTTCCAACTTCGCCGGTTACTTGCAGGACATATTCGCGGTGGACTTCGCTGACAACATCAAAGGCAGCCTGGGAACGGCCGTTATTGACCACAATTTGTGTTTTCCCATTCCGGTCGCGTAAATCAAAAAATACGACGCCGCCCATATCACGGCGGCGGTTGACCCAACCGGCCAGGGTAACGGTTTGTCCAACGTGTTCTACTCGTAATTCTCCACAACTGTGTGTCTTTAGCATAGTTTCCTTCCTAAAAAATTAAGGCGCAGAATGCGCCTTGTGAAATTCTATTGGATTTTATCATGCCGCTCTAGGCATGACAATGATGCGGGTGATGGTTTGTGGGATGGGAAACGGCCGTTTCTCGTCAATTCTGCACAAATTTACGTGTTCTGTTATTCTTTTCCCTGTTGAGCAAGATGATGAGAAGATATTTGGAGCTGATCATGTCCAAAAAAGATAATTATCGAGAAATATTGCGCACACTGGAGAACTGGGATTCGTATTTGCTGGCAGAATCCGGGCTGCCCGGACCGCGTGGCAACCTGGAATTGGCGCAGGCTGTCGCCGATGAAGGGGATTTGGCGCTTTTTCAGCGATATGTGTGCTACACGGCCGTTCAAGCCCCAGTCAACTCGCCCTACGAATTCCTGGCCTTTTGTGGTGTCGTTGGCCTGGGCCGTTTGTTGGCCGAGGGCAATGCCGATTTGCTGCCGGCCTTACGAAGCCACGCCTCTGATCCCCGTTGGCGAACGCGCGAGGCGGTGGCGATGGCCCTCCAGCGGCTGGGTGATGCGGACATGGATCAGTTGATTGACGCGATGCAAGCATGGAGCCAAGGGGCGCCGTTGGAGCAGCGAGCGGCGGCGGCGGCGCTTTGTGAACCGAGGCTGCTGGGCCAACCAAATCATGCCAGATCGGTTTTGCAAATCCTGGATGGGATCATGGCGACCATCGAACAGGTGACTGATCGCCGCAGTGACGATTTCCGGGCGCTGCGCAAGGGGTTGGGGTATTGCTGGAGTGTAGCGGCCGTTGCCCTACCCGATGAAGGCAAAAGGCTCATGGAGAAGTGGCTGGTCTCGGCTGACAAAGATATTCAATGGATTATGCGGGAAAACTTGAAGAAAGCCCGACTGGCTCGGCTGGATTCAGAGTGGGTGGAGAAGTGGCGGTGTTGAACAGGTTTGGGGTTAAGTAGGATGTAAGAAGGATGTAGGTAGGATGTAAGTAGGATGACAATGGCAAGAGGGGTGAGGGGAAACGGCCGTTTCGGCCTGATTTCGAGCGCCATACTTCTCTTTACGTGACAATCGTCACTTCCCTGACACATCCGATTATTGTTATCCTGTTCTTTGCGAGTTCAGGGAAATAATTGACCGGGACGCCACCGCCGCTTTTATATCCCAGCCATTTTTTAATGAGTTTTGGCTATCGATTTACCCTGAATAACAACGCCGGGGCTGCCCAACCCAAATTGCAGGCGACTATTAGGCAGAACCGGGGGAGAGTTGATACCAGAGGAGAGTTATGCACAAGTTTTTCTTACTCAAGATCAGATGGGCGCTGGCCATCTTCATCTTTTTTGACATTTTCTGTATCGGGATGGGTATGGGTGTGCCCATCTTTTGTATCCTGTTCGGTTTACCAGTTGGGTGGTACATCGTGAGGCGGATCACTATTGGCCCTTTCGATACCAGACAGATGCTGAAAAAAGTGCTTCTGGGTGCCGCTCTCACCTCTGCTTTCACTTTTGTCGGGATGGTATTGTTGTGGGGGCCTTGGACCGCAATGCTGTTCGATCCTGCTGCGGACCTGTCGAACCTGGGCGCTCCACTGATTTTGTATGAACCGGTGGCAAGCTTCATCGGGTGGTTGGTGTTGATGATCGTGATCGCGCCGTTCTTGCAGATGCTGATGACGTTGTTGGGGGCGCACTTGACTTGGCTGTGGTGGTTGTCGAAGAGGGAAGGAGTCAGTGGGCAAGAGACTGGCCCTGCCTGACCTTGCGTGGTTTATAGCGCCATGCCTTTCTTCTGGTGACATTCATCACTTCCCTGATACACTCGATTTTTGGTATCCTGTTCTTTGCGAGTTCAGGAAAATAACTGACCGGGACGCCACCGCTGCCTTCATACCTCCCATCGAGTATTAAAGTGAATTTTTGCCATTGGTACGGCCGTTACTGAACTCTCGTAACTATTTCTTTGGTGTTGTGGGGATTTGGGTTGCACCATGCAATCTCACAAAGGGTTAGAGAGTATTTTAAGTATCCCGGACGAAATCCAATTTTCGTTCGGCGTATTCAGCTTGGTCTGAGAAGGAGACGCGATGAGTGGTAAAACTTGGCTTTATCTCATGTTGGCTATGCTGGCTTTGGCCCTGAGTGTGGCCCATACCGATTCTGGGTTTGCAAAGTCAAATGCGATTGCGGCTGATGTTGGGGGTGAACCATTATTTAACAGATTTGAAATCGCAAATGAAACATATGACGTTTCAAATCCGGTTGTGGAATATGACAGCCAGCATCAGGAATATCTGGTGATCTGGCAAAGTAACCCGCCCCAGGAAATGCACATTTATGCCGAACGCGTTTCTACCTTTGGCAGCCTGTTGGGCCGGTATACTATCTCTGCGCCAGGAAATACAACGCGCCGCAATGCTGACCTGGCGTATAATTCTCAGCGTGATTATTTTCTGGTTGTTTGGGAGCAGTTTGATGGAAACTACTACAATATCCGGGGCAGGATATTTCACCCCAATGGAACAGTTGGAAATGAATTTTACCTAGGTACTGGACCGGCACTCCGCAATCGTTACAAGCCAGCAGTGGCTTATTCTT
>JBNKZT010000379.1:0-6051 GCA_050301775.1 Promineifilaceae bacterium (SeqCode)
GGATGCAGGCGCTCTCGCCAGTGCGGATGGCTGTTCCGGCAGGCCCGTGTCCGCGTTCCGTATCGGCCCAGGTAATGTTGGTGGTGGCAAGATACCCGTCTTCCACCCCGGCCCATGCGACCGGACGCACGGTCCTGGCCTCATCCTGTTCGGCATACCCCACCCAGGCCATGCGGTAACCGGCCTCGTCGCAAACGATGCGGCAGATGTCGTTGAGCAAGGTCTGCTCGTCATCTGCACGCAAGAGGGTCTGATTACAGTTGCTGATGGCACGCAGCTCGCGGTTCAGACGGTGGAGCGATTCTTCCGCCTGCTTGCGCTCGGTAACGTCCTGTACTGTTCCTATTGAGCGGATGGGCTTATCTCCATCATAAAAAGTTTCACACTGCTCATGGACATATTTAATCCGTCCCTCCGAAAAAAGAAGGCGGTGATCAATAGCATATGGCGTTCGGGTTTCTAGTGAATTGGTATAGGCAAAATTGACAGCCTCACGATCATCAGGATGAATTGCGTCAAGGAAAGCCTCATAAGAAGCGTCAAATTTTTCGGGATCGATCTCAAACATGCGAAAGATTTCATCAGACCATGTAAGCATGTTGTTTGTCAGGTCCAACTCCCAACTGCCGATATGGGCGAGGCGCTGGGCTTCATTGAGGCGCATGGCTGTATTTTTTAAAGCTTCCTCCGTCCACACCCGTTCCAGCACCGCACGAAGGGTCAACGGCAGGCGTTGAATATGCTGCGGACTCTTGAGGACGTAATCAGCCGCGCCGCGTTTCATCGCCTCAACCGCGACCTCTTCCGAACCGGTGCCGGTGAGGATAACCACCGGCAGGGGGCCTTTCTCGGCCTGAACGGCGTCGATCACTTGTAAACCTTCAAAGCCGAGGATGTTAAAATCGCTCAGCACCAGGTCATAGCCGCCAGCCGCTAGCCGCGCTTCGAACTCCGTGCGGGAGGCCGCCTCGATGACTCGAAACCCGCCGTCGTCTTTTTCCAGTACATCGCGCACCAACTCGCGGTCAAGTGGGTAATCGTCCACGTACAGGATGGTAATCGGTTTGGTCATGTTTACTCCATCGGCGGTTCGACATTCAACGAGAGCCAGTAACCTTTGATGTGGCGCACGACATTCAAAAATCCCTCAAACGAAACAGGTTTGACCAGGTAACTATTGGCTCCGCAGTCGTAAGACAGGATGCGGTCGCCTTCATCTTTCGATGATGTGAGGATGATGGTGGGCAGGCGTTTAAGAATCGGTGTGGATTTGATCTGGCGCAGGATTTCAAAGCCGTCAATGCCTGGCAGTTTCAAGTCCAGCAGGATGAGGCAGGGCAGTGGGTAAGCCTCGCGGTCGGCATATTTGCCCTGCCCAAACAGGTAGTCGAGCGCCTCCTGTCCGTTGGTCGCCACATGCACCGGGTTCACCAGCCGTACTTCGCGAAATGCATCCAGCGTTAGTTCAACATCCATGCGGTTATCCTCGACGAGGAGGATGTGTATACAACCAGCCATAACTCACTCCTTTGCTAGTTTGATGAAAAACATGCTGCCTTGCCCTACTTCTGACTCAACCCACAGCTGCCCGCCCAGCATTTCAACCGACTTTTTTAGGCTTTGCGAGACCGGACGGGTTTGATTGGTTGGTGACGATTCATCACTGCTTTGGGCATTCGTAGGCGCGGTGGCGGCGTTTAGAGTAAACAGAGCGATAGTGACCAGTACTATAAATTTTCCTATAAAGGTTTTGCCTTTCATTTGGTCCTCCTACTGCAAAGGTAGGTTCAATCGTTATGTGTTTTGGATGGATGACGGCAGCGAAAAGTAAAAGGTGGCTCCCTGGTCAACTTTTGCTTCGGCCCAGGTACGGCCGTTATGCCTTTGGATAATCTGGCGCACATTGGCCAGGCCAATCCCTGTGCCTTCAAATTCATCGGCGTGGTGTAAACGCTGAAAGACGCCAAAGAGTTTATTGGCGTACGTCATATCAAACCCCACGCCGTTATCGCGAACGAAGATAGTCGTCTCTTTTCCGTTTACCTGGCAACCAATTTCAATCTCTGCTGGTTCACTCTTGCGGGTGAATTTCAGGGCGTTGGAAAGAAGGTTGACCAGTACCAGGCGCAGCATGGCCCGGTCGCCGGTGACGGTGGGGAGGGGGGGGATATGCCAGTGGATGGTTCGATCTTGCATCTCCGGCGCAAGTTCCCCAATGACCTCTTGTACCAGCTCGCCCAGGTCAACCGGTGTTTTGGATAGTTCATGCCGTCCCATCCGGGAGAAAGCGAGCAGGTCGTCAATCAACTGGCCCATTCGCCTGGCCGCGTCGGAGATGGTATCCATGTAGTGCTGGCTGCGTTCGTCGAGCGTCCCACTTGTTCGCTGTTGCAGCAGTTCCAGAAAGCCATCAATGTGGCGCAACGGGGCGCGCAGGTCATGGGACACTGAGTAGGCAAACGCTTCTAGTTCCTTATTTGCCGTTTCCAATTGGGCGGTGCGCTCAATTACGCGTTGTTCAAGTTCCTGATTAAGCCGGCGGATTTCTTCTTCGGTCTTTTTGCGCTCGGTAACGTCACGCGAAATACCGATAATGCGATGGACTTTTCCATTTTCATCATGGGCCGGAATAAGGGTTGATTGAAAATAGCGCTGCCCAACCGGAAGATCCAACATCACTTCTTCTTCGATGGGCTGATCCGCTTCAATACAATGACGGTACTTGGCGTTGACAATGGCGGCAACTTCTGCGGGAACAATTTCTTCCTGCGTTTTTCCAACCGATAAAGAGCGTGGTACCCCTGTTAGCCGTTCGAGGGCAGGATTCGCTTCTATTGTTCGGAAACGGCCGTCGTCAGTTACTTCGAGGAGGTACAACCCGTCGAGTACATTATCAAAGATTTCGCGGTACCGCCATTGGTTTTCGCGCAGCGCTTCATCCACTAACTTCCGCTCGGCAATCTCCCAGGCCAGATCGGCCAGGAGCGAAACAACTTCTATATCTTTTTCAGAATAGTCAGATGGTTTGTTCCCGATGCCAAGAATAGCCTTTGTTTTGTCGCCGCGTAAAACAGGCACAATTAACTCACGAATGACCTCGGCATGACCTTCCGGCAGACCTTTCCGATGGGGAAGCGAAGCGTAATCGTTATGGATCACCGGTTTTCGCTGACTCACACAATCAACCCATACGCCCGCTTCGGAAATGGCATAATGCAGTCCTTTTCCTTCTGCCTTACAGAATTCCAGTTTCGTTCGGGTAGACCAGTCTTGCAGTGTAAGAGACGTTTGATCGTCTTCAACAAAATGATAAAAACCGATGAAGCTGTCGGTAAGCTTTTCCGCTTCATTCAATGTTTCCTCAAGCAATTCAGCTAAAGAGTGCGTGACGGCAAACTGCATGAGGTGAATGCGTGAGGCATTTATCGCATCGTAATGTTTTCGTTCGCTGATGTCGTGTCCGATGGTAGATGCGGCTACAATCCGGCCTTCTGTGTCCCGAATAGGTGAGACGGTTAGCGCCAGATGAATCTCTTGCCCGTCTTTTCGGCGGCGTGTTGTTTCATAATGGTCGATGTGTTCGCCGGCCCTGATCTTTTGGAGAATTTGTGATAGTTCATTGGCTCGTTCAGAGGGGAGCAGGATGGAGATGGACCGGCCAATCATTTCGCTTTCGGTGTAGCCGTAGATTTTTTCCGCCCCTTTGTTCCAACTTGTCACGATGCCGTCCAGGGTTTTGCCGATGATGGCGTCATCTGATGACTGAACGATAGCAGCAAGTTCGGCCATTTTTTCTTCGGCGTGTTTCCGCGTGGTGATGTTGCGTACCAGGGCCAGGTTGTACGCCTGGCCGCCATATTCGAAGTAATTGGCGTTAATTTCAACCGGGAAGGTACGGCCGTCTTTCGTTTTATGGCGGCCCTCAAAAATGAGCGAACGATGTGTTTTGAGGTCGTTCCAATGGTCATGCCAACGTTCCTGTGGAAAGTCTGGATCGACGTCAGCCACATTTAGGGCGAGTAGTTCGGCACGGCCGTATCCCAAAATGCGGCACGCCTCCTCATTAACATAATGGAAACGCGCCTCTTCATTTATCAGAAAAGCAGCCTCATGTACCGTATCCAGCGCAAAGCTCATTAAAGCGACACGCTGTTCTGCCTGTTTGCGTTCAGTAATATCCTGGCTAATGATTTGTACGCCGATCACGTCCTTCTGCGAATTACATATTTTCGTAAAAACACTGAGGAACCACTTCTCGCCTGAAGGAAGAACCAGATGGTCCTCATATTCCAGCGCTGATTCGGCCGTCAGGGAGCGTCTGATTCTGTCCATGTAGACATCAGCTTCTGGCTTGGGAAAGATGTCGTAGATCGATTTCCCGTTGAAATCTTCGGGCTGGCCTTGCAAATGGCTGGCCGCCAGTTGATTGTAGGAAATGACCTTACCATCGGGCGTGTAATAGCCGATCCCCACCCCGGCGTTTTCATGCAACAACCGATATTTTTCTTCCCTCTCTCGCAGCGCCTCTTCGTTTCGTTTGCGCTGCTCAAGTAAATGGATTCGGTCGAGTGTAATGGCTATGTGACTGGCCAGTGTGCGCAGGTATTCTTCTTCAGATTGAGTGGGAGTCCGCACCCCTTCATCTCCGAAAGTGCCGGTGCCAATACTGCCTATATGACGGTCAAACAACATGATCGGAACATTGATAATCGTGCGATTTCCCAACCGGTTGACGATTTCCTTGTCGGCCCGCTCATCTGTCTGCGCATCTTCGACCACGACAATATCCCTGGCAGCGGCAATCGCCTCCAGCATTGGGTCGCCCTTGATAGTCAGGGTGGTGACCCCTTCGCCGGTCAGGACTGTATCGGCCAGGGGACCCTCGGCAAACAGTGTCCTGGCTTGCTGTTGATCCGGGGAAAAGAGGTAAACCCACAGATTTTGATAACCGATGATGGTTCTAACCTCTTCCTGTGCCGCATTCAGTACTTCGCCATATGTCTGGGCGCGTTCCATGTTTTTGGAGAGGCGGAGCAGTGATTGCGAGTGTTTCTCCCGTTCCTGCAATTTTTCTTCGGCCTGTTTGCGTTTTGAGATGTTGTAGATGGTTGACCGGCTCATGACGTAGTTGCCATCTTCGTCGTAGATAGCCGTGGCGCTCACGAGCACCGACAGATGTGAGCCATCCTTGCAAATCAGTTCGAACTCCAGGTCTTTTATCCACCCCCGCTCCAGGAAAAGGGGGAAATTGGCCCGAAAGGTCTGCCGACTTTTCTCGGTGACGAGATCGACGAATTTGATTTTGCCGACGGTTTCGTCACGGGTGTACCCGATCCATTCAAGCTCAGTATCGTTGATCCGGGTGATGACACCATCCCTGTTCAGGGAGTGGTAACCGCACGGCGCGTTATTGTAAAGGTCGTAAATCTCTTCGGCAGATTTGAACAATGGTTCTCCTGCACTTTTGTTTTCGGTAATGTCACGTACTATTCCCAGCAAGTTGCCGTCTGAAAACATCAGGGCGCTGATTTCCACGGGTACCAGGCTGCCGTCTTTGCGGCGCAATTGACATTCTTTAAGGATGGTTTTACCGGTGAGCAGGTCAGCCAGGCGCAGCGGGTCACCGGTTAAGTCTTCGGCCGAGATCAGGTCTTGTATGGAGAGGTTTAATATTTCCTGGCGCGTGTAGCCCGACATCTCGCAGCCAGACCGGTTAGCCTCAATATAATGCCCCTGCGGGTTGACAATAAAAACGCCATCGACAGCTTGTTCAAACAGGGCTTGATGCAACTTCTCTGGGGAGTAGCTTTGTGGGGGATCTTCCAGTCCTTTCATTGATGAGTGCCTCATTTTGGTACTTCCAAAACCTAACTGTTGCGGTTGCGGGTCACTCCCTCCTCCCAATGGAATACAAGTACCTGGAAAACGATGAGGAACAGATTTGTATAATTGATTAAATATTATCATACTTTTGGATAGTTTTGTTAAAGGTTTATATAACTGGTTGGGTGTCATTTCGACTGCAGGGAGAAATCTTTGTTAGTGTCTTAT
>JBNKZT010000380.1:0-5997 GCA_050301775.1 Promineifilaceae bacterium (SeqCode)
GTTACCGGGGACACCTTGTACACGCCCATCCGCTGCACCCAAAACCCGACGATGGGCGAGGAATGGCGGCGCGGCTGGCATCCGGAGCACATCGCCCCACGAAAAACGGCGCAGGAAATCCTGGTCGTGGGCGGCGGCCCGGCCGGGCTGGAATGCGCCCGCGCCCTGGGCCAGCGCGGCTACACAGTCGTCCTTACCGAAGCGCAAAATGAACCGGGCGGCCGGGTCATTCGCGAATGCCGCCTGCCGGGGCTGGCCGAGTGGCGGCGGGTGGTCGATTGGCGGCTGACGCAGATTGAGAAGCTGCCCCAGGTTGCCCTTTATCCGGGCAGTCCGATGGCGGCGGACGACGTCTTGGAATCAGGATTCAAGCACGTCATTGTGGCGACCGGGGCGCAATGGCGGCGGGATGGGCAGGGGCGGACGGTGTTACGGCCGTTACCCGGCCACGATTTACCTCATGTTTTTACGCCGGATGATTGGCTTCGACAGGCTCAGCCGCCGGGGCTTGCAGGCCGAGTCCTCATTTACGACGACGACCATTACTACATGGGCGGGGTATTAGCCGAATTGTTGGCCGGACAGGGCTGCCAGGTGACGCTGGTAACGGCCGCTCCCCTTATCTCTTACTGGACGCAGTACACGCTGGAACAGGAGCGCATCCAGCGCCGGTTGACCGATTTGGGCGTGGCTTTTTACGTCCAGCACCGGTTGGAAAGTATTCGGGCGGATTTTGTTGGATTGGTAAGTGTGGTGAACGGCCGTACTCTGGAAATTGCTGCCGACGCCGTCGTCCTGGTCACCGACCGCCAGCCCAATGACGGGTTGTACCAGGCGCTCAAACCGGCGCTGGCCGAAGGGAAATTGTCATCTTTGCGGGTCATCGGCGATGCTGAAGCGCCCAACCTCATCGCCCAGGCCGTCTTTTCCGGGCATCTGGCCGCCCGTGAATTTGAAGAAACGGCGCCCCAGGGGACGCCGTTTCGCGTGGAGTATATTGATTTGGCAGGGACGGATTAGGCAAAGCGGGATTTGATGTTGTCGGTGGTTATGAACGGCCGTCCCCACACCAACTTAAACAACCGCCCCAACGCCTCGATGCTGCCGACAATCAAGCCAATCCAGATGCCGATCCGGGCCAGCATCGTCAACACCGCCATCGTCGCGATCGGGCCGCCGGTGACAATGCGATAGCCGACGTAGAGACCAAACAGGCCCAGAGCAAATTCCAGCCAGCGTGTCGGCCGCTGCCAGCGTCCCTGGACCAAAACGACCAGCTTCATCAAAATATCGGCCGTCCACAACGCCGTCAACCAGGGAATGTGAACTGCAAATTCCGGCGCTAAAAAGGGAAAGAAAACCGGGTCTTGACCACCGGTAAAGGTGACGACGCCGATCCATTGCGGGTACACATTGAAGAGGATGATGATCAGAATTGTGAAGACAATGCCGGCAATAAGTTCGCCCCGTTTGACGCGATCCGGGTCTTTCGCCTCAGGCAGCGCATACGGGTCCCAATCTTCCAAATCGGCCAGCGTCACTACCTTAATGTCTTTTTTCTGACGGGTCACCGCTTCTATCACGGCAAAAATGAGCGTGATGATGGCAAAATTGGTCAGGGCTGTCGTCCAAAAGCCGGATACGACGTTCAAAAACTTACCGCCCATCTCGGCCGCCTCACTGTTGAACAGCGAGAAGCCCGTCGCCACCAGGAAAAGAATCCCGACAATCACCAGGACAATGGTTATCACCAATCTGTAAGTCGGGAAAAGGTGCGGCCCGATGAGGTACTGCTCTGGCAGATAGCTGGCGGCCATATCCTCCGGTTTGCCCATTTCGCGCAAGACGTCGGCAGCCATTTTGGTTGTTGGTTCACCGCCCGAATCGGCTGCTCGTTCTTCCAGCGCATCATGCACCAGTGAGCTTAACTCCAATTGAATATCATCACGCATCTTGCGGGGCAGATGCCGCCCAACTTCATTCACATAGCGCTCAATTAATTCGTTGACTTCCATTTGTCGCCTCCATCATGGTTCAGCAGATGATTCATCGTCAAAACCAATGCCTGCCATTCTTGTGTTAAATTCGAAAAGATTGTCTGACCGGCGGCGCTAATCTTGTAGTAGCGGCGCGGCCGGGTATCATCGACAACCTGCCACTCGCTTTCCACCAACCCCTGCGATTCCAGGCGGCGCATTAAGGGGTACAGCGTGCCTTCGTTGATGTCCAGCCCTTGATCACTCAGGATTTGTTTGAGCGAATAGCCGTACTGCTCTTGCTCTAACTGGCTGAGAACGGCCAGAACCAGGACGCCCCGGCGCAGTTCGAGCAGCATTTTGTCGTACAGGGTTTCTTTATCACTTATTTCTGCCATGCGTCACATTATACTGTATATCACACAGTATTGTCAATACCCAAGTATTTTTCAGATTGTCAGGGGGATAGGTTGGGGCTTACAATGTGAGGGAGTGGGAAGAGGGTAACGGCCGTATCCCCACCACTCTAAAAAGCAACAACGCAAGAGGGCTGAGATTGGCCAGTCCGATTGATCGGACGTTGTTTTCTAGCCCGGTTGTTTACGACCGGGCGGTAATGGTCAACAAAACACACAAAATGACAATAAACGACAAGGAATGACAATGCCAACGATGACACCCGAAGTACGACGCGCCATCAACAAATGGGTTTTCCAAGCCGCGCTGGGCGTGATTGGCTACGGCGCGATTATTTTCCTCGCTGCCGGCAGCCTGCGCTGGGTGTGGGGCTGGGCGCTGATCATCGTCGTGACCGCCATGATGGCCGCCCACCCGCTCCTGCTCATCCCCATCAACCCCGAACTGCTGGCCGAGCGGGAAAAAGGGATTTTCGATGAAGGGGTTAAACAGTGGGACAAATGGATCAATATGGGGTCTGGGATGATGATGATGGCCACCTGGGTGCTGGCCGGGCTGGATGTGCGCTGGGGTTGGACGGTTGGCTGGCCGTTGGCGGCGCATCTGGCCGGACTGCTTTTCAACATCCTGGGGTACGCCTTGTTCATGTGGGCGATGACGGCCAACGCCTTCTTTGCCGAGGGGGTACGTATTCAAAAAGAACGCGGGCATACGGTGGCAACCGGCGGACCGTACCACTTCGTGCGCCACCCTGGCTACCTGGGGGCAATTACGGCCAACCTGGCCACGCCGATTTTGTTGGGATCGTGGTGGGCGCTGCTGCCAGCGGCGGTGTTGGCGGTGCTGTACATCCTGCGCACGGCGCTGGAAGACCGGACGCTGCAAGCCGAACTGCCCGGCTACAAAGAATTTACGCAGCAAACCCGCTTCCGCCTTTTTCCGGGTATTTGGTAACGAGAACAGTCCCCATGATTTGGGAAACCCTCAACTTTTGCAACTTACGCCAACGATGCCGCCGCATCTCTCGCATATCCGCCGATAAATCCATCTTATAATTTTCATTTAAATAGCTCCTTCACTATGTTTGCACTTTTCTTGTTTTGTCTAAATATGGCAACGAATTCACCCGAATTCTCACGAATTAAAAATCTTTTTCGCGTTAATTCGCGCTGATTCGTTGCCAATTTCAAAAACTGCAAAGGTAGTGTCCTTGTAGGTCGTGAGTGTTTGCGCGAAATCGACCATCTGATGTTGCGGCTACTCTAACAGCTGCGGCTGCGGCCAAAACGTAACGCCGGCACTAGCTGAGTGGGAGAAATGTCCTATTGTATGAATCCTTATGCCCCCTGCTCCGTTTAATTAAATGAGCACCGTGTTTGTGGGAGTCACGATCCCACAAACGCAGGCGTGAGTATAGGTAAAAAAGTAATGGTAAATAATGTATTGGAGAATGCTATGAACCGTAAACAAATCGTGATTGGTGTTTTATTCTTCGTTTTGATGATAGTGATGGTAACCCCCACCTGGGCGCAAGAAAGTGAAACGTGCCAACATCCCCTGGTTGCCTATCTGGCAGAACAAACAGGCGCTACCTGTGAAGAAATTGTAGCCCTTAATACAGAAGGGGTTGGCTACGGTCAAATGATGAAAGCGGCTCTTATTGCGGATACTGTTGGAGATGGCAGTATAGCGTGGACGGAATTGCTGGCAACATTCCAGGAAGGGATCGGTTGGGGTCAAATTAGCCGGGCCTATATCCTGGCCGAGCGTTACAGTGACCTGGGTTTAAGTGCTGATGATTTACTGGCTCTACGCGCGGAAGAAATGGGGTGGGGTCAAATCATGCAGGCACAGGCTTTAGGTAATGCCGATTTAGGGGTTGCGTTTGATGAAGCTGTGGCGATGATGCAAGCCGGCATGGGCTGGGGCGAGGTTCGGACCGAACTAGGGCTGGAGGCTGGCCCGCCTCCTTGGGCTGGTCCGGATCACAACAACGGCATTGGCAATGGCCACAACAATGATGATAGTAATAACAATGGCCAAGGGAATGGCAATGGCAATGGTAAAGGCCATTAAGCCACCTAAGCACATATAATTTACCAAACGACCCCGCCAGATGCGGGGTCGTTTATTATAGGGGTGCCGGTCAATCTCCATCGGCACAGAAGCTCGGCCGTCATTGTACGCTTAAGGGGAGGGGAGGCAAATCGTTTGACGGCCGTTTTTTGTCCCAAGGGGGACATCAATGCGGAGTAAAAGTGACAACCATCGCGTATTGAATGAACCCCTCCTCGCAGGTATGGCGTACCTATACAACAAAAGGGACCTCAGAACCAGAAAAAGCTGAATTTTGCTTCTCCGCCATTCAACCGGCGTATCCTAAAAAGTGGCGCGCGCCCACAGACAAGAAAATAATTGAAAAAAGCAGGAGCGGGTTTTACAATAGGGATGTTCCGGCATTTGAATAGCGAGTGTACCCCAGTTGATGGAACTGTGGTCAATGCCGGGGAGGAATGATGGCCAAAGGCCCATTTGAACCAGTACGGCGAGCTGAAAGATTATTAACCCAGCAATTTGACGACGCCCTGCGCAAACTGCACACAACGATTGACCTGGCGATGGATGCCCTGGAACACGACAACTTTGGCGAATTTTCGTTCTGCGCACGGCGCTGGAAGACCGCACGCTGCAAGCCGAACTGCCCGGCTACACTGAGTTTACCCGGCGAACCCGCTGGCGGCTCCTGCCTGGGATATGGTGAGGTTGTATCCCATCCTCTCGAAAAACCGTTGAGACTTGCGGGAAGCTTGGTACGGCCGTAAATGGTGTGACTCAATTATGTCGGAAACAGAAAAGATCTACTATCACGGCACGTGGGATGGATACGCCCATTCGATTATGACCCAGGGCTTCAAACTGGGTCAGGTGTATCACGGACGGCTGCTGGGGCGCGGACTGTACATCGCCCAACAGCCCGCTTCCACCGTGTTCTGGAGTTATCGCACCGTTTTCAAGTGCCGGCTTACAACCGGAACCAGAATTTTGTGGATTCAGGAAGGATACGATCAGCGGGTGATTGATTATTTGCGGCGGGAGTTTGGCCAGGCCTTACTCGATCTCGGCCCACATTTTTACAAAGCCATCCCACTCAATAAACAATTGACGAACCGGGAACTGCGGCACTTGTGTAATTACATTTTTGAGACCAGGCGCGACAAAAAATGGCAATATGGCCTGTCCACTGTCAAGGGAAAGAGAGCGCAGTATTTCACCGCCTGGGATCACCTTTCCTGGCTGCACCTGCACGTCAAGCGGCATGGTTATGATGCCCTGGGGGATCGCTCCGAGGCCCAGTGGGACTCGGATGAGATCCTGGTTTTCAATCCATCACGGGTAACGGCCGTTTCCGCTCACCAACTGCGGGTTGACGACGAGTGGAACTTCATCGGCCTGTCGCCCCCATTGTCGGCCGGCGAATTGGAGGCGATTTCGGCCAAAGCGCAACTGGAGGATGATGAATGAGGCGGCCGGTTGGGAGTACGTAGTGCCAGGCACAGGGCAGAACGGCCTGGTTTAACCGAGACCTGAAGCCCTGTGCCTGGCA
>JBNKZT010000381.1:0-5982 GCA_050301775.1 Promineifilaceae bacterium (SeqCode)
TCCGATAATCTGCCCACGTTTAACGCCTTCCAGCCTACCGCGGGCGGCGGTGTGGATGCCTTTGTGATGCAGTTCAACAGCACCGGCGGCCTGGCTTTCAGCAGCTATTACGGCGGCTACCTGTACGATGCGGGCGAAGACATCGCCCTGGACAGCGCCGGCAATGCCCACCTCACCGGCTCGCTGTGGGGCGGTTTCTTTGCCAAAGTGAACGGGCAAACCTACGATTTGGCATATTCGCGCATGCTCAGCGGTGAAGAAGCTGTTGGTTACGGCATTGCCCTGGACGCCCAAAATAACATCTATGTCACTGGCGAAATCCGCTCCCCAACCTGGCCCACCGTGAATCCGGTACAACTGCACTGCGGCTCTTTCGACGATTGGTATTGCAGCACCGATGCTTTTGTGGTGAAGCTGACGCCTGCCGGAGATGATCTGCTGTTCAGCACGTACCTGGGCGGCAGCGCGGCCAACGGCGGCAGCGGCACAGACATCGGCCACGCTATTGCTGTAGATGCCAACGGCAATATTGTGGTAGCTGGCGAAACATTTGCCAGTGATTTCCCTGTAGCGAACGCGGTGCAGGGGCAATTCAAAGGGGGCAACACCTTAAGCGAAGCGTTTGTCACGCGATTGGTCAAACAAGGAAGCAGTTACCAGATTGGTTTTAGCACTTACCTGGGTGGCGGCGGCAGTGATTGGGCCAGTGGGGTGGTTATGACCAGCGCCGGTCAGGTGTTTGTCACCGGCGGCACCAATTCGGCCAACTTTCCGACAGCGGCGGCCTGGCAGCCACAGCTGGGGCCTGGCGTGTGCTTCAGCAGCACCAGCCGCAACTGCTACGATGCCTTTGTGACCCAGCTTGCCCCCAATGGCACGATGCCGTTTAGCACCTACCGGGGCGGCACGGATGACGATGTGGCTGAAGGGATGGCGCTGGACAGCAGCGGCAATCTCATCGTCGTGGGGTCTACGGAATCGTTGGCCTTCCCGGTGACGGCGGGCGGCTTCCAGCCCAACCGGGCGCAGGGTAAAGAGGCGTTTGTGGTGAAAGCAAGCACCGGGACGACGAATCCGTCGCCGGATTTACCAAACAAAGTTTTTTTGCCAATGGTGAAACGATAATTGGATTTTATCGAAACGCAACTTTCCAAATGATCTTCACTAACCGCGATTGAGTTTAGGATATCAGACATCTCAACGGCCGTTATCCATCCGGTTTAGGTTATGAAAAGCATCCCGAACCATAGCCATCCTGATCACTTGTGCCCTTATTGGGGCGAAATTTAGGTACTGGAAAGCGAAGAGATGCATGCTTTAGCCCGACAGGTCTCGTACGGTAAACAGGGCAAAATTTCTGCCTATGTTAATCCTTCAACACTGCTCAGGACAAGTCTGCGTTCTATTATTCTTTCTCCGACAAGCTGCTAGCCACAATCAATCAGTACGCCCATAACCATCAAAAAAACGGAAAACTTCTTGAATAATCAGGAAGTTTTGCGTTTTTCTTTGTAATTTTGAGTTGTTCGAACTTGAAAACCCAGGCAGCGCAGCGGGAATGAGTTGGGGCGATTTATGTTTGCACGAGAAAAGCCAGCTCCGTGGCAAATTCAAACCGCTGCACCTGCCAGGCACGGCCGTTCACCCACCCCATAAACTGTTCCTCATAATTTTGCACCATGCCCTTATGACGCCCACCCAAACTGTGCGCCGGAAATGTGATGAGTAAATAACGGGCATTTAGTGCGTCCAATAAACGAGAAGCCGCCCCTTTCTGTACCTGTTCCAAGACCGGCAGCGTTTTGAAGATGAGGATGAGATCGGCCGGTTCGGTAGGCGGCTGGCTGATGATGTCACGGGTTTGGGCACGGCCGTTCACCCCGGCAATCGTCATAAACTCGGCCACAAACGCCATCATATCGGCATAAATATCGTAAGCATGATATTCACTCACACTGTCAAATGGCAGCCAGGGCAGTGTTAAGGGGTTCAGCCCGCAGGCCAGGTCTTTGATGATGCGAATGCTGTCGAGATTTCCCAGCGTCATGGCATACAATTCGTCTAAAATAGGCAGCCGTTCCCGCGTAGAAGCATGGCGGCGCATCAGTTCACGGCAAACCGTGCGAAACGCGTCCGGGTCGCCCGCTGCCTGGCGCAGTTGGGCCAACATCGCCGGATAATCCAGTTTGGCCTCGAAATATGCCCCGCCAACCTGATGCAGCTTGTTTTTGGTTGCCTTGACCGCCTCTTTGAATGAGCGGCGCACTGCCAGTTCCCGTTCGCCTACCTGCTGCACTAAATCCGGGCTGATATAGGCGTATTTAGGGGATTGGGTAACGGTTGTTACCAAAGCATCCAATTCCTGGCCCTCTGCTTTCATCCTTCCCTCAGCCGCTCCATCAACATCGTCATAAAGCGCAAATTATGAATCGTCGCCAGCCGGGGAAAAAGGCTGTCGTTTAGCTTAAACAAATGATGCAAATAACCTAACGAAAAATGGGAGCAGGTGTGGCAGTCACAATATTCGGAAATGGGGCGGCTTTCCTTGATGTGCTTCTTATCTCTGGCATACACATAATGGAACCAGTCACTGGACTGCAAACCAATGTCCGCTGGCTGACGGCTAAACGCGTATAAACGGCCGTGTCGCGCATCGCGGGTAGGCATCGTACTATCAAACAAATTGTAACCCATCGCTGCGCAGTCCAGCACATATTGCGGATGGCCAACACCCAGTGCGTGGACGGTATACTGCGGCGGCACCAGTTCGCGAGTGTAGGCCAGTGTATCAGCCAACAGCTTGCCATCAGCATCCAGCGGCCAGCCACCGTACCCGTAGCCGTCAAAGCCGATTTCCAGCAGTTGTTCAGCACATTGGCGGCGCAGGTCCGGTGACCGCCCGCCCTGAATGACCGCGATGAGATACGGCCGTTTCCCTTCCGCCATCTCCTTCTCGGCCACCAGCCGGTCAAACTCCAACCGGCAGCGCCGCGCCCAGGCCACCGTCCGCCGCACCGACCCGGCCTGCACGGCCAGATCATCATCTGCATGGGTGCAATCATCCAGACAAATAATCACATCCGAACCATAACTCAGTTGCAATTGAATACTCTTCTCCGGGACAAAATTAAACTTCTTGCCCTCTATACGAAAAACAGCGCCCTTATCAGAAATAGCGCCGCTTTTCGGGTTTTGCCGGATGAGCGAATAAACCTGGAACCCCCCAGAATCCGTAAAAATCGGGCCATCCCAGCCCGACATCCTGTGCAAGCCGCCCAACGCCTGCACCGTAGAAGAACCAGGCCGCTGCATCAGGTGATAGACATTCATCTGCACCGCCTGAATTCGGGCATCTCGCAAATCAGCCGCGTCAATCGAACGCACGACCCCCTGCGTTCCATCCGGCAAAAAAGCCGGCAATTTCAGAGTGCCATGTGGCAAAGTCAGGTCTTTCATTAGGTTGCTCCAAAAAATAAAATACCCGGTATTGCCGAAAGCAACCGTGAGCCAATCCCTGAAGTAAATCTGATACCGGGTAATTATTTTTGGGGATTGGCCTTATCCTCGGGAATCCCTATCCTTTCTCCGCGCAGTTCTCCGTAACAACGAAGTTCGTGACGAAAAATCAGATCCGCCAAAACTCATCATACCCTTAAAAATACGCATCACGTAATAAAACGGAAGCATCCAGCCAGAAACACCATACCGGCCAATCATATACTTTGGCGGGGGGAAAAGAAGCCATAATATCACCCGCGCCCGGTATCTAAAACTATCTGGCCCTTGAAGGGTGACTAACATTCTTTTTCCAACCGTCATATCGGGTTCGCCATAAAAGAGATGGAACAGTTGTTGATCCTTGTTTAAGGGCTTTGAAAATATTTCATTTATCTGATCAGACAAGGGCGTTGCAAACCAATAGGCAGCTTGTCGAATACCGTCACGAATCGCCGGCCATATCTCAGAATCATGAAATTCCGCCTCCACTCTCTGCCAATCCGTTGGCGAAATAAAATAAGTCTCCCGTCCCCGGATGAGTCGATCTATATCTAGCAGCCAGCGCAAGCGAGTTTGGTTCCTGTGCTGCCATATCTGGTGCGTACAGGCATGAACCAGGGCATCGGCCGGGTCCATCACCATCGCCTCCAAACCCTGAAATGACACCTGCCTGCGCCGCTGCCACCAACCTTCTAACGCCAGATACCCCACTACTCCCGGCATTGGGAGCAAATCCCAATGAATTTCCATATTCCACTTCGATTTTTGCGGTTCATCCGGATAGAAAGATAACTCCGAAACATAATCGGGAATGCTGTTGGCATCACGCCACTTGCCATCATCCTGGTATCCCATTTCCTTCAACAACTGCCACACAACCGCCACATCCTTCTTTTGTATCCAAAAATCAATGTCATTCATCCGGCGAACTGCGTGCTCAGGATAAATTGTCTGGCCAAACGCAATGCCCTTAATGAGGGTACAGTCAATGCCTTCGGCCATAAAGCGCTGCAATATTTGTTCCAACGCAGCTAACTTAATACTGGACGCACCAACCCCGGCCCAATAAGCAAGTTCCAGATGGGCGGCTGCCATTCTGGCTTGTGGATTATCCTCATTCTTAAAGTAATTGTAAGCGATCCCCCCCAATTCTACATGGTTCAACCAATTAGTTAATTCAATAAGGTCTGGTAATTCTTTAGAAAAGTGATCACCACTCACCATTTGGCTCAAAAACAAACGGGCGGCCGTCGCATCAGGCCATGGTCCTAATTGTATTGGCGTTTCCAGTTCAGTCACCGGCATGTTAATTCTGAATCCTTTTCTATCTATATTGTGACCCAGCGTGTCGAACGTTCTGCAACATGTTTGCCGCCTCCTATTGCATTACACAAGAAATCCAAATGATTTTGAAATTTCGCCAAATGTTTACCGATTTTAACATAAATCATCATTTACGCTTAAGGCGGCACATCACGCCAGAAGCAATTGTCTTGGGCAATAAAACTGATACACTCCCAAATGTGAATACAGCTTTGTTACCAGGCTGTATTGATAAAAATTATTGCCATCTTTAAGGACCATCAATTTGTAATGAAACAATTGCTGAAGGGGATTATTTTTTTTGAGCCATTTTGGATAATGGCAGTCGCCCCCATCCTGCTTTTACCAGACCGCTTTGTCCCTGAGACACTAATCGGAACCACCACGGCCTGGCAGCCTTACGCATTCCTGATCTTAGCGCTTGGATGGCCGATTCGCTGGTTGGTAAACGGCCGTCCCACCCGCCTAACCCCCATTACCATCCCTGTTTTACTGCTCCTGTTGTGGCTGCCCGTCAACTACTGGGCTGCTGTCGACAAAAAACTGGCCCTCGATTCGCTCGGCTATTTGTTATTAGGCATCGCGCTCTATTTCGCGCTGATCAATTGGCCACCAACTCAACATCATCCACAACGAGTAGCCTGGTTTATTCTCATCATAGGCATGGGGTTGGCCCTGGCTGCGCCATTTTTAAGTAATCTGGCCCTCAACAGCCTTTATCAACTGCCTAGTTTAGCCCCATTCTTTAAGAGATTGACAGAACTGACACCGGGCAACATCAACGAGAATCGGATGGCCGGCACACTGGTCATTATTTGGCCATTATTTGTCGCCCTTTTCTTCCAAAGGCAGCAATCTATCTGGTGGCGATTGTTTAGTGGTCTGGGCGCGATCATCATTCTGGCTTTGCTGCTGTTCAGTCAAAGCCGGGGAGCGTTGTTAGCCAGCACATTCGGATTAGGACTGCTTATCATCATGCGTTGGCCGCGTTTAGGTTATCTGATCCCCTTCTTTTTGTTGGCCTTTGGCTACCTTGTCTTTCAAACTGGTCCAGATGTTTTTCTAGAAGCCCAATCTGCTAACAATCCCCTTGGCGGGCTGGACGTTCGATTAGAAATATTGAGCCGCACTCTATACGCATTGGCCGATTTCCCGTTTACC
>JBNKZT010000382.1:0-5943 GCA_050301775.1 Promineifilaceae bacterium (SeqCode)
CAACAGAAAAGCATTCGATGCCACCCTGGAAGATTTTGACCCCACCCAGGCGCCCATCCTGCCCGATGATTTATGCCCTTACGTTGGATTAGACCCTTTTAGCGGCGAACAACACGATTTTTTCTACGGCCGTGACCAACTCATCACCACCATGCTCCTCCGCCTGCAGCAAAATCGCGGCCTGATCCTCGTTGGCCCCTCCGGCAGCGGCAAATCGTCGGCCATCCTGGCCGGTCTTATTCCCAGACTGCAAGCCGGCGCTGTCCAGCTTAAAAACGAACCGGACAGCGCCGCCTGGCATTACTACCCGCCCTTACTGCCCGGAGCCAGCCCGCTCATCAGCATGGCTCGCCTGCTTCAACCGCAAGCCGACGATAGCAAAATTCAAACCATCAAGGAGCAAATATTAAAATCACCTGATTTCCTGGCCAGCCAGATCAGCCAACCCGATGGCCGCCCGGCGGTCATCCTGGTCGATCAATTTGAAGAGCTGTTCACCCTCTGCTATCAAGACCAGGCCCGCTACGCTTTTATCAACAACTGTCTGCACCTGCTCCAGGTGCCTGCTCCACGCCACATTGTCCTCTTTACAGTTCGCTCCGATTTTGAAACCATCCTGGTTCAGATGCCTGAACTGTACGCGCTGTTTGAGCAGACTCAGGTGCGTGTTACGGCCATGAAAGCATCGGAACTGCGGGAAGCTATCACCAAACCGGCCGAAAAAGTAGGCTTACAATTTGAAGACGGCCTGGTTGATGAATTAATACGCGAAATTCTGGGCGAAACGGCCGCACTCCCCCTGCTCCAATTTACGCTGCTCAAACTTTGGGAAAACCGGGTACGCAACCGCATCACCTGGGAGGCGTACAATCGTTTGGGCGGCGGGCGGCAGGCATTGGCCAAAGCAGCCGATGACCTGTACGAAAGCCTGTCACCGGCTGAACAAATCACAGCGCGCCGCATTTTTTCGCAAATCGTCCACCCTGATGACAACCTCAAGATTACGCGCGCCCGCATTTTGCGTCAAGACTTGTACCGGGGCCAATCGCCAACCCGGATCGACCTGGTTCTGGAGAAGTTTGTTCAGGCACGGCTGCTGCGGCTGACCAAGGATGAACGGCCAGAGGAAGCACGCGTCGAAATTGCCCATGAGACGCTGGCTCAAACCTGGCCGCGCCTGGCCGGCTGGCTGGAAGAAGACCGTGTGACGCGGCGGCGGCGGCTCCGTTTGTCGGCTATGGCCGAGGAGTGGCAAACGCGCAATCAAGACCCCAGTACGCTGCTGCGCGGGCTGCTGCTGGATGAAGCGGCCACTTACACCGATCTGAGCAAGATTGAGGAAGCATTTGTCGAGGCCAGCCAGCAGGAAGCACACCGGGAGCAACTGGCTCATGAAGCCGAACAGCAAGAAAAACTGCGTCAGGCCCAGGCGCTGGCCGATGAGCAGTCGCAGCGCGCGGTTGAAAGCAGCCGGGCGGCCATTCGCGCAAAGCGACTGGCAATGTTGTTAACGGCCGTATTCCTCATTGCTGTCTTCGCGGCCATCACCGCTGCCGTCAACCGGGAACAAGCCGAAAGCAGCGCAGCTACGGCCGTCGCCAACCAGATAATCGCCGAGCAACTCCGCCTGACATCCGATGCCAGCGCTGTCACCGCCGCCGCTTCGGAAGCAACCGCCGAAGCCAGCGCCAACCTGCGAGCCACCGCCGAAGCCAACGCCAATTTACAGCGCGACACTGCTGAGGATGCCGCCGCCGCCGCCGTAGAGGCCCGGGCAACGGCCGAATTCAATGAGCAACAAGCCGACATCCAATACCATCTGGCCACCAGCCGCGAATTGGCAGCCGCCGCCAACGACCAACTGCAAAGCGACCCGCAGTTGGCCCTGCTTCTGGCTCTGGAAGCGGTTAACTTTACTTTCCAGCATACCAAAATGACTCCCGCCGAAGCGGAAGACGCCCTGTACCGCGCCCTGCAAGCCTCACAGCTCCAATTGACGCTTTCCGGTCACACCGATGGTGTGCGCGATGTTGCTTTTCAAGCGGATGGCGCTTTGCTGGCAACGGCCGGATTGGATGCGGCCGTTAAAATTTGGGATGCCCATTCCGGTCAGGTAGTGCAAACATTCACCGATTCAGAACGGGGATTTAACGGTGTTGCCTTTAGCCCCACGCAGCCCCATCTGGCAGCGGCTGGTTTGGATGGCTTTATTTACGTTTGGGATTTCACATCTGGACGGCGCGTGCGGCGGCTGGGCAGCGACGGCGGCAGTGTGCAGGCCATCGCCTACAATGCCGATGGCAGTCTCCTGGCATCGGCCATGGCCGATGCCTCAGTTCGCGTCTGGGACATGACCAGCGGCGAATCGCTGCTGCGCCTGGTTGACGGCCACAAACAAGCCGTCAACGCTGTGATTTTTTCCAGTGACAGCAGCCAGTTGGTCAGCGCCGGTGAAGATGGATTGGTGTTTTTTTGGGATTTGTCTTCGGGCACGGCCGCGGCCAATCTCCCCATCGCCGGCAGCCCGGAAAATCCCATCGCCATTAACAGCGTGGCCTTCAGCCCAGATGACAGCCGACTGCTTACCGGCCAGGATGATAACACAGCCCGCGTCTGGGACGCCGCCACCAAACAACCGATTGTCACCCTGTCCGGCCATACCAGCGCCGTCATTGAGGTGGCTTACAGTCCGAACGGCCGTTTCCTGGCCACCGCCAGCCAGGATGGAACAGCCAAAGTTTGGGACACGGCCACCAATCAAGTTACCTACACGCTGTCCGGACACAACGGCCCCGTTTCCGCGGTCACATTCAGCGCCGACGATCAACGGTTGTCCACCGCCAGTCAAGACAACACCGCCAAAGTTTGGAACGCGCAGCCGGCACTGGATATTCGCAATCTCAGCGACCACAGTGCACCCGTTACCAGCGTAGCGTTCAGCCCAGACAACACCCTGGTTGCTACCGCCAGCGAAGATAAAACGATTAAAATCTGGGCCACTGAAACAGGCCTTTTCCAAAAAACGTTAACCGGGCCTAACAATTGGGTCAATGATGTGATGTTTAGCAGCGACGGCCGTTTCCTGGCCGCAGCCAGCACCGACCGGAATGCCTGGGTTTGGGATGCCGAAACATATGAACTGGTGGATGTTTTTCAGCGGCATGGTGGCGCGGTAACGGCCGTTCAGTTCAACAAGGACGGTACGCTTTTGGCCACGGCCAGTGAAGATGGAGTGGCGCGATTGTGGTCATTGGAAAACGGCCGTGTCACACTGGAATTCAATCACGGTGTGCCGATTCTCGATCTGGTTTTTAGCCCGGATGGACACTTGTTAGTCACCACCGGCAGTGACGGAACTGTTTTGTTGTGGGACAGTAACACTGGCCAAATCATCCGCTCCTTAACCGGGCACGCAGGTGCAGTAAACAGTGCCGCCTTCAGCCCGGTTGAACTGCGGCTGGCTACTGCCGGTAGTGATGGCACGATTAAATTATGGGATTTGGAAAACGGCGGCGTGATTCTCTCCCTCTCTGGCCATACCGGCTCTGTTTTGAGCGTGACCTACAGCCCTGACGGCCGTTCCCTGGCTACCACCAGCGTAGACAGAACTGCCAAATTATGGAACGCCCAAACCGGCCAGGTTTTGCGCACGCTGTTGGGCCATACGTCGACGGTTCACAGCGTGGCATTTAGTGATGACGGCCGTTACCTGGCCACTGCCAGTTCCGACCGTACCGCGCAGCTTATCACTCTTAAAACATTGGCACAGTTGTTAGAACGGGGACAAACCATTGCCACCCGCCGTTTGAGCCAGGAGGAATGCGCTCAATATTTACGCGGTGAACCCTGCTTAATGATTGATAAACCTTGAGCCAGTTCTTGCCTGCGATGGCAATCTCCCTATAATTATTGTACTTATCTTTTCCAGGTTTGGGTTTGGTCATGAGTTATCGCTATTGGAAATGGGTTCTTCTTCTTGCAGCAGCATTCAGCCTCTTTGTGGCTATTTCCTTCCGGGGTATCAGACAAACGAATCAGGAGCGCGCTGTTGATGCCGCAATTGGCACGGCCGTCCACCAAATTACCGAAGACGCCGCCCAACGAATGCGCGAAGCCTTGTCAGCCAACATTGCTGCCCGAGCCCTGGCTTTAAGCGCCGAAAATCGAGATGTGGCTATGCTGATGGCCGTCGAAGCACTCAACGTCCTGCGCTCAACCGATACAATTCCCCATGCCACTGAACACGCCATTTGGCAAACCCTGACAAACAGCACGGTACAAAAACTGAACAGCCCCGGTCAATCGGCCACACCCACCAATGGTCAGGTCCTCAGCCCGGATGAGTACTGGCGAGCCGCCTACACAAATGCCGACAGCATCGTGACTTTATGGAACCTGTCCCCCCACAGCGATGATGATACGCCCGATCCCATCCGCCTCGCCGAGCATGTAGAAAATGTGACGGATCTGGCCTTTAGCCCGGACAGCCAGTGGTTAGCCACCGCCAGCGCCGATGACACGGCCGTTCTCTATAATCTCGATCAAGACAACCCGGCCCGTAGTCCCATCACACTCAACAATCACACTAATGACGTAACGGCCGTCGCCTTCAGCAGTAACGGCCGTTGGCTGGTAACCGGCAGCGCCGACCACAGCCTGACCCTTTATCCACTCACCCACAGCGATTTTCAGGACAAAGGCATCCCCTTGCAGTGGCGCGAAGCCACAGAAGACACACCTGGTCAGGATGGACATCGGGGCCGCATAACGGCCGTCATCTTCAGCCCCGACAGCCATTGGCTGGCCAGCGCCAGCGCCGACAAAACCGTCCGTCTCTGGAGCCTCGATGATGACCCGCAGCAATATAGTATCGTCCTCGATGGGCCAGATGGCACCGTAAATCAACTCAATTTCTCTCCGGAAAGCTTGTGGCTAACGGCCACCAACAGCGACAATCAATCCTACCTATGGAACCTGTCAGCCCCGGCGCTCATCGAACGCGCCTGCATTGAAGTAGGTCGCAATCTCACCGAAAGCGAGTGGGCGCTGCATTTACCCGAATTTGGCTACCATAAAACATGTGATTAATCTTGATTCCTGCCTGTTTTCGTAAAGCAAGAAATGACTTTTTTTCACAAATGGTGTCGAATATAGGCAAAACCACGCTATAATAACGGGCAAATGTTCATACATAGCAAATGGGAATAGAGGAAATGAGCACTAACAAGAATAAATTGGAACCAAAAATCGACACGGGGAATGACCTGGACCAGTTACGTAATATCTTGTATGGCAACCAGGCTCGAGCCACTGAACAGCGATTAGACGAACTCGAAGTCCGGCTGGAAAATGTCAGTCGGGAGCTGCAAAACAACCTTCAAAAGCAGGTAACAGCCCTATCCAGTTCAACAGACCAACACCTCAAAGCAGTTGAAGAAAAGTTAACGCAAACCGACACCAATATGAATCAGCGGCTGGATCAACAAATCAATGATTTACGCAAACAGCTTGCCGATTTTCGCGCTGAATCCCGGCAGCGAGATGCTGATTTGCGTCAGGAAATGCTGACACTGGGGGCCATGTTGGACAAGCAAAAAACGGGACGCTTTGAATTGGGGGAACTCATGGTTGAGTTGGGACAACAACTGCAACAAAACGCTGAGAACACGGCCGTTTCCGACAATTAACCCCGCCCTCTAATGGAATCCACTGAGCCGCGCGCGCCCGAAGCGCCCCTGGACACGAGACACGATCTGGAATCAGTCCGCGCCCTTCTGTTTACCCAGGAGAAAGAACGCATCCGTGCCCTGGAAGCACAAGCGGCAGCCCTCTCCCAAACCGATAAAGAACTGGCCCAGCAGGCGCAAACCCGCATTCAGCTTCTACAAGCCGAAATCGATGCCTTGGAGCAAGCCTCAGCCGCCCACCAGGCCGAAGCCCAGG
>JBNKZT010000383.1:0-5922 GCA_050301775.1 Promineifilaceae bacterium (SeqCode)
CGGAGACGGATGGGTTGATTGGGATGGAGGAATTGATGGGGTTGAAACGGCCGTCTCTCCTGGTCAACATTGGCCGGGGACCGATTGTGCAGCAGCATGCCCTGTACGAAGCACTGCGCGATGGCACGCTGCACGCCGCCGGGCTGGACGTCTGGTACAACTACCCCACCGACAAACCATCGCGCAGCCACACGCCGCCGGCCGACTTTCCCTTCCACGAACTGGACAATGTCGTCATCAGCCCCCATCGCGGCGGGATGACCAGCGAGACGGAACAATTACGCATGGCGCATACGGCCGTGCTCCTCAATGCCGCCGCCCGCGGTGAACCAATGCCCAATCAAGTAGATTTACAGCGGGGTTATTGAGCACCGACCGGCCGTAAACGACCGGTCTACAGAACAACGTCCCATCAATCGGACTGGCCCGTACCCAGCCGGATTGATCCGGCGTCGTTTTTTAGCCGGGGGCATTCATGCCTTGGCGTTCCCGGCCATCTCAGTCCCTTGTTTAGCGAAGGTGGCTTGGTTTTTTACTGCCGTTTCCCCCACCCACACGACTTCAGTTCAAATCTTCAACAAGGATGACTTTTAACTCTGAGAATTTCTGCAATGCTCGGTCGTTAGTCAGGAAGAATGCGGCTCCGGCGTGTACGGCCGTTGCCAACTGTATCGCATCAGGCGTCCGAAATTGATAACTGGCACGAATCTCTGCTGCCTTTTTGGCAATCTCTGGCGACAGATCATACGCCGCAACGCGAGGCGCATTCAATAAAATTTCCTGGTAACGCAGGGCCAAATCCACTTTATCGGCGCGAATAGGCTGCACCAACGTCTCCACAATCGTAATGGTAGACGTGGCAACTGTAAATTGGCCCTCGGCCAGGGCGACAAAAAAAGGTCTAAGCCGGGGATGATACGTCGAATGTTTCTCGATGAAATAGATCAGCGGCGCAGTGTCTAGACCGACAACCTGCCCTTGAACATCGTCTAGGAATCCCATGATGCCCGTTCCTGGTTGACGTAAGCTTGAGCATCAATGTCTTGCCAGATTTCGGCCCCCAATCCCTCCAAATCCATAATGCTGTGTGATGGGGGTTTTTCCACCTGATAGCGCACCATCCGCGTTAACGCCTCCAGCAAGCGCAATTGTTCGGGCAAATTGAGACGCTTGGTCATGTCTAATATCCGTTCATAGGTTGCCATCGTCATCGTTTACGCTCCTTATGCCAGGAAAGCAATCAACAAAATTATTTTCCCATTATACAATGAATTTTGAACTTAATCCTGACTTCCTACTGGTGCCGACTTCACCGTCAGTGACAACACACCCGGCCATGAACGGCCGTTCTACAGAACAACGTCTGATCAATCGGACTGGCCCGTACCCAGCCGGATTGATCCGGCGTCGTTTTTTAGCCGGGGGCATTCATGCCCCAGCGCTCCCGGCCGTTTCCTCTCAATTCGATCCGCCACAATGCAATTATACGGCCGTTATTTACACCCGAACAGACTCGCCTTTATGAGCATTCGCCTCAACAGAGGGCAAATCATAGCTTAATCCCCAAATGAGCGTATGCTGTAGGTAATATTTTTGTGCGCCACTCAGGAACGGCCGTTGGCCAAACATTCCAGTGGCGCTAAGTTTTTAAGGAAAGTTCAAGTTGACTAAAAAAGTGTACGTAGGAAATTTATCGTTTGATGCCACCGAGCAGCAGGTCCAGGACATGTTCAATGAGTTTGGCAAAGTAGAATCCATTGCCATGATCAATGACCGCGACAGCGGCCGCTTCCGGGGCTTTTGCTTCGTGGAGATGGAAGACTCGGCAGCCAATGCGGCCATTAATGCCTTAAACGGTAAAATCGTTGATGAGCGTGATTTGCGCGTCAATGAAGCCCGCCCGCGCGAAGATCGCTCCGGTGGCGGCGGCTTCCGCGGTGGCAATCGCGGCGGTGGTAATCGTGGCGGTCGCAACAATTATGGCGGTGGTAACCGCTGGTAGGATTTAGACCTTTTTGTGATTGATGCGGTTCAGCCGCACAGTAACGAAATACCAAACGGCCGTTTTCAGAACCAAGTGTCTGGAAACGGCCGTTTTTTTATTCCTATCAGTTTAGCAAAATTGAATCAGTCACTGGCCCAGCCCCAGCCGGATTGATCCGGCGTCGTTTTTTAGCCAGGGGCATTCATGCCCCGGCGTTCCCGGCCACCCAGGCCCATTATTTAACAAAGACGCCCTGACTTCTTTACGGCCGTTCCCCCTCCACAACCATCACTCAACGGCCGTTTCCGACTTCACCGTTAGCGACAGCAGCGCACTAAACCCAGCCCAAATCAAAACAAATACGTATACAAACGCCCGCTGGGCCACGACAAAGGCCAGCGCCACCGCTTCCGGTATGCCGCCCAACCGCAGCAGCCCCAGCCAACCGGCGTCAAAAATGCCCAGCCCGCCCGGCGCAATGGCGATGATCAGGCTCAACTGGACCAGTGGATAACTGGCCAGCAGCAGCGGCAGCGTCACCGGCACGCCAATGGAACGGCCGATTGTGTAAAAACTGATGGCAATAATCCCGTTCAACAGCACCGACCAGCCCAACGCAATCAACGCATCTTTAGCCGGGGGAAACGGCCGTTTCTCACCAAAATCCAGCCGTCTGGCCAGCCAGGGGATGCGGCGCAGCCAGTTCAATACCGTTTCCAGGTGGTTATTCCGCAGCAGCCACCAAATCAAAAGCGCCAGCAGTCCAATCGCCGCCGGGATAAGCAGCAGGAACAATCCTGCGCTTATCAGCCCGCGCATAAAAAGCAGCGCCGGGATGGCGGTAAAAAACAACAGCGTCACATCAAACAAATTATCGACGACGATAATCCAGACGGCGTACTTGATGGGCACGCCCATTGCCCGCAGCCCGACCGTCTTGCCGCCGATGGCACTTACCGTGCGCGGCAAAATCAGTCCCAGGGCGCGGGCGCTCATCGTCAGGTAGTAAAAACGCCGCCAGGCTGGCTGCCGCCGGCCCGTGATCGATTGGGTCAAAAAGCGCAGCCGGATCGCCGCCACCATACTGGCCGATCCATGCACGCAAAAGGCGAGGAGCAGTGTGCGGCGGTCGGCCAGCAAAAGCTGCCGCCACGGTTCCGGCCCGGCATACCAGACGATGATGCCGAATAGGCCAAAACTTAGCAGGAGCAGCGCCCATTGCAGCCAACGTTTCATCTTGTTTTTAACCCCAACGGAGAAATAATATGTGTGCGCCAGGGGACAAAAAGGGTCCAGGCGACCAGCGATGTTACTACCGAACCCAACTCGCTCACTGTCGTATAAAGGATTACAACAACCAGGAAAATAATGGTTTTGATCCAGCTTCGCTTGAGCAGCAGGCCCAGGAGAGGCAGCAGCAGCACTCCATCGTACCCCCGGGCATAGGGGGTGATGATAAGAACGGCCGTTAACCAGGCCGACCACCAGGCATAACTAAACGGCCGTTCCCGCCAGGCCCATAAACCCATCACCAAAACGACAACGGCACGGGTGATCCAGGCCGGCCAAAGCGGCAAATGCCAGAGCGTCAATTCACGCTCCAGGGTCGATAACCAATGTGGCGCCGGAAGCAGAATCGGTCCGCCGGTCAACCAGGGCCACATCACCACCAGCGAACAAAGTAGAAGGAGGCTGCCACCGATGATCACAACCAGCAGGCGTTTATCTTTACGAACGGCCATTTCCCACAGGAGCGGGATGGCAACCAGGCCGCCTAATTGGGGTTTGAGACCGATCAAAGCAAAACCAAGCAGCACCACGAGGCCGCTTTGGTAGGATTGGTCAGGCTTTTTGATTTCGGCCAGGCAAAGGATTGTACCTAAAAGGAGAACGGCCGTTACCTGACCATACAAAATACCGATGAGCGACCAGGGCAAAAACAGCAGCACAATTGGCCAGAGACCGGCAATGCCCCAGGGTTTTAATCTTAAAAAAGCCGCCAAAGTAACGCTGACCAAAAAAATAGCCCAGAATGATCGGGCCAGATTCAACGGCAGCAGGCCAAATGGCAGCAGAAGCAGCAGC
Organism: Promineifilaceae bacterium (SeqCode); assembly: GCA_050301775.1. Taxonomy (GTDB): domain Bacteria; phylum Chloroflexota; class Anaerolineae; order Promineifilales; family Promineifilaceae; genus JACKCC01. The sequence continues at coordinate 4,070 of JBNKZT010000383.1, forward strand.
AGCCAGACAGGGCTAAAAAATGCCGGTGGCACTCCTTGATCTGTCACTTGATAAGCAGCCGTATACGGATTTTCGCCGCGCAGGGCATACCGGATTGCCGGGTAAAAAGTCTGGTCAAAGTCAACCAGTTTGGGAACATAAGGCGCTGTCAGAACGGCTGTTGTCAACAGGGCTGCCAGCAGCAGTAGAATGATCGTCGTGGTTTTGCGTCGTGTGGCGTCCATAAGTCAGGAAACGGCCGTTCCCTGATCATCATCCATTGGCGACAGCGAACGACCTGCCCACCACAACAAAATCAATAAAAAGAAAGGCAGTGGTAAATAATTAACCGGATGCTCCTGGTTCCCTTCAATCGTCGCCAGGAAAAGCAGCCAGCCGCCAATACTGCTCACAAGAAAAAACAAGGCCGGCCACAAATTCTCGCGTGGAAGCCGGTCATGCAAACGTTTCAATCCCCAAACGAGCGGCACATACATCATCACGTAATTGGTAGTGGCGGTTCGCACAACGATGAGATTGGTGACCACCAGAGTCAGCCCGGTGATGAGCAGGAATTCGTTGGCAACGGCCGTTGCCCTGGGCAAGTGCCGCCATTGAACTGCCAGCAGCAGTAAAGCCAGTATTGACAAACCAACTTCTACCGGGCGACCCAGTTGGGGAAAATAGAAACCGGTCAACACCCAAATCGGCGAACCGGTAATGGTATACCCCGGATAGGCATTCACCTGAGATAAAAATCCGGTCAGCCAGACGGGCAGCAAGAGAAAAGAAGCGCCTAACAGCAGCCCCATCGCCGCCGCGAATCCGCCCATAAACCGCCAACGCCGCTGGCTCAATCCCCACAATAACAGCATCGGAATAATCAAAAAACTCATTTGTGGCTTAATGGTAGTCAAAGCCAGCAATAAACCGGCCGATATGTCATGATTGCGCTGCAAGGCCCATAAACTGCCAGCCAGCCACAAAAATATCAGCGCTGCAAATTGGCCCAAAATAATCGTGCGGGCACTGTTATAAAAAACAACTGCCCACAATAAGGTGACGCCCAGCAGCCAGGGCGGCATCTGCCAATTCACCAGCTGCAGGCAAAGAACAACCCCGCCAATCAAGCTGAACATGATCACCACCAGCCAGACAGCCTGCGCCCAATCATAAGACAACCCTACCAGCGGGATGAGCAAAAAAGCGGTATAGAACGGGTAAACGAAAAGGACTTGATCCTCATCGGGGCGGGCGGTACGGCCGTACATCCCTACCTGAATCGCTTCCCCTGCTTCCGGCGAATAAGGGTCCATTCCTTCCAGCCAAAACAACTGCGCCCCTTTCCAGCGCGAGTAAAAATCATTAGCCCCCGGCACTTTTGTCGTGAACAATTGATGCACTGCCACCACCAGAACAATAAAGACCACACTCAACACCAGGGAGCTAATAATTGTTTTAGACAATAATTTCATGGAACAATCTCATACAGAATATAAGCTCCAGCAATATCAGCAACCGGTCGCAGATAATCGGTTTGCAACGTTTCAACGACGGCCGTATCCACCGGTTCTGCCGTCTCCGCCCGCTCATTCACCATAAATTCATAGCCAGCCTGATACAGTAAAAGATGGGTTATGTCTTGTTTGCGCCAGGCAGCAGCAATGCCATCCGCGCCCCCGTACAAATACGCCAGATGACCCAATTCGTCCAGACTGCTGTCTGGTAGACAATTTCGGTCGCAGTAATAACTACGCGGCTCAAACAAAAAGGCGACCGTGCTGTTTGGTGGCAGCGCATTGATCGCTTCCATCGCTCCGTAATGAGCGCCCAACTGGCGGCGCAGCAGTACCGCCTTCGTATCTGGCCCCATG